>NZ_JBHSIR010000063.1:0-176174 GCF_042653605.1 Pseudonocardia sp. GCM10023141
TCGACTTCCCCTGTGATAGGTTAACTAAATTAGTCATCCGTGGCTTACACGGAAATCGTGACAGGCCCCAGGGCCATTCGATCATCACAACTACGTCCGCGACGCCAATTTCGCCCTGGCAATCGAACACGTGTTCGTATAGAATTGAAGGCATGAGCACAGCCTGGCAGGCCTCCGATGAGGAGATCCTGCACGGGCTCGCCACGATAGAGAAGAAAACAAACCTTCTCCGCTTTGAAGGGCTCGCTTTGGTTCGTGAAGCCGAGGTGCGCGGGCTCGCCGGCGCGCACGGCTACAACACCACCAACGAATTGTTGCAGTGCACGCAGAACATCACCAAAGCCGAAGCACGACGCCGGATCACCGCCGCCAAGGACGTGCTGCCCGGACGCTCCCCCAGCGGTGACGCGCTGCCTGCGGCGCTGCCGGAGACCGCCAAGGCCTTCGCCGAGGGCGCAATCTCCGCCGAGCACATCACGGTGATCCAACGGACACTCGGCGGGTTGAAGCCGGACCTCGAACCACACCGTGCCGAGCTGGAGTCCTACCTCGCCGCGCACGCCCGCGTGTTCAACCCCTACGAGCTGGGCGTCCTCGCCCGCCGACGCCTGGCGTTCCTCGACCCCGACGGCGCCGCACCCCGCGACACCCCACCCACGCAGGACCACCTCACGTTCACCGCGAACGGCGAAGGCTTCGACCTGCGCGGCTGGCTCAACACCGAATCCGCCGCCGACCTCAACACCGCCCTCTCACCCCTGGCCGCACCCCAACCGGCCGAAGACGGCACCCCGGACCCGCGGACCAAGACCGAACGCGACGCCGACGCCCTCGTCGACCTCGCCCGCCGATCCCTGACCTGTCGACAGCTCCCCGTCGACGGCGGCGAACGCCCGCACATCAACGTCACCATCACCCTGCAAGACCTCGAAAACCGCCTCGGTACCGGGCTACGCGACTTCGGCGACGGCTCCATGACCGGCCCGATCTCCGCCGAGGACGCCCGCCGCCACGCCTGCGACGCCGAGATCATCCCCATCGTCCTCGGCGGCAACAGCGAACCACTCGACATCGGCCGCTCCCAACGCGTGGTACCCCGCTGGATGCGCCGCGCATTAGCCCAACGCGACAGCGGCTGCGCCTTCCCCGGCTGCACAGCCGCAGCCCCATGGTGCTCCTCGCACCACATCATCCACTGGGCCCGCGGCGGCATCACCGCACTCAGCAACCTGGTATTGCTGTGCACCCACCACCACATGGTGATGCACAAAGAAGAATGGGAAGTCACCATCACCGACGGCTTCCCACTCTTCCACCCACCACCCTGGATACCAGGCGGCCCCCGCCGCAATCAGATGCATCGCATCGATCTACCCATTAGCGCCTGAATGCGCCCGCATGCCGTGGCGCGCGCAGCGCGCATTCCCGAGGCCGTCGTGCCCTCCCCGAGACCTGCCCGCCGGCGAGGCGCCCTTTCCTCAACCAGAGCTGCTGGAGACCCACCGCGCCGGCACCCGGATCCGCGTACTCACGTCTGCGGACGTCGTCCTCGCGAGCAAGCTGCCCGGCCGACCGCGGCCGCGAGCCGCACCAGCGACCGCTCGTCGTGGGGCGTCAGCTGCACGACGACGTGGTCGATGCCCAGCGCCGCGTAGGCGTCGAGGGCGGCGGCGAGTTCGCGGACCGAGCCGAGGATCACCGACTCGTCGGGGTCCGGTGGCACCCCGCCGTCGGGATCGTGCACGTTGATGCCGACGAACCGCTGCACGCGGTCGCGCCCCGCCGGGGCCGCCACCGCGTCCATCGCGGCGAGCTGCGCGTGCAAGCGCGCGTCGGGGTGGCCGTACCAGGCGGTGATCCATGCGTCGGCGTACGCCGCGGCCAGCCCCAGCATTCGCGGGCCCTCGGCCGCGACCAGGACCGGCACCGGGTGCGGTGGTGGCGGCACCAGCTCCGCTTCGCGCATCCGATGGAAGCGGCCGTCGACGCTGACGGTGGTGCCGCGCAGCAGCGCCGCAACGATGGGCAGCGCCTCGGCGAAGCGCCCCACGCGGTGGTCGAGCGGGTAGCCGAACGCCGCGAACTCCGGGTCGTGCCAGCCCGCGCCGAGACCAAGCACGAGGCGTCCGGCGCTGATCTCGGCGACCGTCGCAGCGGCCTTCGCGGTGAGCGCCGGATTGCGGAACGGGCTGCACACCACCAGCGTGCCCACCTGGATCCGCGCGGTGACCGCGGCGACGGCACCGATCGTCGTCCACACCTCGTGCATGCCCTCGCGGCGGCCGTCGGGGGTTGCGGTGAAGAAGTGGTCGATCATCCAGACCGAGTCGAGCCCGTGGCGCTCCGCCGACTCGGCGAAGGAACGCACCATCGCCCACGGCGGCGTCACACCGGAGGCACCGGCCTCCGCCGCGGGCAGGACGACTCCGATCTGCATGAAACGAACCGTAGCGGCATCGATGAGTTCTCCCGCCCGGCTCGGTCTCCCCTTCGCCAGCACGACCACAGGCGACGACAGGAGCACCCCGATGTCCTTCCAGGCCGGTGTGCACCTCGACCACAGCGTGTCTAGGAGGGCCCTCCGGCCCGTTCCAGCACCGCCCGCGCCATCGTGATGTGCACGGCGTCCACCATCTGCCCGTCCACCACGCCCACCCCGGCGCCCGCGGCGTCGAGCACCTCGCGGGCGTGGCGGACCTCCGCCTCCGACGGCGTGAAGACCTCGTGGGCGATCGGCACCTGCAGCGGGTGCAGGCAGATCTTGCCGCGGTAGCCGATCTCCCGACCGGCCACGGCGTCGGCGCGGAACGCGTCGGTGTCGCGGACCGCCGCCACGACCTGATCCAGGGTCGCGACCCCGGCGAGGTGCGCGGCCAGGCAGACAGCGCTGCGCGCGTAGAGCACCTCGGCGCCGCCCGCGGTGCGGCGGCCGCCGAGATCGGCGATGTAGTCCTCCGCCCCGAAGAACACGGCGTCCGGGAGCGCGGCGAGCAGCGGCCGCGCGTCGGCGACGCCGAGGCCGCTCTCCAACCCGACGATGATGATCGTGCCGAGGGGCAGCGCGGCCCGCAGCGCGCCCAACTGCTCGGGGCGCTCGTACTTGGGCAGCACGACACCGTCCACACCGGATGCGCCGGTCACCGCCGCCAGGTCGTCGTCGTACCAGGGCGTGCCGGGGGCGTTGATCCGCACCAGCACGTGCCCGGCGCCGGGCCGCTGCGCCGCCAGCGCGGCCAGCACGTCGGCGCGCGCCTGCTCCTTCTCCGCAGGCGCCACGGCGTCCTCGAGGTCGGCCACCACCGCGTCGGGCCGCACCCGCTCGACCTTGGCGAGCATGTCGGTCCTGGTGGCGGGTACGAACAGCAGGCTGCGCGGGGCGAAGACGCTCATGCGGGCAGCTTCGCAGGGTCGCGGGCGACCAGTGTCTTCAGCGTCGCCGCCATCACATCCTCGTTGCGCTGGTTGCGTACCAGGAAGATCGACGTGACCACGCCGCTCTCCGCGTTGCGCGGCGAGATCCCGATCACCTCCGTGTCGACGTGCAGGGTGTCGCCGATGCGTGTCGGCGCCACGAACCGCAGCCGGTCCACGCCGTAGAACGCCCGCATCGCCGGTGGCCAGAACGTGACGAGGCCCAGCGCCACCGAGAGCACCAGCGCGCCGTGCGCGATCCGCCCGCCGAAGTCCGGATCCGCTGCCGCGTACTCGACGTCGGTGTGGATCGGGTGCCAGTCGCCGGTGAACATCGCGAAGCTGACGATGTCGGTCTCGGTGATCGTCCGGGCCCGGCTCGTGTGCTTGTCGCCGATGCTGATGGCGTCGAGGTAGCTCGTGATCACGACGGCCGCCGGTGCATCAGCCCGGTGCGCCGCGCCACGCACACCAGCTCGTCGCGCTGGTTGTGGGCGCGGTGCTCGAACACGACCAGCCCCTGCTCCGGGCGCGACTTCGACGGCCGCGCCTCGATCACCTCGGTCTCCACGCGGACCGTGTCACCGGGGAAGACCGGCGCCGGGAACCGGACCGCGTCGATCCCCAGCTGCGCCACGATGGTGCCCAGTGTCAGCTCCGGCACCGACAGCCCGACGACCAGCGCCACCGTGAACATGCTGTTGACCAGCGGCTTCCCGAACTCGGTGTGCGACGCGTACTCGGCGTCCAGGTGCAGCGGCGCGGGATTCATGGTCATCGTCGTGAAGAGCACGTTGTCGGTCTCGGTGACGGTCCGGCGCGTCGCGTGCCGGATCACCGTGCCCACGGCGAGCTCCTCGAACCACTTGCCGGTGACCGGACGGTCCCCGAAGTCGTCAGCCATGCGTTCCTCCCTTGCCGGCGGCCCGGAACTCGGGCGCCCGTCCTTCCGCGAAGGCCGCCAGCCCCTCGTCCGCCCCGCCCGCCATCAGGTGCTCGACGAGCACGGCGCGCTCCGCGACCAGCGCCTCGGCCGCCGGCGTGCTCACGGCGTCGCGGTAGAGCCGTTTCATCCCGACGAGCGCGGCCGGGCTGTGGCGCGCCAGCCGGGCCGCCAGCGCATCGACGGTGGCGTCGAGCTCCGCCGCCGGCACCGCGTGGCTGACCAGCCCCCAGCGGGCCGCGGTCGCCCCGTCGATCATCTCGCCGGTGTAGAGCAACCGCCGCGCGAGCGGGCCGGGCACCGATCGCGGCAGCCGCACCGAGCCGCCGCCGCCGGGCAGCAGGCCGTACTCCAGGTGCCGGTCGCCGATCCGCGCGTCGTCGGCGACGACGGCCAGGTCGCAGGCCAGCAGGATCTCGCACCCGCCCGCGAGCGCGTACCCCCCGACGACGGCGATCGAGATGAGCGGCGCGGACTCCAGCAGGTCGAGCACGGTCGCGATCGAGTCGAGGTACCCGGTGAGCGCGGCGGCGTCGCCGAGCAGCGAGCGCAGGTAGGGCAGGTCGGCACCGGCCGACAGCGTGCCGCCCGTGCCGCTCAGCACGAGTGCCGCGCAGCCGCGGTTCACGGCGCAGCGCACCGCGGCCTCCAGCCCGGCGACCACCACGGCGTCCAGCGCGTTCTGCACCGTGGGCCGGTCGATCGCCACCCGCGCCACCGCGCCGTCGAACTCCACCCGCACCGTCACCGGCGCACCTCCACACCCTCGGCCTCGCGGTCCCACAGCTCGTGCAGCCGCTCGGCGGCCGACACCTTCAGCTTGTACTTCTCGATCTTCTCGCTCGGCGTCTTCGGCAACGCGTCGATGAGCTCCAGGTAGCGCGGCACCATGTAGTAGGCCATGTTGTCGGCGCAGAACTCGATCAGCTCGCGGAACGAGACCTCCGCACCGGGCGCGGCCACGACGTAGGCCATCACCTCGTCCTCACCCAGCTCCGACGGCGCCGGGACGGCCGCGGCCTCCTGCACCGCGGGGTGGCGGCACAGCACCGTCTCCACCTCGTAGGCGGAGATGTTCTCGCCGCGGCGGCGGATCGCCTCCTTCTTGCGATCGGTGAAGTAGAGGTAGCCGTCCTCGTCGAGACGGCCACGGTCACCGGTGTGGAACCACAGGTCCCGGGTGGCGGCGACGGTCGCGGCGGGCATCTCGTAGTAGCCGAGCATGATGGCGCCGGGTTCGGCCGGCCGGATGCAGATCTCCCCCACCTCGCCCGCCGGCAGCGGTCGCTCCCGCTCGTCCACGATCCGGACGTCGACGTGCTCGCGGACCCGACCCGCCGACGTCGCCTTCTCCGGCGGGTCGTCCGGGCCGAGCACGGTGATCGCGCAGTTCTCCGTCATCGCGAACACCGAGGTGACGGTGATGCCGTAGCGCTCCCGGAAGCCGTCGCACAGCTCGCGCGAGGTCGGCACCGTCATGGCGATCCGCACGGCGTGCTCGCGGTCGCGGGCGGCGCGCGGGAGCTGCCAGATGATGTTGGCCATGGCGCCGAGCGCGTTGAACACCGTGGCGCCGCTCGCGCGCACCTCGTCCCAGAACCGGCTGGCCGAGAACTTCGGGAACAGCGCCACCGACGCGTCGGCCCAGAGCGCGGCGTAGACGGTGTACCACAGCGCGTTGGCGTGGAAGAGCGGCAGGCAGGTGTAGAGCACGTCGTCGGGGCGGTACCCGCTGATCGTCGCGAGCTGCTGCCCGACCGCCAACCCCTGCGAGTGCGGGCAGACCGCGCCCTTCGACGGTCCGGTGGTGCCCGAGGTGTACATGATCAGGTGCGGGTCGTCGCTGCGAACCTCGGCCATGCCGGGTGGGTCCGACGCGGGTTGCGTCGCGAACGCCTGCAGGTCAGCGGTCGAGTCGACGTGACGCAGCCCCGCCACACCCGCCGCCGCCCGGTCGGCGCGCTCCCGCAGATCGTCGTCGACGTAGAGGTGCACCGCATCGGACTGGTCGAGCAGGTAGGTGAGCAGCTCACCCTTGGCGGCCACGTTGAGCGGCACCGCGACCGCGCCGATCTTGCCCAGCCCCCACAGCGCCCAGAGCAGCTCCGGCCGGTTGCGCATCACGATCGCGACGTGGTCACCCGCGCCGATGCCCGCGGCCAGGAAGCCGTGCGCGTAGCGGTTGGTGATCTCGTGCGCGTCCCGGTAGGTGAACCGCTCCTCGCCGAAGTGCAGGAACGGGCGGTCGCCGACCGTGGCGGCCTTGTCGGCCAGCACCGTCCCGATCGTGCGCTCGGTGACCTCGTAGACCCGCACGACCTCAGCCCTTGATGGCAGTCGTGACCGCGTCGAGCGCGGCGGCGTCCTCCATGGCGCTGGTGTCCCCGGTCGGCTTGCCGTGCACGATGATGTCGCGCAGCAGCCGCCGCATGGTCTTGCCGGTGCGGGTCTTGGGCATGGCCGGCGTGATGTGGATGGCGGCGAGTCGCGCGTAGCCGCCCATCTCGGCCGTCACGCGGGAGGCGACCTCCGTGCGCACCTGCTCCGGGTCGGTGCCAGCGGCCAGCGTGACGAACGCGATCGGCACGGTGCCCTTGGTGGGATCCGGGAGGCCGACCACCGCCGCCTCGACGACACCGGGGTGCGCGGTGACGACGGCCTCGATCTCCATCGTCGAGATCCGGTGCGCCGCCACGTTGATCACGTCGTCGGCGCGGCCCAGCACCCACAGGTGCCCGTCCTCGTCGAGCACGGCCTCGTCGTTGGTGGCGTAGCGGCCGGGGAAGCGGCCGAAGTAGGTGGACAGGTACCGGTCGTGGTCGTCCCAGACGGTGCGGGCCAGGGTCGGGAACGGGCTGGTCAGCAGCAGGTTGCCCTTGACCCCGGCCGGCACCGGCGCACCCTCGTCGTCGACGATCGCGAAGCTGTGGCCCGGCACGGCCGTGCCGACCGAGCCCGCCTTGATCGCCTCCACCCCGTACACCGGGTACGCCCAGGTGGAGCCGGTCTCGGTCTGGCCGTAGGCGTTGACGATCGGCACGCCGAACGTGGCGGTGGCCCAGTCGAAGGTGTCGGCGTCGAACGGCTCGCCCTGCGCGGTGATCAGCTTCAGCGCCGGCAGCGGGTGTGCGGCCGCGAGGTCGTCGCCGAACTTGCGCAGCATCCGCACCAGCGTCGGGGCGGCGAGGATCTTGGTGACGCGGTGCTTCTCGCAGATCTCGTAGAACCGCGACGTCGTCGGGGTGTCCAGCGCGCCCTCGAAGCACGCGATGGTCATCCCGCAGGCCAGCCCGCCGACCACGGCCTGGATCGGGAACGTCAGCCAGCCGACGTCGGCGGCCACCCAGTAGACGTCGTCCTGCTCGTGACCGGCCTGCCAGTAGGCGTTGGCCCACGTCCCCAGCAGGAACCCGCCGACGCTGTGCACCACACCCTTCGGGCGGCTCTCGGTGCCGCTGGTGAAGATCAGGAACGACGGCTCGTTGGCCTCCAGCGGCACGGCGGGCGTGCCCCCGGCGCCGGCGGCGAGCACGTCGGCGTAGGACCGCTCACCCTCCACCAGCGGCACGGCGTTGCCGGTACGGTCCACCACCACCGTCAGCCGCACCGACGGCGCGCGCCCGCGGGCCGCGCGCAGCGTCTCCAGCAGCGGCACCGGCTTGGCGCGCCGGTAGATCGCGTCGGCCACGACCACGGCGACGGCACGTGCGGCCACCAGCCGTGAGGCCACCGCCTCCTCGCCGAACCCGGAGAACAGCACGGTGTAGATCGCGCCGATCCGGTTGCAGGCATGGATGGCGGTGAACGCCTCCACCAGGTTGGGCATGTAGATCGCGACCACGTCGCCCTTCGCGACACCCATGGCCAGCAACCCGGCCGCGAGCCGCGACACCTCGTCGGCGAGCTCGGCGTAGGTGACGGTGCGGCTGTCGCCCGGCTCGCCCTCCCAGACGATCGCGTTGCGGCCCGCCGTCTGCGGGTCCTCGGCCCAGCGGTCGACGCAGTTGTCGGCGACGTTCAGCATGCCGCCCTCGAAGTAGCGCACGTCGGCGAGATCGCCGCTGCGCACGCTCGTCCACGGCGTCGACCAGCGCTGCTGCCGCGCCACCCACTCCCAGTAGCCGTCCGGGTCGTCGAACGCCCGGGCGGCGCGCAGCGCCTCGACGCGCTCGGGCACGACCCAGTCCGGCCGCAGCGGCTGCAGCGGCGTCTTGATCAACTGGGCAAGGCTGTCGTTGTCGGCAGGGCTGTCGTTGTCGTCGGACATCGTCGTCCTTCCTGGCGCGTCCACTGGTGGGTCTAGACCGGGCTGATCAGGTGGTGGCGGCGGCCGGTCTCGCGCGACCAGCGATCCGCATCGACCATCCGGGCGACGAGCTCGGCCCGCAGCCGCTCGGGTTGCACCACGGCATCGACGACGAGGTCGCTGCCCATGCGCAGCAGGTTGATGTCGCGCTGCTGCTCGACCGTGCGGGCCGCGACGAACGCGGCCCGCTCGTCGGGGTCGGTGATGGCCTCGATCTTGTTGGCGTACACCGCGTTGACCGAGGCCGGTGCGGACATCGGCCCGATCGTCGCCGTCGGCAGCGCGAGCGTGGCGCGGGGCTCGAAGCCCGGCGCGCACATCGCGTAGAAGCCGGCCGCGTAGGCCTTGCGCAGCACCACCGAGTACTTGGGCACCTCCGCCGACGACATCGCGGCGATGAGCTTGGCGCCGTGGCGGATGATGCCCTGGCGCTCGACGTCGACGCCGACCATGAAGCCCGGCACGTCCTGCAGGAACACCAGCGGCACGTTGAAGGCGTCGCACATCGAGATGAAGCGGGTGGCCTTGTCGGCGGAGTCCACGAAGATCGCGCCACTGCGCACGGCGGGCTGGTTGGCCACGATCCCGATCACGCGGCCCTCCAGCCGCGCGAAGCCGACCACCATCTCCTGCGCCCAGCGGGCCTTGATCTCGAAGAACGTGCCGGCGTCCACGAGCCGGTCGACCACGCCGCGCACGTCGTAACCGGTGTTCGGGTCGCCCGGGATCACGCCGTCCCAGCCGGTGACCTCCGGCGCGACCGACGGGGCCGCCGCGGGCGGGCTGCGGAAGTCGTCGGGCAGGTAGGTCAGCAGCAGCCGGGCGGCGGCGATGGCCTGCCAGTCCTCGTCGAAGACCTCGTCGCCGCAGCCGGAGACGGTGGCGTGCATCATCGCGCCGCCCATCTCCTCCAGCGTCGTGCGCTCGCCGGTGACCTTCTCCGCGACGCGCGGGCTGGCCAGGTACATCGACGCGTTCCCGTCGACCATCCCGACCCAGTCGCAGAACGCCGGCATGTACGCCCCGCCCGCCGCGGACGGCCCGTGCAGGCAGCACAGCTGAGGCACCCGGCCGGACAGCTTCACCTGGAGCCGGAAGATCGCCGAGGCGCCGCGGCGGCCGGGGAAGAAGCCCATCTGGTCGGTCAGGCGCCCACCCGCGGAGTCGACGAGGTAGACCACCGGGAGCAGGTCGCGGTCGGCGCGCTCCAGGATCCGGATCTGCTTCTCACACGTCAGCTCACCCCACGAGCCGGCCTTGACGGTGAAGTCGTGCGCGATCACCGCCACCGGACGGCCCTCGACGCGGCCGACGCCGGTGATCACCCCGTCGGCCGGGAGCCCGTCCTCCGTGGCGCGCGCCAGCAGGCCGTCCTCCACGAAGGAACCGGTGTCGAACAGCACCGCGAGCCGGTCGCGCACGGGCAGCTTGTCGGGCCAGCGGGCCGGGTCGCCACCGCGCAGCGCCGTCTGCGCGGCACGGGCGACGTCCTCGGCCGTGGGGGCGGCGTCGACGACCGCGTCGACGACCGCAGGCTCCGCATCGAGGGTGGTCACGAGGCCATCCCCCGGGTCAGGATCTCCAGTTGGATCTCGTCGGTGCCGCCGCCGATGCGCAGGATCCGCACGTCGCGGTAGTGCCGGGCCACCGCCGACTCCTCGACGAAACCGGCACCACCGAAGAGCTGCACGGCGTCGTCGACGACGCGGTTGGCCATGATCGCGGAGAGGTACTTGGCCCGCGCGACCGACCGCGACGCCTCCGGGTGCCCGCTGTCGAGCCGGGCCGCGGCCTGGTAGGTGATCAGCCGGGCCGCCTCGAGCTCGATCTCCATCGTCGCGATCCGGTGGCGGATCGTCTGCAGGCGCACCAGTGGCTCGCCGAACGCCTCGCGCTCCCGGACGTAGGCGCGCGCCAGGTCCAGGCACTCGGCGGCGTGGCCGATGCCCATGCCCGACAGCGCGATCCGTTCCAGCTCGAAGCCCGCCATGATCTGGTAGAAGCCCCGGCCCTCGGTGCCGACCACGGCGTCGGCCGGGAGCGTGACGTCGTCGAGGATCACCTCGCGGGTGTCGGAGGAGTGCCAGCCCATCTTCACCAGCGGCGCGCCGACCGAGAGCCCGGCCGTGTCCTTGGGCACCAGGAACAGCGTGATGCCGCCGCGGCCCGCGTCACCGGTGCGCGCGGCGACGATCAGGACGTCGGCCAGCCCCGCGTTGGTGATGAACATCTTGCGGCCGCCGAGAACCCAGCCGTCGTCGGTGCGCCGGGCGCGGGTGGTGATGCCGGCGACGTCGGAGCCGGTGCCGGGCTCGGTCACGGCGATCGCCGCCACCGCCTCGCCGGTGGCCACCGCGGTGGCCCAGCGCTCCTGCTCCGGGGTCGTCCGCTGGCGCACCAGGTGCGGGCCGGCCATGTACGCGCTGACCAGCGCGGTGACCGCGATGCCGCCGCTGGCGCGCGCGAGCTCCTCGGCCACCAGCGCGACCGCGAGCGCGTCGCCGTCGACGCCGCCGAGGTCCGACGGCGTCACCAGGCCGAGCAGGCCGGCGTTGCCGAGGCGCTTCCACAGCTCCGCGGGGAACGTCGCGTCCCGCTCCGCAGCATCGACGAGCGGCCGGACCTCACGGTCGACGAACGCGCGGCACGTGGCCACGAAGTCGGTGTGCGCTTCGTCGAGCTCCCAAGTCACGGGCATCCTCCGCTAGAGTCGACCGACCGGACGGTCGAGTCAGTAGAACGATGTCCGGCAGGGCTGTCAAGTCATGACGGCTACCGTTGGCGGCGCGCACCGGACGCCGCTGGCGGCAGGACGGAGAGGGGCTCGAACATGACCGACGTCGTGCTGACCCGAGCCGATCAACAGCGCGAACGCGTGCTGTCGCTGTCGGCCGAGATCTTCAGCAGGCGCGGGTTCCGGGCCACGTCGATGAACGAGATCGCCGCGGCCGTCGGGCTCTCGAAACCGACGCTCTACCACTACTTCCGCAGCAAGGAGGAGCTGCTCGTCCGCATCTACTCCGACGTGCTCGACGAGAGCCGGGTACTGGCCGAAGAGGTAGTTGCGCAGGCACCTACCGCCTTCGCCGCCATCCGCGAGCTGATCAGCTCCCGCGTCGCGTACACGTGCCGCCACCAGGAGCTGCTCAAGGTCTGCTTCGAGGAGGAGCACGAGCTGCCCGCCGACCTCGCCGAGCACCTGCTGATGCGCCGCCACGCCTTCGAGGACCTGTTCCTCTCCGCACTCAACCGCCACCTCGACGAGCACCCGGAGATCGCCATCGGCATGACGCCACGGGTGTACGTCAACATGTGCCTCGGGGCCGTGAACTGGACGTACAAGTGGTTCCGGGCGTCCGGTCCCGCCACCCCGGAGCAGCTCGGCGAGCAGATGGCCGCCAGCCTGACCGCCAGCCTGGAACCTGCCTGAACGGTCAGTCCGGGAGCTTCTTCGGCACCTTCAGCCCCAGGCTGCGCAACTCCAGCGCGGCCAGGCCGTGCACGACGTCGCGCTCGTCACGACGCCAGGCCGCGGCCGGGTCGGGTGACACCGCCAACAACTTGCGGATGGGCAGCCGCGCCATCGCGCGCAGTGCCAGCAGGTCACTGTCGGCGTTGCGCACGATGACCGCCGAGCGGGCCGCGCGGGCGTACCGGATGCGCAGCGGCAGCCAGATCAGCAGGACCGGCAGGACCCCGAGCGCCACGATGAGGACGGCCGTGCCGGTGGCGACACCCGCGATCGTGTCCACCTGGTCCTGCCCGGCCGCTGCCAGCGACTGGCCGGCGCCCGTGCCCGCGCCCAGCGCGCGGGCCAGCTCCCCACCGACGAACGGCACGCCGCCCGCGGTGCGGGCGGCGCCGTCGAAGGCCCCGCGGATCGACTCGCCCGCGCTCGCCAGTGCCCTGGCAGGTGACTGGAGGCGCAGGATCAGGTCCCTCGCGGTCAGCGCCACCAGCACGCACAGCACCACCCAGCCGACGGCCATGAGATCGGCGAGCAGCTGACGGGCGATGCGCACGGGGCGCTCGGCGTAGATCCGCATGGCGGCGCAGCGTACGGGCGGGTTCACCGGGCCCTGTCCGGCGCATCGCACCCGGCGACCGTCGAGCGTGATCAGCGCAACCCGATCTGAACCCTTTTCCCCCCAGCGCCGTGCACACCGTGAAGGCCCTTGACAGCCGGCCGGGGGCTGCGCACGGAAGGCAGGTTCACGGAGATGGCATCGGAGTCGCGAGGGTCGTTGATGGTGTGGCAGGTGCTCAGCGCGATCCTGCTGCTGGCCATGGGCGGGATCCACCTGTTCCTCGTGTTCGACGGGGTCGGTGGTGTGCTCGGCGTGCTGTTCGTCCTCAACGCGATCGGGGGTCTCGTGCTGGCGATCGCCATGCTCGTGCTGCGGGCCCGGCTGCTGTCGCTGGCGACGGTGCTGAGCCTGCTGTTCATGGTGGGCACGCTGTTGGCGCTGGTACTGGCGTTGACGGTCGGGCTCTTCGGCATCCGTGAAGACCTCGACTTCACGCTCGTGCCGACCACGCTCGTCGTGGAGGCGCTGGGCACGATCGTGCTGGCGGTGACCACGGCGATGGTATTCCGCAGGCGGACGGCCGCGGCCGTGCAGTAGCCTCGGCGGCACGTTCTCGATGAGGTGGGGGTCAGGGAATGACGGGCAGCGACGACGTCTCCGGGTGATATCCGGCCGTCGAATCCCCCGTCCCCCCATCCCGAGGGCTGTGCCATGTCCGACGTTTCTGTCGTCTGTTCGAACCTGACCTTCTCCTGGCCCGATGAAACGCCGGTGTTCCAGGACCTGTCGTTCGCCGTCGGCGGCGGCCGCACGGGCCTCGTCGCCCCCAACGGCGCCGGCAAGTCCACGCTGCTCAAGTTGATCGCCGGGGAGTACCGGCCGATCAGCGGCTCGGTCTCGGTCGAAGGGGTGCTCGGCTACCTGCCACAGAGCCTGCCGCTGACCGGGGACCTGGCGGTCGCCGAGGTACTGGGCGTCGCCGCGACGATCGCCGCGCTGGCCGCCGTCGAGTCCGGGGACGCGAGCGAGGAGCACTTCACCACGATCGGGAGCGACTGGGATGTCGAGGAACGCAGCCGCGCCCAGCTCGACCGCCTCGGCCTCGGCGACGTCGCGCTCGACCGGCGCCTGCACACGCTCAGCGGTGGTCAGGTCGTCTCGCTCGGCCTGGCCGCGCGGCTGCTCGAGCGCCCCGACATCCTGCTGCTCGACGAGCCGACGAACAACCTCGACGGCGACGCCCGCCGCAGGCTCTACGCCGCGCTCGACGACTGGAACGGCTGCCTGCTGCTCGTGAGCCACGACCGGGAGCTGCTGGACCGGATGGACCGCATCGCCGAGCTCGACAGCGCCGAGGTCCGCTTCCACGGTGGCAACTTCACCGCTTACACCGAGGCGGTCCGGGTGGCTCGGGAGGTGGCCGAGAAGAACATCCGCAACGCCGAGCAGGACGTGAAGCGCGAGAAGCGGGAGATGCAGCAGGCCCGGGAGCGGGCCGCGCGTCGAGCGAGCAACGCGTCGCGCAACCTCAAGAACGCCGGGCTGCCGAAGATCTTCGCCGGCACCATGAAGCGGGGCGCCCAGGAGTCGGCCGGGAAGGCGAACGAGACCCACGCCGCCCGGGTGAGCGACGCCAGGACCCGCCTCGACGAGGCCGGCCGGGCCCTGCGCGACGAGCAGCAGATCGCGCTGGAGCTGCCCGCCACCGCGGTACCAGCGGGCCGCACGGTGTTCCAGGGCGCCGGGATGCAGGTCAGGGACCTGTTCGTGGGCGCCGATCTCACCCTCCGCGGCCCCGAACGGGTCGCGCTGACCGGACCAAACGGCGCCGGGAAGTCCACGTTGCTGCGCCTGATCAGCGGTGACCAGCAACCCGATGCGGGAACGGCCACGCGCGGCGACGGCCGGGTCGCGACGCTGTCACAGCGCCTGGACCTGCTCGATCTCGACCGCTCCGTCGTCGGCAGCCTGGCCGACTTCGCCCCGTCGATGCCGCAGCCGAAGCGGATGAACCTGCTCGCCCGGTTCCTGTTCCGCGGCAGCCGCATCCATCTCCCCATCGGGGCGCTCTCCGGCGGGGAGCGGCTGCGGGCGACGCTGGCCTGCGTGCTGTTCGCCGAACCGGCTCCGCAGCTGCTGCTGCTCGACGAGCCCACCAACAACCTCGACCTGGTCAGCGTCGGCCAGCTGGAGAGCGCGTTGCGCGCCTACCAGGGCGCGTTCGTGGTGGTCAGCCACGACGAGCGGTTCCTCGCCGGGATCGGGGTCGACCGCTGGTTGCGCCTCGCCGACGGGCGGCTGCTGGAGACCAGCGCGACCTAGGAAAGCAGCCCGTCGCGGTGCGCCAGCGCCACGGCCTCCGTGCGGCTGCCGGCGCCGAGCTTGGTGAGGATGCGGGCCACGTGGCTGGCCACCGTGTTCGTCGAGATGAACAGCGCGGCGGCGATCTCGGCGTTGGACCGGCCACCGGCGAGCACCTGCAGCACCTGCAGCTCGCGGCGGGTGAGCCCGAACCGCGCCGCCGGGTCGGTGGGCGCCTGCGGGTCCTCGAGCCGGGCCCGCACGGCGAGCTCGTCGACGCGGCGTCGCAGCGGCACCGCGCCCAGGCCGTCGACGACGCTCCCGGCCTCGCGCAGCCGCTGCCGGGCCCCGGAACGGTTGCTCGACGCGAGCGCCGCTGCGGCACCGCCGATCAGCGCGCCGGCGAGCTCGAGGGGGTTGCCGACCCCGCGCCACGCCGCCGCGGCGCGGTCCCAGTCCGTGAGCGCGCCGCTGCCGGTCAACGCCTCGAACGTGAGCACCTGCGCGGCGGCACCGGAGGTGCGGTACGGGTTGGCGCGCACGAGCGCGCGCAGCTCCGCCAGGCGGGTGCCGAGCACGACGGCCACCCGCCGGTCCCGCGGGTGCGCGGCGCGCCAGGCGGCCACGACCTCGGCCCCGGTCACGGCGAGCGTGAGGCGCTCGTACGTCAGCGTCGCCCCATCCATGATCGACGCCATCGCCATCGCGAGCAGCTGGTCCGCCTGATCGGTGTCGCCGCGCTGCAGAGCTCGCCGGATCTGCAGGTCGACGATCGGGATGTGTCCCTGGGTCTCCGGGGGAAGGTCGGCGGCCAGCGCATCGATCAGCCGATCGGCGCGCTCGGTCTCGCCCCGGTGCAGCGCCACGTTCGCCCGCCAGACGTCGAGCAACCTGACGAAGTAGGCGGGCGGGTCCTCGGCGAGCGCGTCGTCGACCACCTCCAACGCCTCGTCCCAGCGCCCGAGCGCCACCAGCGCACCCGCGAGCGTCTCGGCCAGCATGCTGCCCCGCGAGCGCAGGTGCCCGTGACGGCGCGCCGATTCCAGGCCCGACCGGGCGAGCTCGGCCGCCGCGGCGTACTGACCTGCCGGAGTCAGCGCCGTGGCCTCCCACTGCAGGCTCGTGAGGTACGTGTGGTGATCGTCCTCGGCATCGGCGGCACCGCGGCACTCGGCGAACAGGCGCCGCGACGCGTCCAGGTCGGCCTCGACGGCGCCGAGCACGAGCAGCGCCGGGGCTCGCAGCGCGGGGTCGGCGAGGCGATCGCCGATCCGCAGCGCCGCGGTCGCCTGGTGCCGGGCGTCGTCGGCCCGGCCGTCGGACGTGCTGGCGAACGCGAGCGCGGAGAGCAGCTCGGCCCGGGTGCGGTCGGCATCGGCGGGCACCAGCGCCACCGCGGTCTCGAGGTCCTGGCGGCCGCGACCGTCGAGGCGGCGCTGCAGCGTGCCGCGCAACCCCAGCATCCGGGCCGCCCGCTCGGGCTCGGCGGCCCGGTCGAGCAGCGCCAGCGCAGCCGTGCAGTGCGCGACACCGGCGGCCGAGGAACCGGCGGCGAGCGCAGCGGTGGCGGCGAGCTCGTGCACGACAGCCGGCCCGGCCCCGATCAGTGCCGCGGGATCCGCGACGTGTTCCCAGAGCCCGAGCACCCGTTCCAGCAGCGCCAGGTCCTCGTCGAAGGCGTGGTAGGCCCGCGCTCGGGCCGCTGCCTGCCAGGCCGCGGTGACTGCCCGTTCCGGTTCGCCTGCCGCTGCCCAGTGCTCGGCGAGGGCCGCGCCTGCGCCCGGGTCGCCTGCCAGCGCGTCGGCGTAGCGCCGGTGCAGCTCGCGGCGCTCACCGGGCAGGAGCGCGCGGCCGACGGCCTCCCGGATGAGGTCGTGGCGGATCGTGTAGCCGTCGGCGTGGATCCGCAGCTGGTCGCGTTCGATCAGCACCCGCAGCGCCTGCTGCCGGTCGGTGACGGGAAGGTCGCTCACCACCGCGAGCACGTCGTCGGCGACCGCGGAACCGGCGACCGCGACCACCGCGAGCAGGGCGCGCGCCGGCTCGGGCAGCTCGGCGACGCGGTCGAGCAGCAGCATGCGCAACGAAGCCTCGGACGCGCCGTCCGCACCGCTGAGCGCCTCGACGAACAGCGGGTTGCCGCCGCTGCGCCGGTGGATGCGACGGCTCTGCGCCGGTTCCGCTGCCGCGCCGCGGATCGCCGTGAGCAGCGCGGCGACGTCGCCGGGCGCGAGCGGTGGCAGCGGGAGCACCACGACATCGGCACGCCGGCCGACCTCGGTGAGCAGCGCCCGCACCGGATGGCCCGCCACCAGCTCGCCGGTGCGGACGGTGCCGACCAGCAGCACCCCGCAGCCGACCAGGTTGCGCGCCAGGTAGGCGAACAGCTCCCGGCTCGATGGATCCGCCCAGTGCAGATCCTCGACGACGAGCACGACCGGACCGGTCGCCGCGGCCCGCTCGACGAGCGTGCGGAACTCCTCCAGCAGCCGCGTGCGACCGTGCGCGACGCGCGGCGCGGGCAGGTCCGGCAGCAGCGCCGCCAGTGCCGATTCCTCCAGTCGCAGCAGCGCGTCGACCCGCTCCCGATCCCAGCGGCGCAGCAGGTCACGCAGGATCGCGACGAACGGCACGAACGGCGCGCCGTCGGTGCCCAGCTCCAGGCAGCCGCCCACGAGCACGAGCGGATCTCCCGGCAGTTGCTCGATCACGGCCGTGACCAGTCGCGACTTGCCGATGCCGGCCTCACCCGACACCACGACGGTGATCGCGTGCCCCGCGCGGGAGCGGTCGTATGCGGCCTGCAGCGCGGCCTGCTCGACGCTGCGGCCGACCAGTACCGGGCTCACGACGGTCGCCGCCACGGCCCACCTCTCCCGCTGTTCCGGACCTTGATCTCATCAGATCTGACGACGACGACGGGCGTCGGGTCGGCGAGGGTTTCCCCACTCGCAGCGGACCCCGCACGGCAGAAGGAGCGACATGCGCAAGGTGATACTGGTCGTCAACACCACCCTCGACGGCTGCCTGGCCGGTCCGGGGGCGAGCTGGACTGGATGACGCCCGACCCGCAGATGAACACCGCGTTCACCGCCGACCTGCGGGCGGAGGTCGACACCATGCTGGCGGGTCGCAGGCGGCGACATCGACGACGAGGTCGCCGCGGTCAAGCAGCAGGCGGGCCGGGGGCTGGTCCTGTTCGGCGGCGTCGAGATCGCGCAGCAGTTCGTGCGGCTCGGGCTCGTCGACGAGTACTGGATCAAGGTCTACCCGGTGGCGCTGGGCACCGGGCAGCCGCTGTTCACCGAGCTCAAGGACCGCGCGAACCTCATGCTCACGCACTCCCGGGCCTATCCGTCGGGAATCCACACCCTGCGCTATCGGCCGGCCTGATCGCTCCTGTCTGCCAGCTGGCAGATGTTCCCCCCGCCCCGCACCCGCCAGGATTTCCCCACGGCACCGAAGACCGGTGCCACAACCGAAGGACACCATCATGACCAGCACGAACAGCACCCGCCGTGCCGTCGTCGGCAACATCTCCCTCTCCCTGGACGGCCGCGTGAACGGCCCGGGTGGCGACTACGACATGGGCTGGGTCGTTCCCCACGCGATCACCGACGGTGCCCGCGACCACATGATGCTCGTGACCACCGGCGCCACCACCGCCCTGCTGGGGCGCAAGAACTACGAGGGCTTCGGCGGTTTCTGGCCGGCCGTCGCCGACAGCGAACAGGCCGATCCCCGCGACCGCGCCTTCTCCCGCTGGCTCACCAACGTCGAGAAGGTGGTGTTCACCTCGGCCACCGAGCTGTCGTGGCAGCACTCGCGGCGCGCCGGCACCGACGCGGTCACGGCGGTCAAGCAGCTGCGCGAGCAGGACGGCGGCGACATCGTCGTGCTCGCCAGCAGCAGCGTGATCAAGGCGCTCCTGGACGCCGACGAGCTCGACCGGCTCAGCATCACGCTGTGCCCCGAGGTCGCCGGTGGTGGCATGCGGCTGTTCGAGGACGGGCTGCCCAGCACGTCCTGGACGCTGACGCACTCGGCGCCGACCGAGTCCGGCGCGATCGGCCTGCTCTACGACCGCGTGCGGGACTGAGCGCGGATCTCGGTCGTGCCGCGGCGCCCCCGGGTTGAGAATGCGGCCATGCAGTTCGGCATTCTCGGCCCGCTCGAGGTGCGGACCGCCGACGGTGACCCGATCGCCGTCGGCGGCCCGCGGCCCCGCACGCTGCTCGTGCTGCTCGTCCTGGAGGCGGGACGGGCGGTGGGCGTCGAACAGCTCATCGACGGGCAGTACGGCGACGACCCGCCCGCGGGGGCCGCCAACGCCGTGCAGGCCCAGGTCTCGCGGCTGCGCCGGGCGCTGCCGTCGGACCTGATCGAGTTCCTGCCGGGCGGCTACCGGCTGGCCGCAGACGCGGACGACGTCGATGCGCACCGGTTCGAACGGCTCGCCCGCAACGGCGCCCGGCTGCTGGCCGCCGGCGAGCACGCACGGTCGGCGGCCGTGCTGCGCGAGGCGCTGACGCTGTGGCGCGGCCCGGCGCTCGTCGATCTCCCCCACGGGCAGGCGATGGCGGCGCGGCTGGAGGAGTTGCGGCTGGCCGCCACCGAGGACGTGATCGAGGCGGAGCTGGCCCTGCCTGCCGGCGCGTCGGTCGCCGAGCTGGGGAGCCTCGTGGCCGCCCATCCGCTGCGCGAACGCCTGCGCGGCCAGCTCATGCGGGCGCTGCACCGGGCCGGGCGACCCGGCGAGGCGTTGCAGGAGTACACGAAGGTCCGCCGGTTGCTGCGCACCGAGCTGGGCGCCGACCCGTCCCCCGAGCTGGCCGCGATCCACCGGTCGATCCTGCGTGCCGAGCACCCCGAAGCGCTCCCCCGGCGCGGCCTGCCCGGCCAGCTCACGAGCTTCGTCGGCCGCGACGTCGAGCTGGCCAGGCTCGCCGCGCTGGCGGACGCGCGGCTGGTCACGATCCTCGGGCCGGGTGGCATGGGGAAGACGCGCCTGGCCGTCGAGGCCGCGGGCCGCAGGTCCGGCGACACCTGCTTCGTCGACCTGGCCCCGCTGACCGCGCCCGAGCAGGTGCCCCTCGCGGTGCTCGGGGCGCTCGGGCTGCGAGTCGGGGTTCGGGCCCGGTGGGCTCGCGGATCCGGTCCGGCACCTGACACCGGCCGCGGCCCGGGCGGTGCTCTACGGCTACCGCGCCCGAGGATCGCGCCATCTGGCAGTCTCATCTGACAGGGTGTAGCGGGATACGCCCGAACGCCGGAAGGGCAGTGGTGCAACCGTGACCGCAGAGGCTCGGCCAGCTGTGGGGGGTGGGCCCGCCGTGGGAGGTGGGCTCGAGGCCATCAGCCTGGTGGAGCTCGCCGTCCGGCAGCTGCGCAGCGAGATCCTCAGCGGCGCGCTCGCCCCCGGTGAACGCCTGGTGGAGGAGCAGCTGACCCGCCGTTTCGGCACCAGCCGGGCCCCGCTGCGCGAGGCGCTGCGCCTGCTGGGCCAGCAGGGGCTCGTCGAGCACCTCCCCCGGCGTGGCGTCCGCGTCGTGGAGCTCTCGGCCCGCGACATCGACGAGCTGTTCAGCCTGCGCGACAACCTCGAGCAGTTCGCCCTGCAGTGCGCGCTCGGCGACAGCAGCGTGCCCGACCCCGCCGCACTCGCCACGCTGCACGACACCGTTGTGTGGATCGAGGAGGCCTCCGTCAGCGGGGTCGCCGCCGACCACGCCGCGGCGCACCGGGAGTTCCACCTGGCGCTCGTGGCGCTGGCCGGGCACCACCACCTGCTGCGGGTGTACGAGCCGTTGCTGCTGCAACTGCAGCTCTACATGGCCACCAACATGCGTCGCGAGGCCGAGCACCACCGCTCGCCCCGCGAAGGTGCGGTGCGCCACCGGCGTCTCTACGAGGCCATCGCCTGCGGTGATCTCGCCGCCGCGCGTTACGAGCTCGACCATCACGGGGCTCGCGTCTACCTCGGATCCGAGCTCGGACCGGACGAGCCATCGACCATCCCGTTGTCAACACGACCTGGCACCACCGCCGGCTGACGTCGTTACGAGGCGTCACCCGCACGTAACAGGGCAGACCTGACCCGGTCACCAAACTGTCGACAATCGACCAAGTGCACCTCCGCGCCAGCGGGCGGCGGCACCGGGCGGGTTGATCACAGGAGGCCCTATGAGCGCGCAGACAGCAGTGGCGCCGGTACCGGCGCGCACCGGCAGAGCCCGGATCGGCCCCGTCATCGCCGATCCCTACCCCTGGCCCTACGACGGATCCGTGGCGGCGGCGAACACCGCGCTGATCTGCATCGACTGGCAGGTCGACTTCTGCGGGCCGGGCGGCTACGTCGACCGCATGGGCTACGACATCGGGCTCACCCGCGCCGGGCTGCCGGCCACGGCGGCGCTGCTCGCCCACGCCAGAGCGGCGGGGATGCTCGTCGTCCACACTCGGGAGGGCCACGCGCCGGACCTGACGGACCTGCCCGCCAACAAGCGCTGGCGCTCGGCCCGGATCGGCGCCGAGATCGGTTCGGCGGGCCCGTCGGGCCGGATACTCGTGCGCGGCGAACCCGGCTGGGAGATCGTGCCGGAGGTCGCGCCGATCCCCGGCGAGGTCCTCGTGGACAAGCCCGGCAAGGGCGCGTTCTACGCCACGAACCTCGACCTGGTGCTGCGCACCAACGGCATCACCCACATCGTGCTCACCGGCATCACCACCGACGTCTGCGTGCACACGACGATGCGCGAGGCCAACGACCGCGGCTACGAGTGCCTGATCCTGTCGGACTGCACCGGCGCCACCGATCCGGGCAACCACGCCGCGGCGCTGCACATGGTGACGATGCAGGGCGGCGTGTTCGGTGCCGTCGCCGACTCCGGCGCCGTTCTCGCGGCGACGACCTGGGAGGGAACATGACCAGCACCGTTCCCGCGGAGCCCTACCCGTTCACGTTCGACCAGGCCAGCACCGCACTGGTGATCATCGACATGCAGCGCGACTTCGTCGAGCCGGGCGGGTTCGGCGAGACGCTCGGCAACGACGTCTCCCTGCTGGCGGCGGTGGTGCCGCCCCTGCGCACGGTGCTCGAGACCGCGCGCGCCGTCGGGCTCACGGTGATCCACACCCGGGAGGGCCACGTCCCGGACCTGTCGGACTGCCCCCCTGCCAAGCTGAACCGCGGTGACCCGACCAAGCGCATCGGCTCGCCCGGCCCCAAGGGCCGGATCCTGATCCGTGGCGAGTACGGCCACGACATCATCGACGAGCTCGCGCCGCTCCCCGACGAACTCGTGATCGACAAGCCCGGCAAGGGCTCGTTCCACGGCACGACGTTCGGGGCGGAGCTCGCGGCACGCGGTATCACCAGCCTGGTCGTCACCGGCGTCACCACCGAGGTGTGCGTGCACACCACCGTCCGCGAGGCCAACGACCGCGGCTACGAGTGCCTCGTCCTGTCGGACTGCACCGGCTCCTACTTCCCCGAGTTCCAGCGCGTCGGCCTGGCCATGATCGCTGCCCAGGGCGGCATCTTCGGCTGGGTCGCGCCGTCCGCCGCATTCCTTGCTGCCCTGAACGTCGAATCGGAAACGGCTCTGGAGGAGGTCCCGTCGTGAGCGCACCGACGAAGGAACAGGAACCGATCACGCTGTCGTGGTGGGTCAGCGGCGACACCAACGCGTTCTTCGGGCTGGGCTTCAACACCCTGGTCAACGTACTGGTGCTCTCCGGGCTCTGCATCGGCGTGGTGAAGATCCCCGGCACCGAGGTGTTCGGGGTGATCCTGCCCGCGCTGGGCGTGCAGCTGCTGATCGGCAACGTCTACTACACCTACCTGGCGCGGCGGCTGGCGCGCCGGGAGAACCGCACGGACGTCTGCGCGATGCCCTACGGCCCGTCGGTGCCGCACATGTTCATCGTGACGTTCCTGATCATGCTGCCGATCTACCTGAAGACGAAGGACCCGCTGGTGGCGTGGGCCTCCGGACTCGCATGGTGCTTCATCATCGGTCTGATCGTGCTGGTCGGGGCGTTCATCGGCCCGTTCATCCGCAGGTACACGCCGCAGGCGGCCATGCTCGGCACGCTCGCGGGCGTCTCGATCGCGTTCATCTCGATGCGCCCGGCCGCCCAGATGTGGGAGGCGCTGTGGATCGCACTGCCGGTCATGGTGATCATCCTGATCGGCTTCTTCACCGACCTGCGGCTGCCCGGCAACATCCCGGTCGGCCTCGCCGCACTGCTGGTGGGCACGGCGATCGGCTGGATCGGTGGCTACATGTCGGCCCCGGACGTCGCGGCGGCCGCCAAGGACGTGGCGCTGTCGCTGCCCACCGCCGACTTCGCGCGGCTCGGCCAGGGGCTCTCCGACGTGGCCCCGCTGCTGGCCACCGCCATCCCGCTGGGCATCTACAACTTCACCGAGGGCATGACCAACGTCGAGAGCGCGGCCGTCGCGGGTGACGAGTACAACCTGCGGGCGATCCTCGCCGCCGACGGTGTCGGGGCCGTGGTCGGCTCGGTGCTGGGCTGCCCGTTCCCGCCCGCCGTCTACATCGGACACCCCGGGTGGAAGGCCGCGGGCGGCCGCACGAGCTACTCGCTCGCGTCGGGCGTCGTCATCGCGCTGATGTGCTTCCTCGGCCTGTTCGGGCTGCTCGGAGCGTTGCTGCCGCTGCCGGCGATCGTGCCGATCCTGCTCTACATCGGGCTGCTGATCGGCGCGCAGGCCTTCCAGGAGGTGCCGCGTGCGCACGCCGTCGCGGTGGTCATCGCGATCATCCCCAACATCGCGTCGTGGGCGTCGGGGCTGATCGACAACGCGCTGTCGGCGGCCGGTACCACGGCCGCGCAGGTCGGGGAGCCCGCCCTGGTCAACGCGGGCGTCGTCTACACCGGGCTGTCGCTGCTCGGCGGGGGCGCGATCCTGGCCGGCATGATCCTGGGTGCGATCGTCGCGTTCATCGTCGACAAGAAGTTCGTGGCGGCGGCGATCTACTGCTTCGTCGGCGCCGCGCTGGGCTTCATCGGGCTCATCCACGGTGTGTCCGTCGGCTGGGACGTCGGCGGCCAGATCGCGCTCGGCTACGCGTTCGCGGGCATCGTCCTGCTCGGGTTCGCGCTGGTCACCGGGCGGAAGTCCGCGGCTGACGCGGAGGTGCCCGCCCCGCGCGAACCCGAGCCCGTCGAGGAGCAGAGCGCCATGGTGGCGCCGGTCGTGATCGCGGAGCCGGGTCGCCCGGCCACCGCATGACGCCGCTGCTGCTGGACCGGCCCGAGGTCGTCGCCGATGTCCACGCCGCGTTCGAGCGCTACGAGCGGGCGCTCCGGGCGGGCGACGTCGCCGTTCTGACCGAGCTGTTCTGGGACGACCCCCGCTGCGTCCGGTTCGGGGTGGCCGACCGGCAGCACGGGGCGGCGGCGATCGCCTCATGGCGCCGGGACCATCCGACGGTGCCGCCCGGCAGGCGGCTGCACGACACCGTGGTGCTGGTGGTGGACAACCGCACGGCCGTCGTGACGACCCTGTTCGGCTACCCCGACGGTGCGGTCGAGGGTCGGCAGAGCCAGACCTGGGTCCGGTTCGACGACGGCTGGCGGATCGTCGCGGCGCACGTGTCGGAGGTGCCCCTCGGGTGACCGCAGCGGTGGTGGCGGCCTACCGTGGCCTTCTGCGAAGGGTGGGGCCATGGCGTCGGTGACGGAGTCGAGCGAGGTCGTCGCCACGGCCGCGCTGGTCACCGACGTGCTGGACCGGGTGGCCGCCACCACGCACCGCATGCACAGCGCCATCGCGCGCTCCGGCTGGAACCGCCTGCTGCCGCGATCCGTGCGGGTGCTGCAGGAGTCGGTCACCACCGGGATCTACGAGCTCGTCCGGCTCGGGATCCGGGCGGTCGGCGGCGTCGCGGGCGTCGCGCTGGGCTCCGCGCCACGCACGCGCACGGCGCGGCCGTGGAGCGGCGGGCCCCGGGGACGACACCTCGCCGGCCTGCTCGACGGTGCGTTCGGCGACCGGCTCGCCGAGCACCATCCGGCGCTGGTGGGCCCGATGCGGATCCGGGTCGACGGCGTCGACGTCGACCCCGAGCCCGCGACACTCGCGGCCCGCTTCCCCGACGCCGCCGCATCGCTCGTCGTGTTCCTGCACGGGGTGATCGAGACCGAGGAGTGGTGGACCGGAGCCACACCGGGCGGCGACTTCGCCAGCAGGCTCCGTGCCGACCTGGGCTGCACGAGCGTGCTGCTGCGCTACAACAGCGGCCGGCACGTGTCGGACAACGGGCGCGATCTCGCCGACCTGCTCGACGCGCTGGTGGCGGCCTGGCCGCGACCTGTCGAGCGGCTCGCGCTGGTGGGGCACTCGATGGGCGGACTCGTGGCGCGCAGCGCGGTGCACCAGGCGGCGATGCGGGGCAGCGCATGGCCCGATCGCACCCACCACCTCGTCTGCCTGGGCACCCCGCTGCTGGGCGCGCCGTTGGAGCGCGGCGCCAACACCGCGGCGTGGGCGCTGCGGCAGTTCGACGAGACGGCACCGCTCGCAGCGTTGCTGGCTGCCCGCAGTGCCGGCATCAAGGACCTGCGCCACGGCAGCCTGCAGCGCGACGACTGGCACGGCGTCGATCCGGACGCCGTGACCCGTGCCGGTACCGCACTCCCCTACCTGCCGCCCGGCAACGTCCAGCACAGCAACCTCGCGGCCACCGTGATCCGCGATCCCGGCCCGCTCGGCCACTGGATCGGTGACCTGCTGGTGCCCAGCAGCAGCGCGCTGGCACCGGCCCCGTCGGCGCGCACGCACCGGATCGGCGGCCTGCGCCACGGCGGCCTGCTCACCGACGACGCCGTCTACGCGCGGCTGCTGGCCTGGCTGAGCACCTGAGCGTCGCGGGCCCCGCGCACCGACCGACCTCGCACACCGTCGCAGGTCGTCGCACGGGTTCCACACCCTGCGACGACGGGAATCGCCCTGCGAGGTCGGGAAACGTGTGCGACGTGGCTGGTGATGGCGCTGTCACCGGGATGTGACACGACATCGCGAGACTGCGCCCGTGGAGATTCCGGAGACCGGGCACGTCGTCGTGTGCGGGGTGGACGGTGTCGCGCTGCGCACCGTGGAGCAGTTGCTGGCCGCGGGGGCCGAGGTCGTGGTGGTCGACCCGGCGCAGGGCGCCGACGTGGTGGCCGAGCGGCTGCTCGCGCAGTGGAAGGTGCGGCGCGTCGAGGGCCGGCTCCGGGAGTCGCTGCTCGACGCCGGCCTCGCCACGGCCGTCGCCGTCGTGTGCCTGCTCGGCGACGACCTGCGCGCGATGGAGACGGCGCTGCTGGCGCGGCGACTGCGCCCCGACGTGCGGCTCGTCGTGCAGATGGGCAACGGCAGCGTCGGGCGGGCACTGGCCGAGGTGACCGGTGAGGGCGGCGTGTTCGACGTCGCCGCGCTGTCGGCACCGGCGGTCGTCGAGGCCTGCCTCGGCACCCGCACGCACACGATCGAGCTGGCCGGCAGCGCGTTACTGGTGGCCGAGGTCGTCGCACAGGTCGGGGCCGGGCGCACCGCCACCCTGCGCGAGCTCTACGCGCACCTCGCGCCACTGGCCGTCGCGAGCGCGGGCGAAGCACCCCTGATCTGCCCGGGCCGCGACCACGCCGTCCGCGCGGGTGATCGGGTGACGCTCGTCGGCACGCCCGAGCAGTTCCAGGAGCTCGCGACGCCGGAGGTGGTGGAGCTGATGCGCCCGCAGCACCTCGTCCGGCAAACGGCCGGGGCCCGCTCCGCCGGTGTGGCGCGGGCGATCGAGCGCGCCGAGACCGGCCGCAGCCGACCGGGCCTGCGCGCGCTGGCCCGCTCGCTGGTCACCGAGGCGGACGGGCGCCTGCGCGCGACGCTGGCCGTGCTCGCCGTCGCGATACTGGTGTCGATCGTGGTGCTGCAGTTGGGCTACACGAAGGCCGACGGCTCCCGCATGAGCGTGGTGGACGCCGTCTACTTCACCGTCGAGACCATCGCGACCGTCGGCTACGGCGACTTCTCCTTCGCCGAGCAGCAGACGTGGCTGCGGATCTGGGCGATCGGGCTGATGGGTGGCGGTGCGATCCTCACCGCCATCATCTTCTCCCTGATCACGCAGCTGCTCGTCAGCAGCAGGCTCGAGCAGTCGTTCGGCAGGCGCCGGGTCGGGTCGACGCGCGGTCACGTGATCGTCGTCGGGCTGGGCTCGGTGGCGCTGGAGGTGGTGCAGGAGCTCGTGGCCGCCGGGCGGCGCGTCGTGGTGATCGACCGCGAGGAAGCGGGCCGCCACCACGGCCACGCCCGCGCACTGGACGTCCCGGTGGTCGTCGGCGACGCCACCGACGCGGCGGTGCTGACCGCGGCCAACCTCCACGAGGCCATCGCTGTCGCCGTCCTGACCAGCGACGACCTCGTGAACGTCGAGACCGGCCTGGTCGTGCGCGACCAGCTCGGCGACCGGTGGGACCAGGTGCCGGTGGTGCTGCGGGTGTTCGACCGCGAGCTGGCCACCGGCATCGAGGACGGGTTCGGCTTCCGCTACGTCCGCTCGACCGCGGCGCTGGCTGCGCCGTGGTTCGTCGGCGCCGCGCTCGGCCTCGACGTGCTCGCCACCTTCTACGTCGACCGCATCCCGTTCCTCGTGGGACGGCTGGCGGTCGCCGCGGGCGGCGGCCTGGACGGGCTGGCGATGGCTGAGCTGTCCGAGCGCACCCGGGTGGTCAGCATCCGCCGCGCCGCCCGCGACGGGGAGCGGCAGGTGGAGCTGCTCCCCCGGCGCGGCACCCGGTTCGGTGCGGGCGACGACGCCTACCTCATCGGCCCCTACGAGGAGCTGATGCAGGTGCTGCGCCGCGACGCCCCCCGTGCCCCCGCCGGATGAGGCGACGGCTCAGGCCGGCACATGCTGCCCGTCGGGCTCGGCAGGCGTCACCGGGGTGGTGTCGTGCCCCCGCATGCGGACGTAGAGGGCACCGAAGACGACCACACCGAACACCGCGAGCACGATCGCCGTCAGCGTCGCGTAGTCGGCGTAGCGGCCGGTGAGCAGCAGGAACGCCGGGATCCACGCCGTGACCCAGCCCTGGATGGCGCACACCGCACCGGTGTAGCGGCCCAGGCTGTCGCGCCCCAGGCCCAGCACGAGGAAGAACAGCAGCCACAGGAACGCCCAGTAGAGCCAGATGACACCGAAACCCGGGTCGTTGAAGTGGAAGAAGTTCAGACCCGAGTAGACGAGCGCGGACACGAAGACGAACAGGCAGAAGTAGCCCAGTCCGGTGCTGTCGAGGTCGAACGTCAGGTTCAGCCCGACGTAGAGGTAGGTGAACGCGAACAGGTACAGGCCCGCCGCCGACAGGATGGTGTCGGCATTGCCGTCGGCGGTGAAGATCAGATAGGTGGGGGTGATGATCTGCAGACCGCCGACGAAGAAGTTCATCGGCGCGGCCGACTTCCCCTTGACCCAGCCCAGCAGCATGGCTCCGTTGATGAACAGCACGGCGCCGACGAACAGCAGTCCTACGGATCCCATGGTTCCAGACCTCTCTCCTCAGGTGACCGGGAGCCGGGGCGGGACGGGCCCGGCAAGGGCCCGTCCCGCCCGGCAGCGCTGGCTCAGCCGGCCGACCTGGGCACGCCCATGCCGGGATCGATCTGGTGGGGCCCGTCCTTGCTCGGGCGCACGTTGAAGTCGAAGATCTCGGTCGGGAGGTAGACCGTCGAGCACGAGTTCGGGATGTCCACGACGCCCGAGAGCCTGCCCTCGATCGGTGCGGCGCCCAGGATCATGTAGGCCTGGATGGCGCTGTAGCCGAACTTCTGCAGGTAGTCGATCGCGTGCAGGCAGGCCCGCTGGTAGCTCAGGTGCGAGTCGAGGTAGCGCTGCTCGCCGTCGAGCGTCACCGAGGTGCCGGAGAACGCGAGCCACTCGCTGTACTGCGGATCCGTGCGTCCTGGCATGAACACGGCGTTCTCGGAGACGCCGTAGGTCTCCATCCCGCCCTTGATCAGGTCGACGTGCAGGTCCATGAACCCGCCCATCTCGATCGCCCCGCAGAACGTGATCTCGCCGTCGCCCTGGGAGAAGTGCAGGTCACCCATGGAGAGCTTCGCGTCGTCGACGAAGACCGGGTAGAAGATCCGCGAGCCCTTGGTGAGGTTCTTGATGTCCTGGTTGCCGCCGTTCTCGCGTGGCGGCGCGGTGCGGGCGGCCTCCCCCGCGACCCGGTTGAACTCGTCGCCGGTCAGGTTGCCCAGGATCGCCGAGTCCGGCAGCGGCGGCAGCGCGAGCGGCGGCACCCGGTTCGGGTCGGTGGCGATGAGGGCGCCCTCGCGGGCGTTCCACTTCGCCAGCAACGCGGCCGAGGGTGCGGTGCCCATGAGGCCCGGGTGCACGATGCCGGTGAACGCCACGTTCGGCACGTGCCGCGACGTGGCCACGCCGCCCTGGAAGTCCCAGATCACCTTGTAGGCGTCCGGGAACTGCTCGGTGAGGAAGCCGCCGCCGTTGCTGGTGGCGAAGACGCCGGTGTAGCCCCAGCCCTGCCCGGCCAGGGGGCCGGAGTCCTCCTGCGGGATGGGGCCGACGTCGAGGATGTCGACGATGAGCAGGTCGCCGGGCTCCGCACCCTGCACCGCGATCGGGCCGCTCAGCACGTGCACCCCGGCCAGCGGCGCGTTGAGGATGTCGTCGGCGGAGTCGTCGTTGTGGATGGCGCCGTCGAACCATTCCCGGCAGTGCACCCGGAACGAATCACCCGGCTTCACCTGGACGAGCGCGGGGATGTCCGGGTGCCAGCGGTTGTGTCCGACGATCCGCTGTTCGGTGAACTTCTTCTGGGAATCGAGCGGGAAAACGAGTTCGGGCATGACGAATCAGCACTCCTCATTCGTATTACCGGTGACGAGAACTTGCAGAACGCCGTGCCGGATCACCGGCACGGTCAGGTCAGGCCCGGGGCAGCTTGCTCATCCGGGGGTCGAGCTGCGGGCGGTGCGCCTGCCGCTGGCCGGCGCGCGGAGCCTGCGGGATCGACGAGACCACGGCGGGCTCCGAGCTCGACGCCGCGGCGTGGTCGATCACGGCCATCCGCCTGCGGTCGGCCAGCCCGAGCATCGGCGCCGTGATCACCCGCACCGACGCCGCCCCGCAGTCCGGGCAGTCGATCGTGACGGGGGCGGTGCCGATCGGCCGTCGGATGTCGACGGGTCCGTCGTTGTCGCAGCGATACCGGTACGTCGCCATCGGGCACCCCTTGGTGTGGACGACTGGAGATCCGAGGAAATAATTTCCTAGGAAAATACTCACCGTCACCGATGCTGTCAACGGCTACCACCATCGGGGTACGGCGAATGCGTCTGCACTCAGATTATTGCTGGTCAGACGCTCAGAGCTGCTGGATGACGTCCCAGAACAGGCCGTCGGCGACCGCGAGGAACACCCGCTGCTTGAGGTGGCGGTCGCGCAGCACCACCGTGCCACGCGGGGTCTCGTAGGACAGGCCCTCCGACACCGACGTCATCGGCGGGACCTCCACCGAGCCGGCCCGGCGCATCAGCTCGGTGAGCAGCCGCACGCCCTCGTAGCAGGACTCGCCCAGGCTGTTGAGCACCGGCGCCTCGGGGCCGAAGCGGCGGAAGTACGCGGCCGCGAAGTCCAGGCCCGACGTGGTGGTGAGGTCCTCGAAGTACCCGGCCGATGTCATCAGCCCGCGGGTGTTCTCCGCACCGGAGGCGAGCAGCACGTTCTCGTCGATCAATGAGCTGAAGCGCAGCACGTCACGATCCAGGCCGCTCGCGCTGAACGCGCGGTTGAACGCCACCGCGTCGTCGCCGATGAGCAGCATGAGCACCGCCTCGCACCCGCTCGCCTCGACGCGGTGCAGCACCGCGGAGAAGTCGGTGGTGCCCAGCGGCACGTACATCTCGTCGCAGACCGTGCCACCGATCCGGCGCAGGTAGTGCCGCGCCGCCCGCGCGGTGCCGCGCGGCCAGACGTAGTCGTCGCCGACGATCGTCCAGCGTCGGACGCCCGCCGTGCCGGCGAACCAGTCGAGCGTGGGGCCCAGCTGCTGATCGGGCGTCTCGCCGGTCAGGAACACCCCGGGCCGGTGCTCACCGCCCTCGTAGAGCGCGGTGTAGGCGTACGGGACGCGGCCGGCGATCGTCGGCGCCACGGCCTCGCGGACGGCCGAGATGTGCCAGCCCGTCACCGCCTCGATCGCGCCCGCACGGATCAGCGCGTCGATCTCGGTGGCGACGACGGCAGGCTCCGTGCCGCCGTCGACGGGCACGAGGTTCAGCTCGCGCCCGAGCACGCCGCCCTCCGCGTTGATCTCCTCCATCGCGAGCGCGGCGCAGCTCTCGCACGACGGCCCGAAGATCCCCGCCGGTCCCTGCAGCGGGATGACGAGCGCCATGTTGAGCACGTCGCGGCCGCGCGACGGCGGCACCGTCAGGTGCTGCGGCGCCGCCCACGGGGTCATGGCGTCACGCTAACCACACACTGCAGCGATCGTGCTACTCCAATCGTAGGGTTAGCATTCGACAATGGCCGCACGTCCGGACCGAAGCGCGCTGGTCAGCGATGACTCGCTGCGCCTGCTCTCGCTGGTGGAGCGCGCCGTCACCCAGCGCCTCGACGAGGCGCTCAAGGCCCACGGCTCCGGGATCGACCAGTGGCGCATCCTGTCGCTGCTCGTCGAGCAGGGCGGCTGCCCGATGAACGTGGTGGCCGACCACGCCCTGCTGCTGGCCCCGAAGCTGAGCAAGCTCGTCGACCGGATGGTGTCGGCCAACCTGGTGCTGCGCCGCGCCGATGAGGAGGACCGCAGGCGGGTGCTGATCCTCGCCTCCCCCCGCGGCCGCGAGGCGCTCGCCACCTGGCAGGCGGCCGCCGCCGAGGTCCAGGAGCAGTTCCGCGAGATCCTCGGGCCCGACACCGCCGTGCTCGACGACCTGCTGCGCCGGCTGGCCGGTGGTCTGACCGCGACCACCGCCACCACACCCGCCGAGCCGGCCCCGATCGCGGACGGCCGCTGAGGCGCCACCCGGCCGATTCCTCCGCGCGTCAGAGCTGCGCCAGCCGCTCCTGCAGGAAGCGCCGCTCCGCATCGTTGTGCACCAGCTGCAGCGCCCGGCCGTAGGACGCGCGGGCCTCGGCCGGGCGGTCGAGCCTGCGCAGCAGCTCCGCCCGCGTGGCGTGCAGGTAGTGGTACCCGTCGAGGTCGAGACCGTCGACGACGTGCAACGCCTGCGCGACGGCGCCGGCCTCGGCCATGGCGGCGGCCTGGTTGAGCAGCACCACCGGGTTGGCGGTGAGCGCCGCGAGCTCGCCGTAGAGCGCCGCGATCTGCGTCCAGTCCGGCGGGTCCTCGGTGTGCAGCGCGGCGAGCGCCGCCTCGAGGACGTAGCGCCTGCGACCGCCGAGAGCGATCGCGCGGTCGAGCTGCGCACGGCCCTCGTCGATCTGGCCGGTGTTCCACAGCGAGCGGTCCTGGTCGCGCAGCAAGACGATGCCGTCGCCGTCGAACCGGGCGGCCCGGCGTGCGTCGTTGATCAGCATCAGCGCGAGCACGGCGGCGACGTCGGGCTCGTCGGGCATCAGCCCGGCGAGCACGCGACCGAGCCGGATGGCCTCGGTCGCGAGCTCGCTGCGGCCGGAGTAGCCCTCGTTGAAGATCAGGTAGACGACGGCGAGCACGGCCGCGAGCCGGTCGGGCAGCACGTGGGCGGGCGGCACCCGGAACGGGATGGCCGCCGCCTTGATCTTCTGCTTCGCGCGCACGAGCCGCTTGGCCATGGTCGGCTCGGGCACGAGGAACGCACGGGCGATCTCGTCGGTGGCCATCCCGCCGAGCGTGCGGAGCGTCAGCGCCACCTGCGCCTCGAGCGCGAGGCTCGGGTGGCAGCAGGTGAAGATCAGCTCGAGGCGCTCGTCCGGGATGGCAGCGTCCTGCAGGTCGTCGAACACGGCATCCTCCACAACGGGTGTGGCCGCGAGCAGACGCGCCTTCCGGGCGAGGGTCTGCTCACGCCGGATGCGATCGATCGCCCGGTTGCGCGCGGTCGTCAGCAACCAGGCCCGCGGGTGCTCGGGCACACCGTCTCGAGGCCAGCGCGCCGCGGCGGTCGCGAACGCCTCCTGGGCGGCGTCCTCGGCCAGCTCCACATCGCCGAGGACGCCGACCAGGGTGGCGAGCACGCGCCCCCACTCGTCACGGAAGACCTGCTCGAGCGACGCCACCTACCACTCCATGATCGGGCGTACCTCGACCGCTCCGCCCATCGCGGCAGCCGGGACCGTCGCGGCGAGCTCGATGGCGGCGTCCAGGTCGGCGGCCTCGAAGATGAAGTAGCCGCCCAGCGCCTCCTTGACCGACACGAACGGGCCGTCGGTCGCGAGCGTCTGCCCGCCCTCGACGCGCACCGTGGTGGCGGTCTCGGGCGACTGGAGCCCCAGCCCCGGTGTGACGCCCCGGGTCTGGTTGATCCGCCCGTACGCGGCGCCGACGGCCTGCTGCTCGTCGGCCGACAGGCTCGCCCAGGCCTCCGGGTCCTGCGGGGTGGCAGCGGTGCCCTGGTGGATCAGCATCATGTACTTCATCGTGTCCTCCTCTGGTCGTGACCACCTCTGGCGGGATGGTCGCGTAGGAGACGAACGGGGAGCGCCTCGCAGGACAGTGTGGCGAGAACTTTCTCGACCATTCATCCGACTGATAGGTTCGTCGGGTGCATCGCGCGGGGGCCATCCGGTCGCAGCTGATTCTCCGGCGCGCCGGCTGAGCCAGGTCGTCGGCGCGCCCGCACTGCTGCCGCGCCCGATCTGCCCGCTGCCCCAGAACGCGGAGTCGTAGGACGCGGGCGCCACACCGGCACCTGGGCCGGATCCCCCTGCACCTCCCAGCCAGGAGATCCGCGTGCTGAACCCCGCCTCGTCCGTCCGCGCCACCCAGCAGCCCACCTACCGGCGCATCACCACCCACGTCCACGACGGCCTCGACGGCGTGCTGCGCGTCGTGACCCTGCTGCGCGGTCGCCGCTACCGCGTGCGCGACCTCGCTGTGAACGTCCAGGAGGGTGTCGTCGCCAGCCACGTCAGCTGCACCGTGCTGCTCGGCGCCGACGAGCACCGGCTGCTGGTCGACCGCCTGCGCCGGATGCCGTCGGTCGTCTCGGCCGAGTGCGCGTGACATCGGGATCACCCCAGAGTAACCGTCGGGTCCCCGACTTCGAGAACTCCATGAGGCAGAACGGAGTCGCCGTGACGCATGGGATGAGGTTCGGCGGTGGTGCTGATGACGGTCGGGGGCGACGAGCCGGTCGGCGACGGCCCCCGGGCCCGCGCGGCTCGGACGAAACGGAGACGCACCCGTGCGGCGCTGATCGCTGCCGCCGACTCGGCGTTCAGCACCCGGGGCTGGGCCGGCACGCGGATGGAGGACATCGCGACCGACGCCTGCGTGAGCTCCGCGACGGCGTACAACCACTTCCCGACCAAGCACGTGCTCATCGGGGTCGTGTTCGCGCCGCACGTCACGAAGCTCGTGATCCAGGCCGAACGCGACATCGCCCGCGAACGTCCGGTGCTCGCGGCACTGTCGGACCAGATCAACGCGCTGGCGCGCCTGAGCTACTACCACCGCGGCCTGACCGCCGCCTTCACCGCCGCGGTGCTCGAGTACACGATCCGCACCGGGCGCACCCAGGACCCCACCGACGAGTTGGACCCCCGCACCATCGTTCCACTGCTGGACCCACTCGTGCGCCTGATCCGCCACGGCCAGCAGACCGGGCAGTTGCGGCCGGACCCGTCGGCGGCGGACATGAGCAGCACCATCGCCAACCTGCTGCTGGTGCGCAGCCTCAACCACAAGGACGAGTCACCGCGGGTCACGGCCGAGCTCCTGTGGACGCTGCTGTTCCGCACGCTGGCGCCCCCGGGTTGATGGCGCCGGGCTGACGGCGCGGGCGCGAACGGCCGGGCTCAGACGCTGCGCAGCACCGAGACGATGATGCCGAGCACCGCGGCCTCGTCGCCGTCGATAACCTCGTAGGCCGGGTTGCGCGGCTCCAGGAAGACGTGGCCGTTGCGGCGGCGGTACACCTTCACGGTGGCCTCACCGTCGATCATCGCGGCCACGATCTGACCCGAGTGGGCCTCGGACTGCTGCCGCACCACGACGGTGTCGCCGTCGCAGATCGCGGCGTCGACCATCGAGTCGCCCCGCACCCGCAGCGCGAAGACGGTGCCCCGTCCGGCGAGCTCGCGGGGCAGCCGCAACACCTCGTCGGCGTGCTCCTCGGCCAGGATGGGCGCGCCGGCGGCGATGTCGCCGACCACCGGGACGGCCACCGAGTCGCTGTCGGAACTCGCCCGCGGCTCCTGCAGGAACAGGCGCACGTCGATCGGCCGGGACATGGCCGTGCCGCGCCGCAGGAACCCCTTGTCCTCCAGGCTCGTGAGGTGCTTCGACACCGACGACGCGGAGCGCAGCCCGACGACGTCACCGATCTCGCGGGTGCTCGGCGAGTACCCGTGGCGCACCACCCAGTCCCTGATCGCGAGCAGGATCCGTTGCTGGCGCGGCGGCAGCGACGAGGTGTCCAGCTGGTCGAACAGGTCGAGATCATCGGCGACGGGCACCCGGGGATGGTAGAGGCAGCAGTCCCACGGCCGGTCGCCCAGGTGATCACCGACCGTCCGCACACCGATGGACGCTGCCGGTCGAGGGGTCGCGCTGGATACTCTGGACACCGAACACGGCGGTACGACCAGGGAGTGTGGAGATGACCGGCCACCGGCGCCTGCTCGTCGCTCGGCTGTGGCTCGACGGGGTGGGCTCGCCGCCGGGGCACTGTCAGTCGTAGCGAGGTACCTCAGGCCCCTCCCCCCCGGCTGTGGCGCGCCGGCAGCGCGCCCCCACCCTTCGCCGCCGCGAGAACCGCGGCGGAGAGAGGACAACTCCCGTGAGCGAGCCCCACCCGCTCGACAACCCCGCCAGGGCGTCCCTGCTCGGAGCGCACCGCCACCTCGCCGAACGCCACGGTCAGGCGCTGCGCTACCACCCCGATGTGTCCCCGCTCGTCGCGCTGCCCGCCGATCCCGACGAGAGCGCCTGGTGCGATGTCGCCGACCTGCTCGGGCCCGGCGCGGTGCTGTCGGTCGACGGCCTCACCACGCCACCGCCCGCGGGCTGGGAGGTCGTCCGCGACGGCGACGGCGTGCAGCTGATCGACGCGGGTGTCGCTGCGGCGCACGACCCCGAGGCCGTCCGGCTCGGCGCCGGCGACGTGCCCGAGATGCTGGCGCTGGTGGAGCGCACCCACCCCGAACCGTTCCTCCCCCGCACCATCGAGATGGGCACCTACCTGGGTATCCGGCGGGCCGGACGGCTCGTCGCGATGGCGGGTGAGCGACTGCAGCCACCGGGCTGGACCGAGATCAGCGCGGTCTGCACCGACGTCGGCTACCGCCGCCAGGGGTTCGCCACGAGGCTCGTGCACGCCGTGGCGGCCAGCATCCGCGATCGGGGCGACTCACCGTTCCTGCACGCCTACGCCCTGAACACCCCCGCCATCCGGCTCTACCTGGCGCTGGGGTTCCGGCTGCGCCGTCGGGTCGAGTTCCTGAGGGTCCGCGTCCCGGCAGCCGAATCCGTCGCCTGAGAGCCACCTGCACGTCGACGGTGTTGACGGGGCGGCCGCCGGTTGGTGAGCGTGGAGGTGCCGACGCACCGCCCCACCGCCGGATACATGGGACGACAGCAGCCGGCATGCTCCCTCCTCCCGATCAGCCGCAGGTGCCGATGCAGGCACGATGCCCGCGCCCGATCTAAGCTGTACCCGTGGACGACGCGACCGAGAACGGCTTCCCGTGCTCGGTCGCCCGGGTCACCGATCTCATCGGCGATCCGTGGACACCGCTGATCCTGCGCGACGCCGTGCTCGGCGTCCGGCGCTACGACGAGTTCCACCATCTGAAGGGCATCGGGCGCAACACGCTGTCGCAGCGGCTTCGCAAGCTCGTCGAGGCCGGGATCCTCGCCACGCGCCTCTACCAGGACAACCCGCCGCGCAACGAGTACCTGCTCACCGACAAGGGCCGCGACCTGTTCGGGGTGCTCGCAGCGATGCTCGCCTGGGGCGACCGGTGGCTCGACGAGGGCGCGGGCCCTCCCATCGCCATGGAGCACACCCGGTGCGGCCACGAGGTGCACGCGGAGATGGTGTGCTCCGACTGCGGCGAGCACCTGAGCACCGACCACGTGCAGTTCCGGCTCGGCGCGGGGTTCCCGGCCGAACTGGCCGACCGGCCCGACGTCCGGCTGCGCTACTCCCGAGACGCAGCGGTGCCCGCGACGGCCGACGGCCGGGCACCCGGTTCCGGATGACCGGCCGCCGGAGACGGGCAACCGATCATCCGGGACGGGCGCCCGGCCGCCGAGGGGATCAGCGTCCCCTCACCTGATCCGCGCGGTCAGGAGCTCAGTGCGGTCAGGAGCTCAGGGCGGTCAGGAGCTGAGTGCGGGCTTGCCTCCCGGACGCTGGCGGCGGTAGTCGTCGACGAACGCCGCGCGCCCGGCGTCGTCCATCTCGTTGAACAGCACCAGCGGGCTCTGGAAAGCCGGCATGCGACGCATGTGCTCCAGCGTCCACATCTTCTTCGGGTTCAGGTCCAGGTGCGGCTGCGAGATCATGGTCTTGCCGTCGTCACGGACGAAACCCAGATCGCCGACCACATCGGCCCAGTTCCAGCCGTGGTACAGCGTCTCCCACTCCCGCAGCCCGGTCAGGCGACCCATGTTCGGGGTCTCCCGGCCCTGGTAGATCGGCCGGAACGCGGTCACATCGGTCCACTTGCAGGTCTCACTGCAGTAGGCGCGGTGCTGCCCGTCGACCTCGGCCGTCTGGATGTCCGCCCGGATCAGGCACGGCACCAGGCACGTCCAGCACCGGATCGGGTACACGTAGTCGACGTCCTCGGCGACGATCGCGTTGTGCCCGTTCGGGGTGGCGAGGCGGTTGTAGTTCTCCCACCATGCCCCGTACTTGTCGTACCAGCCCGGGTACTTGTACTCGAACCACTCGAAGTCCTGGTCGGTCATCCCGTCGATGCGCCAGTAGTTCGCGACCCAGCCTGCGGCCGCGAACTGCGCGAACTCGTGGATGTAGCCCTTGTTGATGATCCGGTTCCAGGCCTCTTCGATCAGGTCGTGCGGGATGACCAGCCCGTACTTCTCCAGCGGCACCAGGTACGAGCGGTAGTAGTCGTCGTAGATCCAGCGCCGCCACATCTCGGCGTAGGACTCACGGTCCTTGCGGCGGTCCTTGGTGCCGTACTCGATGAACACGCCGATCGCGCCGTCCACGACGCAGTGGTTGTTCCACCACGCGTAGCGCAGGTCGCGCTCGAGCAGCTGCCGGTTGTCCTCGTCCGACAGCGCCATCAGCAGGGTCGCGTAGCCGTTGGAGATGTGACGCGACTCGTCGGACTGGACCGAGTGGAACACCGTGGGCAGCAGGTAGTCGCCGTTGGCCGCAGCCTCGGCCGGCATGGCCACGAACAGCGTGTTCGTGAACGCCGTCTCCGCGACGATCGTCAGGTACACGCATGCGGCGGTGATCGCGTCGCCGGTGATGAACCCCTCGGCGAACTGGCGCCCGATCGTGCCGGCATAGTCGCTCTGGAAGGCCCGTAGGCTGTCGTTGAACCCGGCGGGGTCGATGTAGTTGGTCATGTACAGGCGCTTGAGGTTCTGCTGGATCGTCGAGTGCCGCACCTCGTCGATCATCTGGATCGCCTGGCCGTTGTGCAGCTCCGGGTTCGGCACGACGTGGAACAGCATCGGCATCGACCGCGCGGCCGACACCTCCGGCAACGGGATGATGGACAGGAACAGCTTCTGCCACTCCATCCACCGCTCCTGCACGGTGCGGAACATGTTCCCGCGGATCGCTCCGTCGGACGCGCCGTAGACGCGGTGGTCCTTCTCCTCCTGCATCGGGAAGTAGGACCGCAGGACCTGCTTGAGCGGGTCCTTCTTCGCCGCCTTGCGGAAGGTGTAATCGGTGCCGTACTTCATGTACGGCTCGTGGTACTGCGGCTCCCAGGACAGTTCCTGGATCTTCTGATGAGCCTTGGTCAAACTCTGCCGACTCACACGTGCTCCTCACGGTGGTGGTGGGCACGATCCGGACCCGCGCAGGGTCCCGACGGCTGCCGGGATCGATCGCAGGAGGTGGATCGGGGTCAGCCCACCTCCGCGAGCCGGCGCGGCACGGGCGCCGACGGCCCTGGAGGTGGACCCGAGGCGACGGCGGCACCGAGCACGGGTCGGCACCGACCACCTTCCTCGTGATGACCCTCACACGGCCGACAGGACACGTGAGTATCAATATGAGACTGAATACTGAGTTGATACTTACTGTGGCGGCGCGAGCGCATGCCGCTCGCCCAGCCAGGCTGCGATCTCCGTGGCGGCGAGCTCGTTGCCGGTGGGCTCGCCCGCCACGATCGCGCCGCCGAAGTGCGTGCCGCGCACCGACGCCGTTGTGACGTCCCGGGCACCGAGCGCGGCGATCATCCGGCGGGAGTCGGCGGGGAAGGCGGCCTGGTCCCCGGTGAGCTCGACGAACAGGGTCGGCACGGTGACCCCGGGTGCGCAGCGGACGAAGTCGGCGTTCGAGCACAGGCCCGACCACGTCGAGAGCCAGGCCTCGGGCGTCGTCAGCCTGCCGAAGCCGACCTGGCCGTAGTCGATGAGATCCGGGCGGCGGCCGAACAGCGAGCCGTAGGGGCGCTCGCTGGGGTCGATCGACAGGTCGACGGTGCGGGGGTCGGCATCGGTGCGGAACACGGTGATGATCCGCGGGGCGATCGCGCGGCGCCGGTCGGCGGCGGCACCGCTGCGCGAGAACGCGGCACGGGCCTCGGCCGCCCGCGCGAGGTGCTCGCGGGCGACGGCGTCGATCCGCGCGACCCGGTCGCGCTGCGCCGCCCGGTAGCGGGCCAGGAACTCCGCGGAGTACGACGAGCTCGCCGGGGGTTCGGCGAACCCGTTGGCCGGGCCGAACGGGTCGAGTTCCGAGACGACCGACAGCGGGTCGGCCTCGTCGGCGACCGACGGGTCGATGCAGGCGAGCAGCAGCCGCCCCGGCCCCGGATGCGGGGCCAGGAAGACGGCGCCGTCCGCCATCGGCATGTCCGCTGCGGCCAGGCCGGTGGGCCGCCCGCCGGGTGTCATCGCGATCCGGTCGGCCGCGGCGAGCCCGGCCTGTTCGAGGTAGAACGCGTACAGCGGCCCGCCCCCGGAGTTCCCGAGCGCCACGATCGACGCGAACCCCTGCTCCCGCAGGAACACCAGCCCGGCCGCGACGTCGAGCAGTGCCTGCTCGTGCACGAGCGCGAGGTCGTTGTTCACCGAACGCGCGTGCTGGGTCCACACCGCGGCGCCCGCCGCGAGCAGCGCCGGGACCAGCGGGTGATGGGTGACGTCCTGGCGCGGGTGCATGAGGCAGACGACCGTGGTGGCGCCCGGCACCGTCGCGAGCACGCCGCGCACGGTGGCGCCGTCGGCGGTGGTCAGCTCGTGGACCGACGTGACGGTCGATGCCGGCCTGCCGCCGGCCGCGAGGTAGCGGCCTGCCCCCAACCGCGCCACGGAGCCCGTGGTCATGCCGGCTCCACCCGCCCAGGCTCCACCCGCAGCGCGTCCTTGTCGTGCTGGGTGATGCGGCTGTCGCGGGCGACACCGGCCACCGCGCTGTACCAGACCGCGTGCCGGCAGCCGGTGGCCCGGCGGTCGATCACGATCGGGCCGTCCGCGGTGATCGCGAAGTAGGGGCCGATCCGGTCCACGGTGACCGCGGGGTCCGCCGCGGCGATCTTCGCCAGCGGCGTGTTCTCCGGGACGTCGAGCACGTACAGCGCGGTCACCGCTGCGCCCCCGACCGGGCGAGCTCCCAGTCCGCCGCCCGCTCGACGATCAGCTCCGCCTTGCGGGCCAGCAGCTTGCCGAAGGTGGGCTCGGGCTCGGCGACGACGTCGAGCAGTGCGTCGATCGTGAGCGTGGCGTCGAGGTCCTCCTGCGGCGTGACCGGCCGCATCGCCCGCGTGAACTCGATCATGTAGCCGTTCGGGTCGTGGGTGTAGATCGACTCGATCGTCTCGTGCTTGATCTGCATCTCGACCGGCCACGCGCTGGCGTCGAGCCGGCGCCGGTACTCCAGCAGGTCGGCCTCGTCCTCGACGTGGATCGCGAGGTGGCGCGACCGCACGAAGAACTCCGGCACCGACGCGTCGAACCCGGCGTAGACGTCGCCGCGCTCGTGGGTGTGCACCGGCTCGAGCCCGAAGTAGTAGAAGAACGCGATCCGGTCGTCGTTGCCGATGTCGAAGAAGAAGTGGATGAAGTCGGGGTGGTCCTCGGGACCCCAGCCCGCGGCGCAGATCGAGTGCACCACCGGGAAGCCGAGCACGTCCCGGTAGAAGCGCACCGTGGCGGCCGGATCGAACGTGGGGAACGCCGTGTGGTCGACGCCCTGGACGCGGTGGTCGAGCTCCGTCATGACCTCGACGCTACGCGCGATTCTACGAACTCGTCAACAGTTCGACACTGGAGAAGAACGTCACCCGTCGAGGATGCGTTCCAGGTGGTCGAGGTCCTGGCGCAGCATCGCCAGCGCCGCGGCCGGGCCCTCACCGTCGGGCGTGCGGTGGTCGGCCCGCTGCAGCGCGGCGAGCGCCATGTCGGCGAGCTGGTCGGCCACGGCATCGACGTCGTCGCGGTCGGGCCGGAACCACCACGCCACCCAGTTGCACATGCCCAGCACCGCCAGCGCCGCGACCCGCGCGTCGACCGGACGCAGCTGACCGGCGACGATGCCCTGCTCGATCACGTCGGCCACGGTCTTGAGGACGGCGCGCCGGTTGTCGTCGTAGGACTCCGCGAGCGCGGCGGGCAGCTCCGCCTCGGACCGGATCAGCAGCAGGAACCGATCGGGCTGGCGCGCCAGGCGCACCACCGACATCCTGGCGATCGCGCGCAGCTTGCCGACGGCGTCGAGGTCGGGCCGCGCGACGAGCTCGGCCATCTCGACGGCGGACCCGCCCGCCACGTCGGCCGCCAGCTTCGCCAGCAGCTCGTCCTTGCTCTTGACGTAGTAGTACAGCGCCGGCCGGGTCATCCCCATGGCGTCGGCGATGTCCTGCAGGCTGGTGCCGGCGAAACCGCGCTCGGCGAACAGGCGGATCGCGTGCTCGTACATCTCGTTCTCGACGAGCTCACGACGCGTGCCACCGCCCCGGCCGTTCCTGCCTGGACGCTCGGAGCTGCCGGTCATGGCCGTGAGCGTAGTGCGGGCGCGCGGCACGGCGACGTCACGGCACCCCGCCCGCGACGGTGGCCGCGATCGTGGCCTGCAGGCCCTTCTTGTCCAGCTTCCCGACGAGCGTGCGCGGCATCTCGTCGAGGTGCTCGATGCGCTCGGGCCACTTGAACTTGGCCACCTGCAGGTCCGCGAAGTGCTGCTGGACCTCCCGCAGCGTCAGCGGCGCGCCCCGGACGACGACGAAGGCACAGGTCCGCTCGCCGAGGCGCGGGTCCGGCATGGCCACGACCGCTGCCGCCGCGACCCGGGGATGGCGCAGCAGCAGCGACTCCACCTCCTCGGCGTTGATCTTCTCGCCGCCCCTGTTGATGAGGTCCTTGATCCGCCCCTCGATGCTGACGTACCGTTCCCCGTCGATCCGGCGGATCGCGGCGAGGTCTCCGGTGCGGTAGCAGCCGTCGCCGGTGAACGCGCGGGCGTTGTGCGCGGCGGCGTCGAAGTAGCCGCGCAGGGTGTAGGGGCCGCGACAGACGAGTTCACCGACCTCGCCGTCGGGCACCTCGTCCTCCGTGCCGGGCCGCAGCACCCGGATCTCGTCCAGCGGCGAGATGGGCGTCCCGACCGTGGTGGCCCGCGCCTCCCGCGGGGCCCCCGGCCGGGTCGTGAGCAGCAGCCCCTCCCCCATCCCGAACAGCTGCCCGGACCACAGGCCGCGCCGTTCCAGCTCGTCGAACAGCGCGCCCGGCACCTTGGTACCCGACAGCACCACCTGCGTCAGTGTCGCGGCGGCCGCGTCGAACCCCGGATCGGTGACGGCGCCGAAGTGCCCGTGCCCGAGCAGGACGTGCGTCGCACCCTCCCGCGCCAGCAACGGCAGCGACTCCCCCAGATCCGGGCTGCCCAGCACCAGGCAGGCGCCCACGGAGTGCGCGGCGTGCAGCGCGCAGGTGATGCCGGCGTTGTGGATGATCGGGATCAGGTGCGCGACCCGCGTGTCGGGTGTCCAGCCCCAGGATCGGGCGTACTCGGCCGCGTTGTACCAGTACTCCGCATGCAACCGCGGGATCACCTTCGGCACCCCGGTCGTGCCCCCGGAGAGCTGGAAGACCGCGACGTCATCGGGGTCGATCGCGTCCTGGATCCGCTCGACGGTGGCGCGAGCTCGCGCCGGGTCACCCACCAGTGCGTCGAGGGCGACACCGCGCCCGTCGTCCTCGGCACCCAGTACGAGTACGTGCCGCATCGTCGGGTGGTCGCGCTGCTGCTCGACCGCGAACCCCACCAGGTCGAAGCCGCGGGTGGCGGCCTCGACGAGGTGTGCGACGGCACCGACGCGCCTGCTCACCTCGCCGATCTCGTGCCCGCGGTGCGCGGCGAGCGTGCAGACCGGCACCAGCCCGGCCTTGAGCACCCCGTACCAGGCGAGGACGGAGTCGAGCCGGTTGGTGACCTGGAACAGCACCGGGTCGCCCGGTTCCAGGCCCAGCCCGGCCAGGCCGGCCGCCAGCGCGTCGGTGCGCTCGTCGAGCTCCCGGAAGGTCAGCCTGCCGTCGAGGGCGGCGACGGCGAGGCGCCGCGGGTGCGCCAATGCGACCGCGTGCAGCTCCTCGGCGATCGTCCGGGCACCCCAGAGCCCTGCCTCGCGGTAGCGGTGCGCAACATCCTGCGGGTACCGGACCAGCCGCTCGTCGGTCCTCATGCGCTCTCCCCCGTCCCCGTCCCCTTCTCAGCCCACGTCACCAGGTCGGCGCGACCGCTGACGAGCCCGGCCGCCAGATCGTCGCGCAGGCCCGGTGGCCCCTCCACGACGACGATCCCACCGACCTCGCTGCGCAGTCGTTCGGCCAGGTCCAACCGGGTCAACACCGCGTCGCGGTCGGACGGGCCGACCACGCGGAACCCGGCGGCGCCCGCGGCCCGGCGGCTCCGGGCCGCCGCGACCACGGAGTCACCGGCGGCGCTCCACGGATCGGCCAGCACGTCCGCGACGACACTCAGAGCGAGGGCGTCCGACGCCACGACCCGCCCCGCGAGGTCCAGGTCATCGCGGTGCAGCGGCCGGTCGAGGACCCAGCTCGTCAGGTCTGCGGGGGGCGGGGGCGCGTCCTGTCCCGCGAACTGCCCCAGCGCGGCACCGACGACGTCCGGAGCGGTCAGCGCGAACCGGTCCAGCGGCACGTTCCCGGCCCGGGTCATGTACGCGACCATGAGCTGCTCCACCGGCAGCGCGGTCCGGGAGGCGAACGACTCCCACCACAGCTGGCTGCGCCGCGCGAGCTCCTGCAGCCGTTCGACCGCGGGCCTGCGCACCGCCTCGTAGCGAGCGAAAGCCGCGGCGGGATCGGGCTCCTGCCCGAGCGCCTCGACGAGGCCGATCGCGTCCTCCATCGCCAGCTTCGTTCCGGAGCCGATCGAGAAGTGGGCGGTGTGCGCGGCGTCGCCGAGCAGGACGGTGCGCCCGGCGGACCACCGCGCGCAGCGCACGGTCCGGAAGCGCTGCCACCGGGTCCGGTTGCCGATCAGCGGATGGCCCTGCAACTGCTGCGCGAACACCTCCTGCAGGTATCGCAGCGACGCCGTGTCCGAGGCGTCGAACGGCGTCCCGTCGGTGGTGGCGTCGAAGCCGGCGTTGCGCCACGTCCGCTCGTCGGTCTCGATGAGGAAGGTGCTGTTGCCCCCGGAGTACGGATAGGCGTGCGTGACGAAGGTGCCGTGCTCGGTCGCGACGGGCGCGAAGACCGCGTCGGGGAGGGTGAACCCGGCCCCGCACCAGAGGAACAACCCGCGGCCGATCTCGACGTCCGCGCCGAAGCCGCCGGCCTCCCGGGTGGCGCTGCCGACCCCGTCGGCGGCGATCACGAGATCGGCGTCGAGCTGGTCGGGTGCGAGCCGCTCGCCGTAGGAGAGCCGCACCCCGGCCTTCTCGGCGTGGCGCTGCAGGATCGCGAGCAACTCGGTGCGGGCGACGCCGATCAACCGGTCGTTGCGCACCCGCGCGACGCGGCCGCCGACCTGCATCGTCATGTCGTGGCGGCACCCGGACGCCGCGATGTCGCGCAGCGTGTCCGCGTCGGCGGCCTCGAGCCTGCGCTGGGTGCCCGCGGCCAGCCCGACCCCGAACCCGAAGGTCGTGTCCGGCTCCCCCTGCTCGTGCACGACCACCTCGCACGCCGGCTGCGCCAGCTTGAGCAGCCGCGCGGCGTAGAGCCCGCCGGGCCCCCCACCGATGACGGCGACGCGCCGGAGCACCATGCGTTCCTCCTCTGGTCAGCTGAGTTCCTTGACTACCTTCGCAGACGTTAAATAGTCTACGCAACCGTCAGGACCGCAGCTCACTGCGGCGACCTCCCGCGAAGGAGCGTGAGTCATGGCCTATGTCATCGGCGTGGACGTCGGCGGCACGTTCACCGATGCCGTCCTGGACGACGACGCCGGCACGATCGTCGCCGCGAAGTCCCCCTCCACCCCTCCGGACTACTCACACGGCGTCCTCGATGTGCTGGAGCTGCTCGCCGAGCAGCTCGGCCGCCCGCTGACCGACGTGCTCGCCGACACCCACCACATCGCGCACGGCACCACGTCGTCGCTCAACGCGCTCGTCACGGGCAACGTCGCCCCGGTCGGCTTCCTGACCACCCGCGGCCACCGCGACTCGATCTTCATCATGAACGTCGAGGGCCGCTACCTTGGCCGCTCGCCGCACGAGCTGCAGCACGTGCTCGGCCAGGACAAGGACCACGGGCTGCTGCCCAAGCGGCACGCGCTGGAGGTCACCGAGCGCATCGACCGGGACGGCACCGTCATCGTCGCCCTCGACGAGGACCAGGCCCGCGCCGCCATCCGGGCCCTGCTCGACGACGGCATCCGCGCCATCGCGATCTCGCTGCTGTGGTCGTTCCGCAACCCGGCGCACGAGCAGCGCCTTCGCGAGCTCGTCACCGAGCAGGACCCGGACGTCTTCGTCGCGCTCTCGAGCGAGGTCAGCCCCCGGATCCGGGAGTTCTCCCGCAACGCGACCACGATCATGAGCACCCAGATCGGCCCCGGCCTGCGCGACTACCTGGCCACGTTGGAGGACGCGCTGCGGGAGCGGAAGCTCACCGGGCCGCTGCTGGTCATGCAGAGCAACGGCGGCGCGGTCGCGGCCGCCGAGGCCCCCGCAACGGCGATCAGCACGGTCGGGTCGGTGCTGACCGGCGGCGTCGTCGGCTCGGTGCAGCTGGGCCACCAGCTGGGCCATCGCAACATCATCTCCACCGACGTGGGCGGCACCACCTTCCTCGCCGGCCTCATCGTCGACGGCGAGCCGGTCCGCGACACCACCACGGTGATCAACCACCACCCGATCAACGTCCCCACCCTGCGGGTCGACGCGATCGGGTCCGGCGGCGGCGCCATCGCCTGGCTCGACGCGGGTGGCAACCTGCGGATCGGTCCGCGCAGCGCGGGGGCCGTGCCCGGCCCCGCCTGCTACGGGAACGGGGGCAGCGAGCCCACCAACACCGACGCCAACCTGGTGCTGGGCATCCTGTCGGAGCGGGGTCTGCTGGGCGGGCGCAAGCCGCTGTCGCTGGAGCTGGCCCGCCAGGCCATCGACACCCAGGTCGCGAAGCCGCTCGGGCTCAGCGTCGAGGAGGCCGCCGCGGCGATCCACGCGGTGCAGAACGCCCAGACCGGCGACCTGCTGCGCAAGACCGTCGTCGAGGCCGGCCACGACCCGCGCGGGTTCGTCGTCTACGCCTTCGGCGGTGCCGGCCCCGCGCACTGCGCCCGCTACGCCGCCGAGGTGGGTGTCGACGAGGTCGTGGTGCCGCTGGGCCCGGTGGCCTCGGCGTTCTCCGCCTTCGGCCTCGCGTCCTCCGACGTCGTGCTCGCGGCCGAGCTGTCGGACCCCAGCTTCGTGCCCTTCGATCCCGAGCGGGCGACGAGGAACTTCGCCGAGCTGGAGCAACGGGTCCGCGCCGGGCTCGAGCGCCAGGGCCTGACGTTCTCGACCGTCGAGCTCCACCGCGAGATCGACATGCGGTACACGATGCAGCTCGCCGAGGTCACCACGCCCGTCGCCGCCGGCCCGCTCGACACCGCCGCGGTCGAGGCGGCCGCCGCCGGGTTCGAGGAGCGCTACGCCGCGCTCTACGGCGCCGAGGCCGGGTTCCGCGAGGCCGGGATCCAGGCCATCACGTTCCGCGTGCGCGGGGTCGGCGTGCTGCCCTTCTCCCCGACGCTGCCCGAGGTGGCGCCCGCCGCGTCGCCCGATCCGGCCGCGGCGCAGGTGGGCAGCCGTCCGGTCTGCCTCGACGCCGCCACCGGCTACGTCGACACCCCGATCTACGACTACGGCGCGCTCCGCGCGGGCCACACCATCGTCGGCCCGGCGATCGTGGAGGTGCCCACCACCACCGTCGTCGTCCCCGGCGGCACCACCGGCACCGTCGACCACCTCGGCAACCTCACCCTCCGCACCGCTCGTGTTGGGAGCGCCTCGTGACCATGCCCATCCCCGGCTCCGAGGTCTTCTCGAGCCGCCCCGTCGACCCGGACGAGCTGCAGCGCTCGCTGCCGTCGACGCTGCCGACCCACACCGTCACCCAGGAGCAGATCGACGCGCTCGACCCGCTCACCTACGAGGTGGTCCGACACCGGCTCTGGTCGGTCACCGACGAGATGGGCGAGGCGCTCAAGCGCATGTCCGGCTCGCCGATCGTCACCGATGCCAACGACTTCGACTTCGCGATCAGCGACGAGCTCGGCCAGGAGGTGCAGGTCGGGCTCTACAACACGATGCTCGTCGGCGCCGTCGACCTCGCGATCTACTGGACGCTGCGCCACCGCGCCACCAACCCCGGCATCACCGCGGGCGACATGTTCCTCACCAACGACCCGTGGGTCGGCGGCGGGCTGCACCAGAACGACACCATGGTCTACCAGCCGGTCTTCCACGAGGGAAAGCTGTTCGCCTGGACCAGCGCCATCTGCCACGAGCCGGACCTGGGCGGCGTCGGCCTCGGGTCGTTCTCCCCCGCGGCGCAGGACGTCTTCTCCGAGTCGCTGCCCACGCCGCCGATCAAGGTGGTGCGCGACTTCCAGCTCCAGCGCGACGTCGCCGACGTCTGGGTGCGCCGCTCGCGCGTCCCGATGCTCGTCGGGCTGGACCTGCGGGCGAAGGTGGGCGCCAACAACGTCGGCCGCGAGCGCATCCTCGCGCTCATCGCGCAGTACGGCGCCGACACCGTCAAGGCCGTGATGAAGCGGATGATGGCCGACGCCGAGGCGCGGCTGCGCGGCAAGCTCGCGAGCCTGCCCGACGGCAGCTGGAGCGCCACGGGCTACCAGGACCAGTCCCACGAGGGCGACCGCGGCCTGCACAAGATCACCGTCACCACGACGAAGACCGGTGATCACCTGACGTTCGACTTCACCGGCACCGACCCGCAGGCCGGCGTCGTCAACTGCACCTACGCGGGCATGCGCGGCGGCGTGATGCTCGCGCTGCTGCCGATCCTCGCCGGCGACATCCCGTGGTCCGCGGGCGGGCTCATGCGCTGCTTCGACCTCGTCACCGAGGAGGGCACGCTCAACAACGCCACCTACCCCGCCGCCGTCGGGCGCGGCCCGATCGGGCCCGCCTGGCTCACCGGCAGCCTCGTCGCGGAGTGCCTGTCGCAGATGCTGGACCGCGACCTCGAGCTCGGCCGGAACGTGCAGGCCACCTGCTGCGGCACCTGGGACACCGCCGTGATCGCCGACCTCGACGAGCGCGGCGAGCAGCCCGTGCCGTTCCTCAACATCATCATGGAGCCCATGGCCGGCGGGTACGGCGCGCGGCCGCACGCCGACGGCATCGACACCGGCGGGCTGTTCTGCATCCCCATGGGCCGCATCCCCGACGTCGAGATGACCGAGTTCCTCTACCCCGTGCTCACCCTGTGGCGGCGCGAGGAGCCCGACTCCGGCGGGCCGGGCCGCCACCGCGGTGGTGTCGGCGCGTCCGTCGCGATCACCCCGCACGGCACGTCGCTGCCGATGGGGCTGGTGCTGGCATCGGCGGGCAAGGCCGTGTCCCAGAACGGCGGGCTGTCGGGCGGGCACCCCGGCAACACCGGCCTTGACGTCGTCGCCCGTGGCAGCCGCGTCGCCGCGATGCTGGCCGCGGGCCGGATGCCGACGGAGCTCGCGGAGATCAGCGACGACCTGGAACCCGGCCAGAACTACGCGTCGAGCTACCTCGCGCCCGGCGAGGTGCTCGCGATGACCTGGCAGGGCGGCGGTGGCTACGGCGACCCGCTCACCCGCGACCCCGCGGCCGTCGCCCACGACCTGCGCGAGTACAAGATCACCGCCGCGGCGGCCCGCGACGTCTACGGGGTGGTGCTCGTCGACGGTGCCGTCGACGAGACGGCGACCGGCGCCGAGCGGACGCGACAGCGCGGGGTACGCCGGGACCGCTCCGGCGGCGGCACCTCCGCGGGCACCCTCGACGTCACGGCGGGCAGGCGGCTGGACGACAACCTCGTCGAGGTTCCCGTCGGTGGCGGTCACGTGGTGGCCTGCCGGCACTGCGGCGAGTCGCTGGGCGAGGCGGGGGCACTCACGCTGGCCCGCTACGAGGGACCGGCGACCGACGCCGGACCGCAGATCATCGCGACCGCCTCCGACTACGTCGATGCGCCGGTGGTGTTCCGGCAGTACTGCTGCCCGGGGTGCTGGACGGCCGTCCACTCGGCCGTCGTGCCCGCCGACCACGTCGACGCGCTGGGGCGCACCGCGACCGTCGACGCCTGATCCTCGCTCGCACACACCGCGACGTCCCCGCACCCACCTTGCACGGTGTGTGCGGGCACACCACGGTGTGTGCGAGCAAACAGGGCCGCGACCCGGACCCGGCGCGTTCCTGCTCGTCTTCCTGCTGGTGCGCCTGCTGCGCCGGAGCCGCCGGTAGCCTTCGCCGGTAGCCCTCAGCGGTGCCGGCGGTGCAGCCTCGTCTCGTCGAGGTCGAGCTCCTGGCTGATCGCGACCATGGTTCGCCGGCACGAACGCGAGGTACGGCGTCCCGAGCGAGATCACGACCTGTGTCGGGACATCGCTGATCCGCTCGCGCGCCGCGGCGACGACGACACCCACCAGCAGCCCGAAGCCGACCCCGCCACCGACCTCGACGAGCAGCACGTACGCGGCCGCCTCCGGCACGCCGGTCCGGACGGCCAGCAGGCGGCCCAGCAGCAGTCCCGCGGTCAGCACCACGCCGAAAGACGAAGATCTCCGTCTGCGCGACCCGAGGTACCCCACCTCGCGACGGACCATGCCCCGCGGTGTGGTCACGGCCGGGCCGGGGTATTCGGAGACCATGTCAACGCACCCGCCAGAACCCCAGCCCGCCGTCAGCCCTGGTGTCGAGAAGCTGGCCACCATCGCCTACAAGCCGTTCGGCATGGTGTTCAGCGTGCTCGGCGGTATTCTCGCCAACGTCGTGTTCGGCCAGGTCTGGAAGCGCATCTCCGACGCCCCGACGCCGCCGAACGCCACGGACGAGGACTACACCACCCGCGAGGTCCTGCTCGCGGCCGTCCTGCAGGGCGCCCTGTTCGGGCTGATCAAGTCAGCGGTCGACCGCGCCGGGATGCGCGGCGTGCAGCGGGTACTGGCCGGCGGCCGTCGCTGACCGGGGTGGCGGGGCCATAGGCTGGCGGGGTGACTCGCCCCAACGACGCCGAACGCGGCCGCAACCTGCTGGCCACCGCCCGTACCGGCATGCTCTCCACTCTCGGCGAGGGTGGTTACCCCTTCGGCTCGGTCGTGGCGCCCGCCGCCGACGAGCAGGGACGGCCGCTGCTGCTCCTGTCGGACCTCGCCGTGCACAGCCACAACCTCAAGGCCGATCCGCGCGCGTCGCTGATGGTCACCGAGCCCGGTGCCGGCGATCCGCTGGACCTGGCACGGGTCACCGTGATCGGCCCCGTCACCGAGGTGACCGGCGCTGACGGCCCCACCGCACTCGCCACCTACCAGGGCGTGCATCCCGGCGGGCTGGGCACCGATCACGGGTTCCGGATCTACCGCCTGGACGTGACGTCGGTGCGGTTCGTCGGCGGCTTCGCGCGGATGAGCTGGGTCGACGCGGCCGCGTACACCGCGGCCGAGCCCGACCCGCTGCTGCCGCACGTCGCCGGGATCGTCGGGCACATGAACGACGACCACGGCCCGGCGATGGTGCAGTACTGCCAGGTCTTCGGTGACCGCCCGGACACCGTGACGGCCCGCATGACCGGCATCGACCGCTACGGCTTCGACATGCTCGCCACCGACGGGTCCGGCGGCGAGCACCACGTCCGGCTCCCCTTCGCCGAGCAGGTCACCACACCCGAAGGCGCCCGCAAGGCGCTCGTGGCGATGGTCCAGGAGGCCCGCAGCCAGTGAGTCGCGCAGCAGGCCGGCGGTGATACCACGGTCTCGGTCATCGGGACCGGAGCACCGTGTGGTTGATCTTGCCGAGTGGGCGCTCGGCCGTACGGCGGTTCCTCGCGACCTCGTAGTGCTTGGTCAGGTGCGATGGTCGTGGTGTGTTCCGGCACGGCGTGTGGGCTGTCCGGCCTGGCGCGTTGGGTTTCGTGCCCTGGCTTTCGAGATCAAGTGCGTCCTCGCCGGGTGAGCAGCCCGGCGCCGAGGGCCGGTCGCTGGGTGTTGTGGCTGATCCCGACGAGATCGTCGAGCACCTCCCGACCGCTTGTGCAGGGTGCGGCGGTGGACTCGCGGATGCCGTACCCGACGGTGTGGTGCGGCGCCAGGTTCACGACATCCCGCCGATCACCGCGCGGGTCATCGAGCACCGGCTGGCGCAGCGCCTGCTGACGGCGGCGTTGGGCCTGATCATGATCGTGGCCTCCGGGGCCCGCATCGCGATCATCTGCTCGCCGCCGCCCGCCCAGGTCGCGCACGCCGTCGACGTCTCCACGATCGTCGGGGTCGCGATGTGGGTGGCGATCGGGGCGACGTCCGCGGTGCTCATCCAGCCGGCGCGGCGGGTCGTGGAGCAGCTGGTGCAGGCCCGCTGATCAGCTCGCTGCACGAGGATCGGGAATCCGGGTTGGACAGTGCGCCATCGGGGCACTCCCGATCATGACCCAGCTGCCTTCCGACGCCACCACCTCGGCACCTCGCGGTACCCCGCCCGCGAGCCGGTCCCGAGCCGCCGACCTCTGGTGCGCCCACGGCATCCGCTGGACCCATGACGACACCGGATATCTCCCCACCGTCGAGGACACGCAACACCCGGCGGTGCCCTGCCGGGAGGCGGGCGCGCTGCCCGAGGAGTGCCAACCCACCACGGCCCACGACCCGGCCGAGTTCCCCGACGCCGGACCGCAGGGCGTCCGGGCCGTACTGGAGCCCGAGCGTCGCTAGGCGCGCTGCGATCCGTCGCGGCACCCGCCCAGTAGGCTCGGCGCATGGACGGAACGGGGTTGGTCACCGTGGCGAGCAGGTGGTCGGTGAGCGAGACGCTCGACCGGTTGCAGGCCGCCGCGATCGACGCCGGCATGGTCGTGTTCGCCCGGATCGACCACGGGGGCGGCGCCGCCGACGTCGGGCTGGCGCTTCGTCCCACCGAGCTGCTGATCTTCGGCAACCCCCGGGGCGGCACCGCGCTGATGCAGGACCAGCAGACCAGCGGCATCGATCTCCCGCTGAAGGCGCTCGCCTGGCAGGCGGCCGACGACGCGGTGTGGCTCACCTACAACGACACCACCTGGATCGCCGAGCGCCACCGGCTGGGCAGCGGCAGCGAGAAGGCCGTGCACGCCGTCGCGACCGGCCTCGCGCAGCTCGTGGAGCGCAGCGTCGGCCCCGCCTAGGTCGGGGGTGGAAGCGGCCCGAGGCGCAGCGGGTCGCCGCGGCGCACCCGACCGGGTTCGACCACCTCGCACCACACCCCGAGGCAGAGGTCGGTGTGCCCGCGCAGCCGCGCGAGTGCGTGCAGCACGCGCGCGTCCACCACCGCGGACTCCGGGTTGCGCGTGGTGACGACGCACCGCACGACGGGTCGCCCGACCCGCAGCGTGGTCTCCCCGACCACGACCTCCCGGCCGAGCCAGCTCTCCTCCTCCCAGGAGGCCGCGCCGCTCACCGTCATCGTCATGCGGAACCGGCGGGGATCCAGGTGCGCGGTACCGGTCTCCGACGCCACCGTCGCCAGCGACGCCTCCGACACCAGCGTCACCGGAGCGTCGTCGGCTCCCCGCGCGCCCGCATCGGGCTGCACCAGCCGCACCGGCCTGCCGAGGAACTCCGACAAGGCCGCGGCAGCGGGGCCGTCGGCGAGCCGGCCCGTCAGCTCCCGGCCGTCGTACATCCGGGTGGTCGTGTGCTCGCCCGGCTGCGGGCGGTCGGTCACGACGGTGCCGTCGGGGAACTCCAGGCGCAGCAGTCCCCGTTCCGGCAACCACCGCGACCGGACCCGCTGCAGCGCCGGGGTCCGGCCGGTGATCAGCAGCCCGGAGTCCGCCGCGGCGACGACGAGGAACGCGCGGTCACCGACAACGCCGCTCCGGTCCAGGTCCACGGCCCCGACCTGCACGTAGCGCGTTCCCTTGACCGGAACGATGCCCAGGTCCACGACGTGCACGCGCTGCAGCCTATGTCGACCACGACTGCTCCCGGCCACCCGCGGTCGCGGCCGCACGGGCCGCGAACGGGCACCCCGCGGCCTGCGGTGGCGATCCGTCGGCCGCCACGACGTCCTCGCGGTCGGGCAGGAAGTACTGGCGGTACTCCCGGTTCGCCGGATCCCCGTAGTCACCCAGGAACCCCGACGGCGGCATCCGGTCATAGGCGAGCAACCGGCGCCGGATCGAACGCCGGGCCGCGATCCCCCGCGGGCTGTCGGGCCCCAGCTCGTCGAACACCCAGCGGGGCTGGAACGTGATCTGGAAGTTGCGCCCGAAACGGCTCCGGCGAGCCGAGTAGGCCGGGGTGTTGCAGACCACGAAGATCGGCGTCCCACCGAAGCAGAACTCCCAGTGCGGATCCTCCGGATCGGTCGGGATCTCCGCGGGCCACGGCTCGTCGTCGTGGTCGTGCAGGTACTGCAGCACCGACCAGAACCGCTCCCGGTACCCCGCCAGCTCCCGCTGCGTGCGCTCCGGGCGGAACAGCGCCACGAACGACGTGTCGCGGGAGAACTCCTGGTAGATCTGCAGGTACTGCCGCAGCGACGTCGCCAACCCGGCCCACGCGGCGTCGTCGCCGAGATCGTCGACGAAGGCGAACCGCAACGTGCGCTTGCGCGCCGCCGCCACCGCGAAGGTGCACGGGAACGGGTCGCTCACCGACTGCAGCGTGCTGGTGAGCTCCGCCAGGTACGGCGCGCCCCACTCCGGGACGTCACCGATCACGAGTGCCGGATCGGGACCGGCGATCCCCGCGCTCACGCGAACTGGGCGAGGAGCTCGTCGGGAATGATCGGTTGGTGATAGGTACACGTTCCCGACAGCACGGTGGAGCCGTGCAACCGTGACACCGGGATCAACAACTTGTCGCCCGCATTGAGCGCGATCTGATGCGTCACGTTGTTCCAGAAATGCATCTGGCCCGACTCGATCATCACCAACCGGTGCTCGTTGTGCACGTGCGTCGTCGAGGTCTCCTCGTTGTCCTCCACGAACGTGTCCAGATCCACCACGATGTTCTCGTTGGTCAGATGCTGGTCGATCGTCTCGGCCTTCTCCTGGTACTCCTCGATCCGATCCGCCCAGTCCAGCTGCGCCGACAGGTCCCGATCCCAGAGCGCCGCCGATGTCGCGGCGTCGACGAACCCGCGATGGAACTCCGCGACCACCTCGGCACCGAGGCGCTGCGCAAGCGGCCCGACCAGCTCCTCCACGAGCGCACCAGCGGCCGTGGGGGTGAGTGACGCCCCGAGCGGCTCGTCCGGGACGCCGTCCAGGCCCCCGGCCAGAGTCTCCCGCAACACCCCCCGCACCGCCGAGTCGTCGATCCACTCGTGCACCAACGCCCCCAGCAACGCGAACCCGTGCTCCGGACGCGACGCCAGGCTCAGCAGGTGGTTGCCACGACCCAACGACGAACCGAGGTAGAGCTGCCAGTAGGCACCGGCGGTGTCCACGAGCCCCGCCGCCGCGAGCACCTCGCGATACGCCGGCCCACCATCGGCCCACGCCCGGTAGCGGTCGAGCAACCAGCCGCGCAGGCCCGGGTGGGCAGCGTCGTACTCCCCCACCGCACCCCGACCCGCCGCCGCCGCGACGGCCGGGCGGAACGCGGAGACCTGCAACAGCAGGAACGTCGAGGCCTCCCGGCGATGCTTCGTGCCCGCCGCGACGCTGAACGCGGCACCCGGCTCGGCATGGCGGCGCTCGCACTCCTGCTCCACCACCCGCCGCAACCCGGCCACATCGCCGAGCAGCTCCGGGCGCTGCTCGGCGAGCGGCGCGAACAGGTGCGCCTCCAGCACCGGCCCCGCCAACGCCGCCAGCACCCGGTTGCGGGTGGAGTAGACATCGGCGCGGTCGACCCGGTTGGCCGCATCCGGACTCGCCGGAAGGTGCAGGATCCCCGCGTCGTGGACGTTGCGCAGCATCCGGTGCCCCAGCAACGCCGAGAGCTTCAGCGACTTCTCCACCGGCATCGGCTTCGCGTAGTCCAACCACGCCAGATCCGCCGGGCGGACCGGCCGCCGGTACGGATCGTTGCCGGTGGTCAGCTCGTCCCACTCCGCCGCGCGGAACGCGGGGTTGGCCGCGAAGGCCTTCACCAGCTCGTTCGGATCGTCGCTCGCCAGCAGCCCGGCCAGATCGGGCAGGCCCGTGGCGGCCTGGTCTGGGGTGCTCGTGGTCATCTCGGTGGATCCTCTCAGCGGCGGTCACAGGTGCAGGCGGGCACGAACGCAGGCGGGCAGGGCCGTGCGGGCGAGCGGAAGCGCGTCGAGACCGCAGGCGGTCCGACTTCGGCTGTCGTGGGGAGGCGCGGGTGGATTTCCCGCGCCGAGGCTGTCTACTTAGGGTAGGCTTGCCAACTTATCCGCAATAGTCAAGAGGCCATTGCCCACAAGATCCCCTGGTAGTCACGTCGTTGCCGGGCGATCGGCCCACGGCGCTCGTCCATCTGCCGCCGGCACCGATCGCCTCGCAGGCCCTGACCGGCGGATCGAGCGTCGCGCCGCTCGAATCGGACGAACAGTGCGCAGGATGGACGAACGAGGCGGTAGCAAACCCAAAACTCCAATGGTGAGGATGGGCTCACCAAGAGCGCGGCTGCAGGAGTGCGATCCCGTCCTGAAACGCGCCCTCAGCGGCGGGCGAGGGACGACGCCCAGTGCCACCGCAGCGTCGGAGTCGCGGAACTGGCCCACCGACACCAGCCGGACCGGCCCCTTGGCCAGGGTGACCGCGCCCTCGACCGCGTCGGGGGTGACGGGAAAGGAGCCGCCTGCAGCGGGCGCCGGCGTGGTGGGCGCCGACGGCGCGGCAGACCCGCACCCGGCAAGCGCCGTGGCCCCCATCGTCAGGCCGGCCGCGGCCAGGAAGTGCCGCCTGCCGATCGAGGGTAGTTGTGCACGCATGGGTGAACTTCACGTTAGCCTTGCCTTCTGGTCCAGGAATAGCCGGCGCAACTCCGGCCGGCGTGCCCGACGGCCCTGTGCGAAATGGGGGGACCCCGGCGACGGTCACGCCGTCGTGGCCGGGCGCCGCTCGCGCAGCAGCTTCGCCCAGCCCTCGAGCGTGGGATTCTCCGACAGCTCGGCGAACTCGACCTCGACCCCGGCGCGGCGCCAGGAGCCGACCAGCTGCATCAGCGCGATCGACGCCAGGCCCAGCTCGAACAGGTTGGTGTTCACGCCGATCGTCGCCGGGTCCCCCTCGGTGAGGCCGGCCGCGGTGTGGCGCAGCCCCTCCATCGTGAAGTCGATCGCGTACCGACCTCCCTGACTCCCCCGCTCCCGACTCCCCCGCTCCCGGCTCGGCACAGGCGCCTGCCCGCCTGCCGGTGCGGCCCGGACCAGGAACCGGGAGAGGCTGCGCAGCTTCTCGCAGGTCTCGTCCCATTCACGCTCGGGCGTGGACGGCGCGACGATCCCCGCACCCGCCCGCAGCCACGTGCGGCCGTCCTGCACGAACACGGTGCGCAGCACCAGCGCCGCGTCGAACGCGCCGTCGGCGGACAGCGCGAGCACCGCCCCGCTGTAGAGGCCGCGGGGGCCCTCCTCGTAGCGCGCGATCAGGTCGTAGGCGGCCGCCTTCGGGATGCCGGACGCCGTGATCGACGGGAACAGCGCCGCGAAGGCGTCCCACGCGTCGTACCCGGCGGCCAGGTGGCCGCTGACCCGGGAGGCGAGGTGCTGCACGCTGCCGCGCTCCTGCACGGTCATGAACTCGTCGACGCGCACCGAGCCCGCGCTGCAGACACCGGCGAGCTCGTCCTGGGCCAGCCGGACGGAGATCGCGTGCTCGTAGATCTCCTTCGGGTCCGCGAGCAGCTCCTCCCTGCGCGCCACGTCGATCACGGGGTCGCCGACGAGCATGCGGGTGCCGGCCAGCGGCTGCGTCGAGACCCGGCCGTCGGCGGCGACCTCGACGACGGTCTCGGGACTGAAACCGGCCGCGGCCAGCCCACCGAGCTCCAGCACGAACGACCGTGCGGGTGTGTTGCCCGCGCGGCCGGCGACGTAGGTCGCCAGCAGGTCGATCCCGCCCGCCACCGGCACGATCCGCGACAGGATGACCTTCTGCAGCTTGTCGTCGCGGATGTCGCGGACCGCCGCGGCGACGGCGTCGCGGTAGCGCGCACCCCCGGTCAGGGTGACGTCGAGCTCGGCCCCTGGTGCGGGCCACGCCACCGGCGGCGCGACGTCGGGACCGGAGGCCGCACCGGATCCGGACCCGATCACGACCGCCTCCTCCGGGACGAGCAGGTGCAGGAGGGTGGCGGGCCCGGCGCGGTCGCGGTCGCCGCGCAGCAGGTGTGCCAGCTCGAACGCGGCCCAGCCGTAGGCCGACCAGCCCGGGATCTCGAGACCGGCGAGCAGGTCGGCGACCTGGCGCAGCGGGTCGGGGCCGACCGCGATGTCGCGGTCGCCGGTCGGCGTGTGCAAGCGGATCCGGTCGCGGTCCAGCCGCAGCTCGACCCGGGCACCGGAGGCGACCGTCCAGCGCTGGTCGCGCTCGTAGATGACGTACGGGCCGCCGCTGTCGCGGACGAGCGCTGCGGCCGCGGAGGCGGGATCCGACGTGCTCACGAGCGGGCAGCGCCCGCCGCCGACGCCTCCGCCTCCCTCCGGGCCTCTCGGCACGCGGCGCGCAGCACCTCGCCGAACACGGGGCACCGGCCCGGGGGGACGTCCTCGTCGAACGGGTTTGCCGACATGGGCTCGCTCCTTGTCCTCACCCTGGCTCCAGGGATCGCTGCGTACTCGTCGCCTGCTGCACATCGCCGGGCACATGAGGCGGTGGCGGGCAGTGGCCCGGCGGGCAGGCGCGTGCCGGCGCCCGCACCGTGGTGAAGAACTCCAGCACCAGCTCGTTGACCGCGTCGGGACGTTCGAGGTAGCCGTAGTGCCCGCAGTCGGCCAGCTCCACGTAGCGGGCCGCCGGAATCGCGTCGGCGACCTCCCTGGCCAGGTACGGCGGGAGCATCAGATCGTCGGCGAACCCGACGACCAGGCTGGGCACCGTGATCCGCCGGTAGTCGGCGAGCCGGTCGGAGTCGGCGAGGTCGAGCTGGGCCCGGACGCCCGGCCCGGTCTGCGCGGCGGCGAACTCGAAGATCTCGAGCCAGTCCGTGACCGCGGCCCGGTCGGCCAGCGTGCGCCGCGAGAGGTTCTGCTGGGCCGCCACGGCCGCGGCGAAACCCGGCGGGAGCTCGATCCCCCGGTCATGGAGCTCGCGCCGGCCCGCGGTGAGGCGCTCCTGCAGCGGATCCGGCCTGCCGTGGGCGGCCAGCATCACGGCCTGGACGGCGAGGTCGGGTCGGGCCAGCGCGGTCTCCGCCACGATCCGGGCACCCAGCGACGTGCCGACGAGGCGTGCCGGGGCGCCGAGCAGCTCGATCAACGCAGCGACGTCGCCGACCATGTCGGCCATCGTGAAGCCGGAACCGCACTCGTCCGACGGTGCCACCCCGCGGTTGTCGAGCGTCGCGACGCGGTAGCCCGCCGCCACCAACGCCGGCACCTGGTGCAGGTGCCACACCCGGCCGGGGCTGCCGGTGCCCATCACGAGCAGGACCAGCGGACCGTCGCCGATCACGTCGTAGCCGAGCCGGACACCATCCCTGGTGAAGAACGTCATCGAACCCTGTCCGTGGTGGTGGAGGACGGCGCGAACGAAGCGATGTGCATGCCATCCCCTCCGCGTGCCGGCCCAGGCAAGCAGGCCTGATCAGAGGTGAGGCTAACCTTCTAATTCCGCCCTCCCCCTCCCTAGAATTCGGGATGTGCATCGACGAGTGATCGTGGTATCGGGCACGATCAGGGTGCTGGTGCTCGACGACCACCGCGTGTTCACCGGCGCGTTGACGCTGGCACTCGACGCGCAGCCCGGGTTGCACTGCGTAGCGGTCGCGCACTCGGTGGACGAGGGACTGCGCCGCCCAAACCGTCGCGTTCGACGTCGCGCTCGTCGAGCTGGAGATCCCCGACACAGGCGCCGCCGCGGCGATCCCGGCGCTGCTGGCCGGCGGGGTCGACCGTGCGGCCGGAGCGTCCGGGCTGCTGAGCAAGCAGGCATCGCTGGGCCAGTCGCACACCACCCCGATTTCGCACACCGTTACCAGTGCTCGCATGGGTTGGAACGCGTGCGAGGACCTGCGGGGGTATGCGACGTGGGTCAGGTGCGCACGCGGTCGGGTCCCAGTTCGGTGGCCAGGCGCCGCTTGTCGATCTTCCCGACGCCGGTGAGGGGCAGGCTCTCCTGCACCACAACGAGGTCGGGGAGCATGAACGAGGCGAGCCCACGGGCACGCAACCAGGCGGTCACCTCCTTGCGCTTGAGCGAGCGGGCCGGCTCCCCCACCCGGATCGGTGCGGCGAGGGTCAGCACCGCGCAGACCCGCTCCCCCAGTACGGGGTCGGGAAGCCCGATCACGGCAGCGCCTGCGATGTCGGGGTGGGCGAGCAGGTGCTCCTCGAGCGCCACCGCCGACACGTTCTCGCCACCGCGGTTGATCACGTCCTTCACCCGGCCCTCCACCACGAGGTGCCCCGACGGGAGCTGCCGGACCAGGTCACCGGTGCGGAACCAGCCGTCCGGGGTGAACGCGGTCGCGTTGTACGCCGCCGCCCGGTAGTAGCCGCGCAGCGTGTACGGACCGCGGGTGAACAGCTCCCCCACGACACCCGGGGCCACGTCGGCGCCCGCGTCGTCGACGATCCGCAGCTCGTCATCGACCGAGAGCGGCCGCCCCTGCGTGGTGCGGACCAGCTCGAACGGGTCGTCGAGGCGCGTGTAGTTCAGCAGTCCCTCGGCCATTCCGAAGACCTGCTGCAGGGCGCAGCCCAGCGCATCGGGCACCTCCCCCGCGAGCGCCGCGTCCAGCTTCGCACCGCCGACCTGCAGCAACCGCAGGCTCGACCGGTCGGCCTGCTCCCAGGCCGCGGCGTCGACCCACAGCCGCACGAGCGGCGGCACGAGCGCGGTCACGGTGACCCGCTCCTGCTCGATCAGGGCGAACGCGATCTCGGGACCCGGCACCGGGCACATCACCACAATGGCGCCGGCCCCGAGCGCGCCGAGCAGCCCCGGACAGGCCAGCGGGAAGTTGTGTGCCGCGGGCAGGCACACCAGGTACACGTCCTGCGGACCCAGCGCGCAGACCTCGGCGCTGGCCCGCGCGTTGTAGGCGTAGTCCCGGTGCGTGCGCGGGATGAGCTTCGGGTTGCCGGTGGTGCCACCGGAGACCAGCAGCACGGCGACGGCGGCCGGGTCGACGGCCGGCAGCGTCGCGCTCGACCCCGCGCCGTTGCGTTCGATCGTGGCGACGGACCGGAACGCCGGGCCGGCCTCGTCGATGCTCGCCGGGTCGGCACCGGTGACCAGCACGTGACGCACCGAGGGCACCGCGGCGAGGATCTCGGCACCCAGCCCGAGGTGGTCGAACCCGCCGTGCGACGCCGGGACGAGGTAGGCGACCGCCCCCGCGAGCGTCGCCAGGTGCTCGATCTCGACCCGGCGGTGCGCCGGGAGGGCGAGTGCGGGCACCGCGCCTGCCCGCAGCATCCCGAACAGGGTGACGACGAAGTCCGCGGTGTTCGGCAGGTGCACCAGCACCCGGTCACCCGGTGCGATACCGAGGTCGACCAGGCCGCGAGCCACCGCGTCGGCGCGGCGGTCCAGCTCCGCGTAGGTCAGCCGCTCGACACCCCCGACCACGGCCACCGCGGCACCGGAGCGCTCGGCCCAGACCCGCAGCAGCTCACCGAGCGTGGCGTCACCCCAGTGCCCCGCCCGCCGGTAGCGCGCGACGGCATCGGCGGGCCACGGCGTGAACCCGTCGTCGGATGCACCAGTATCGGTCACGGCAGCAGCACTCCCCGTCGGTCACGTCGCGACGGCCCACACCGGGCGCACCGCCGGGCGTACTTCACCAAGGCTTACCTCATTTGGCAACCGCCCCTCCGGTGGCAACCGCCGGGGCAGCGCGGTGGTCCGGGGCGATGCGGGCCGCAGCTTGTACCCTGCGGCGGTGACCGCCAGCACGGCCCCGGAGGGGGAGAACCGCCGGGACGCGGCAACCGACCTGGGTGTTCTCGCCGGTCGGCTGCTCTTCTCGGTGCAGGGTGAGCTCTTCGGGCGCCTGCACGGCCACGGCTTCGACGACATCGCCCCGCGCCACGGCGCCGTGCTCGCCCACCTGCGCGCCGACGGCGTCCGCGCCACCGAGCTGGCCCGGCTCTCCGGGCAGCACAAACAGGTCATCGGCAAGAACGTCGACGAGCTCGAGGCGCTGGGCTACGTGCAGCGCCGGCCCGACCCGGACGACCGGCGGGCCAAGCTGGTGGTCCCGACCGAACGCGGCCGCTCCGAGATGCGCACCGCAGACGCGATCATGGCCGAGATCGCCGACCGGCACCGTCGGGCCCTCGGCAAGCAGGCCTACACGACGTTCGTCGCCGACTTCGGCCGCATCGTCGAGCTGCAACGCGCTGCCACGCGAACCGAGGACGACCGCCCCGACGCCTCGGGCACCGACACCTCGAGCACCGACGCCTGAGCAGGCTCACTACGCTGGCGTGCCGTGCAGAAGACCCGGCTCGACACCGCCCGGATCCGGGCAGCGCTGCGGGTCATCGACCCGATCTTCCTCGACACCCCGCTGTACCGCTGCGAGGCGTTGGAGCCGGCACTCGGCTGTGCGGTGAGCATCAAGCTCGAGACGGCGAACCCGATCCGCAGCTTCAAGGCCCGCGGCACCGAGATCGTCGCGAGCAGGCTCACCGACCTCGGTGACCGCTCCGTGGTGTGCGCCAGCGCGGGCAACCTCGGTCAGGCGCTCGCCTGGTCCGCACGGGGCCGGGGGCTCGAGGTCACCGTCGTGGCGGCCCGCTCCGCGACGCCGGTCAAGCTCGACCGGATCCGCGCGCTGGGCGCCACGCTGGAGCTGGTGGACGGTGACCACGAGGCGGCTCGCGAGCGGGCGGCGGCCATCGCCCGCAACGACGGCATCCGGCTGCTGGAGGACAGCCTGGACCTCGAGACGTGCGAGGGCGCGGCGACCATCGGCCTGGAGCTGGTCGCGGGCGAACCGTCGTTCGACACCGTCCTGATCGCGCTCGGCGGTGGCGCGCTGGCCACGGGCGTGGGACACGTGCTGAAGGAGATGGCTCCCGGGGTCGAGGTGATCTGCGTCCAGCCGCTGGGCGCACCGGCGCTGACGCGCTCGTGGCAGCAGCGCCGCATCGTCACCACGGACACCACCGACACGATCGCCGACGGCGTCGCCGGCCGGTTCCCCATCCCCGCCGTGCTGGCCGACCTCCTCGTGGTCGCCGACGACGCGGTGCTGGTGCGCGAGGAGTCGATCATCGCTGGGATGCGGCTGCTCGTCGACCACGCGGGGCTCGTCGTCGAGCCGTCGGCCGCGCTCGGCATCGCGGCGGTCCTGGAGGACCGCGATCGCTTCGCCGGCCGGCACGTGGTGACCGTCGTGTGCGGCAGCAACGTCGACGCCGAGGCCTACCGCCGGTGGGTCGCACCCCCTCGCTGATGCCGCGGGTCTGATTCGGGGTTGTCTCAGCGCCCCGGACAGATCAGCGCCCGGGTCCGCGCAGGCCGAACCGCAGATCGGGATCACCCGGCTCCCACGTGTTCGTGACCTGCGACCTGGTGCCCATCGCGGCGACCCGGTCGAGCAGCTGGTTGCCCAGCGCCAGCTGTGCCGGTTGCCAGCTCCGCAGTGCGGCCGGGATGTCACCGCCGGCGGCACCCAGGTGTTCGTAGAGGGCCCAGGCGTCGTCGGCCGCCTTCGCCGAGCCCGCCGCGGCATGCGGCCGCGCCGCGAACGCGGCATCCCCGATGATCGCCACCCGGCCGTCGGCCATCGCCGGGACCCGGACGTCGCAGACCACCTGGACGTAGGGCCGCTCGGTGCGCACGACGGCCTCCGCCGCGGCCGGTGCGAGCTCGGCCGCCGCTGCCGCCTTGAGCTCGTCGACGTAGCGGCGTTGCACGGCGCCGGGCGCGACGGTGACCGGGCACTCGACGCCGCGGACGTCGGTCGTGAGCTCCTGCAGGGGCGGGCCCGCCGCCACGTTGCGGTACCAGACGTAGTTGAGCAGCCGCCTGCCCTGCGCCAGCTCGCCGTCCATCCCGGGAATCGTGTACAGGACGCAGTGGGTGCGGTCACCGACGCTGTAGGTGAGCGCGTCCGCCAGCAGCGCGTGCGTCCGTGGGGACAGCGCGTCCTCGCGAACCGTCCCGCGCCAGCCCACGTAACCCGCGTAGGTCCGCTGAAGGTCGGGGAACAGCCGCCGCCGGGCGGTCGAGCCGATCCCGTCGGCGAAGACGACCAGGTCGGCGCGTTCGGTGCGGCCCGAGACGAACCGGAGCTCCACCGTCTCCGCGTGCTGCTGAAACCCCCCGCAGTGCTCACCCAGGTGGTAGCGATCGCGGCCGAAGTCGCCCAGCAGTGCGCGGTAGACCGTTCCCCACGAGGTGTAGCGCCACGATGCCGGCTCCTCGTGGACGATCCCGTCACCGGTCCCGAGGTAGCGCAACCGGCTGCTGTGCGTGCTGAGCTCGTCGATCCGCCGGGCGCTGCGACCGTCGAACCACCTCATGGTGATCGGCTGCAGGACGATGCCGCCCCCGCGGTGGTCGAGCTGTTCCGGGGTGCGCTCGAAGACATCGACCGCGAAGCCCAGCTCGCGCAGCAGCAGCGCGCTCGTGAGCCCGCCGATCGAGCCACCGACGACCGCGGCGCGTGCGCCCTCGTACCGATGCACGACCGTCCTCCTCGACGCGCACAGCATATCGGCGCGGATCCTCTCGACACGGACCTTGCCCCCGAAGGGCCGCCAAAGTAGCATGCAGAATACTCCTTTAGCGGCTCGGAGGTGGCACGATGACCACACGTCGTAGCTCGTGAGGCACACCCAGCACGCCGATTTCGCCCTGCGCGTCCTGCTGTACCTGCGCGTGGCTCCGGAACGGCGGGGTTCCATCGCGCACATCGCCGAGGCCCACCGCGTGTCGCACCATCACCTCAACAAGGTCGTGCGCCGGATGGGAGCGGCCGGACTCGTCGAGACGGTGCGCGGGCGCGGTGGCGGCATCCAGCTCGTTCGCGACCCCTCGACGATCACCGTCGGCGAGATCATGCGAGCGATGGAGGATGACTTCGCGGTCGTCGAATGCCTCGGACCCGCCCGGTTCTGCCAGGTGGCCGGGGTCTGCGGCGCACGCAACGTCTTCTCCCACGCACTGGACGCCTACTTCGCCGTGCTCGATCACGCGACCCTCGAGGACGTCGCCGGCAACGACCAGGGGCTCCGGGGCGCACTCGGCCTGTCCGGACGATCGACCCGCCACTAGTGCCACTCGCCATCCGGCCGTCGTGTCCCGCACGGCGATCCGCATCAGCTGCTCAGGGAGGACGGGAAGCGATGTCGATCGACTTCGAGCTCACGACGAGGCAGAAGCAGCTGAAGGGGCGCGTCCGCGAGTTCGCCCGCGAGGTCGTGCGACCGGCCGCCGAGTACGCCGACTCCCTCCCCGACCCCCAGCAGGCGTTCCTCGCGATGCGGCCGGCCTTCCGGCAGGCGTACTCGATGGGGCTCGCCACCGACTTCCTGCCGAAGCGCTACGGCGGTGCGGGTGCCACGAGCGTCGACATGATGATCATCACCGAGGAGCTCGCCGCGGTGGACGCGGGGTTCCCCACCATCCTGCTGGTCAACGGCTTGGCCCTGATGCCGCTGACCTGGTTCGGCACCGAGGAGCAGTGCGAGAAGTGGATCGGCCGGGCCACGCGCCTCGACAACCCGGACTTCCTGGCCGGCTGGGTCGTCAGCGAACGCGGCGGCACCGCCAACTTCGACCACCCCGATCCCACCGCGGGCATCCAGCTCTACGCCGACCACGACCGGCGCAACGACGAGTACGTGCTCAACGGCGAGAAGCACTGGCCGTGCAACTCGGGAGGCTGGGACCTCCAGGGCGCCGACCTCAACGTCTGCATCGTGCGGACCGACCGCACGAAGGGCGGCACCGCGGGCCTGAGCGCCATCGTGATCGAGCGTGGCACGCCGGGGATCGACTACCAGGTCATCGACAAGATCGGGCACCGCACCTGCCAGAACGTCACCATGACCTTCCACAACGTGCGCGTGCCCGCCGCCAACCTCTTCGCCGACGGCGATGGCGACCTCGTCATCAACCGCAACTTCACCTGGTCCGGACCGATCGCCGCCATCGCCGCCGTCGGCACCGCCCGCGGCGCCTACGACTTCGCGCTGAAATGGGCGAAGACCTACACCGGCGGCGGATCCACACCCATCATCAACCACCAGGCCGTGGGCAACCTGTTGGCCGAGGTCGCGGCGAAGATCGAGGCCGCGCGGTACCTGAGCTGGAAGACCGCCCACTACATGGATCTGCACGCGAGTGAGGGCCACGCCTTCGGCGGCATGAACAAGGTGTTCAGCACCGAACTGATGCAGAGCGTGGTGGACGACTGCATGCGCATCGTCGGCGTCAATGCCATCGACAAGCGGTTCGGCATCGAGAAGTACTACCGAGAATCGGTCGTGTACCCCCTGTACGACTCCGGAAACCTCGGCATGCAACGCCGCAAGACCTGGGGCGTGATGGCCGACGACGCGTTCTCGGTGGACACCTTCGCCGACTGCGAGCCGTTCGCGTTCAAGAAGTCGATGGAGGGCTACGGCCTGCAACCGAAGCACTGATGACCCACCACCGTCGCAACGATCGGCGCGGTAGCAAATGCAAAGCGGTAGCAATGCAAAGGAGCACTGCATGCCAGGCAACGTCGCCCCCTTTCCGCAATTTGCCGATCCGCGGGACCGGATCGGGCGACCTGCCGATCCGCGGCACCGGATCGCGGCTCTCACCAGCGACAGCACCCTGCTGCTCGATCCCACGGAGATCCGGTTCGCCGAAGCCAACCGCCATGTGGTGTGGCTGATTGCCGACTGCGGGCGATTCCGCGCAGCGACCAGGGGAATCGACAAGCTCGAGGCCGAACTGTCCGTTTTCGGCTTCGTCCGGGTTCACCGGAGCTTTCTCGTCAATCCGGGCCGCATCCGGCGGGTGCACCGCCAGGGCAACGGCGTGATCACCCTGAACACCGACGCCGGACATGCGGAGTGCATTCCGGTATCCCGGCGCTGCACCCAGATCGTGCGCCGCACGCTGGGAATCTGAAGCCGGGGACGGTACGCCACGGCCCACTCGTTCATCGCGACCGACGGTCATGGCGGACTGGCGGGAGAATCCCCCACCCGAAGGCGGCCTACCAGCGGAACCTATCGGGAAGCGCACCCGACGCCCCCGCGCCGGCCCCGTTGCGCGCCGGACGGGTGATCAACGCCCACAGGTTCGGGTTGGATCATGAGCCAGTGCGCGCTCGGCGGCCGTGCGAGGACCGGGAGCGGTGTGCGAAGTCCGAACCACCGCCTCAGCGCGCGGTGGCCGGAACCGGGAGGGCGTCGAGCACCAACCCGCCGACCTGGCGACCCAGCTGCTGCCCGGCCTCGTGGTCGAGGCGGGTGTGCTGCCCGGCCCAGATCCGGCTGAGGCCGGCCTCGTCGGCAACGGCGTCGATCGACGGGAAGCTGCGGGTGACCCCGGGCTCCGCCGCGGAGGAGACCGTGACGTGCTGGCCGGGTCCGAAGGCGGCCGTCAGCACCGGGGCGGCGGCAGCGCTGAGCGCGCTGTGGGCACCGGGGTAGGAGGGGTCCGCCGCGGTCGGTGTCAACGGGTTCCAGGCCGGGTCCGCGGCAAGCGGCGCGGCGGGGAGCCCGGCCCGGATCGCGGTGATCGGGCGCCACACCGCGTTCTGGTACTTGGCGTCGTAGAGCGCGATCGTGGTGTCGGCCAGTGCCAGGTCCAGGTTCGCGAACGCCGCGGTCGCCTGCGTCAGGCTCGCCTGCTGCACCGTGGCGAGCTGCTGCGCGACCTGGTTCCAGGTGGTCCAGATCGGGGCCGAGCTCCAGAACCGGCCCGCGGCCGTCTGGTCAGCGGTCCGGGTGGTGCTGGTGTCGCGGCCCAGGTCCTTCACCTCGGTCAGCGTGGCGACGTACGCCGGAGTGCTCACCGGGGTCGGGGGCGCGGGCCGGAACTGGCCGGCGTCGGTGAGCAGGAACGGGGTCACCGCTCCCCAGCCGGTGAACATCGGGGGCGCGCCCGCGGGCGGGGTGGGCCGGTAGTCGCCGGGAGCGTTGCCCGCCACGAACGCGGGCGGCGCCGCGGTGGCGCCGTCGGAGGCCCGCTGGGTCAGCATCACCTGCGCGGCCGCGGCCCCGGCCGCGATCCCGTCGTCGGTGGGTGGGCCGGCAGGCAGCGCGGCGAGCTCGGTGGCGAGCTGGCCGTCGAGCGTGGGCCGCATCGACGGGTACAGCCCGGCGAGGACGTCATGGGCGGCCTGGTCGGCGGCCACGTCCGGGCGGGCGTCGGCCGCGGCGGGTACGGCCGTGCGGTAGGGCCGACCGCTGTGGGTGACCGAGACCACGGCGTTGTACTCCGCGGCCTGCAGCATCGCGAAGCTGCGGGTGGGATGCACCGTCGCCGGCTGGTTGCCCGGGGTCGCCAGTATCGAGATCAGCGTCCGGTTCCAGTCGATGACCGACCGCCCCGACCCCGGTACGTCCGCCGGCCCGACGCTGGAGGGGGCCGGTGCGGCCGCGCTGGTGGACGTGTCCAGGAACGGGATCGAGATGCCTGCGGCCGCAACGGCCGCGGCCACCGTGACGAGCACCGCGGTTCTCCTGCGCATGGGTCTACCTGCCGATCGTGAGGGATGGTGCGCCGGGGACCCCCACGGCGCAGCTACCAACACGCGCGGCCGACCGGCGGTGTTCAGAAACCGTTGCCCCGGCCGTCTGCGCTGTAACCACCCCGCGTATCCCTGGACGTGACCTCCACCCTCTGCCGCCCGCGGGCGGCTGCCCCGCCCGGCGGCGAACCGCTGCAGGCGATGTACGACCAGCACGCCCGTGCCCTGCTCGCGTACGCCGAACGCTTCACGAGCAGGCCCGCCGCCGAGGACGCGGTGCAGGAGACGTTCCTGCGCGCATGGCGCAACCGGGCGCGGCTGGGCTCCGATCCGCGCCCGGTGCGGCCCTGGCTGATGCTGGTGCTGCGCCGCCTGCTCATCGACGCCCACCGGGCCGACCGGGTGCGGCCGATCTCCCTCGGCGAGGACCCCGTCCTCGATCGCGCCGTCGACGGCGGCTTCGACCTGTTCGTCGACCGACGGCGGCTCGCCGGTGCGCTGGAGCGGCTCTCGGACGCGCATCGCGACGTACTGATCGAGGTCTACTACCGCGACGTGCCCATCGAGCTCGTCGCCGCGGACCTCGGCGTGCCGTCGGGAACGGTCCGGTCGCGGCTGCACTACGCCGTGCGCGCGTTGCGCCGCCAGCTCACCACCAGCTCCTGACCCCCTACCGGCATCCCACCCGTCGGACCCTCACCGAAGGACGTACCCATGATCACCATGCGAAGGAACCTCCTGCTCGGTGGCTGCGCGCTCGTGGCCGCGCTGGCCACCGCCTGCGGCACCGGGACCACCCCCACCGCCGGCTCGACCCCGACCGCCCCGACGGCAGGCCCGACCGCGGTCCCGACCGCCGCCTCCGTCGCGACCGCGCAGAGCAGCCTCGGCATGATCCTGACCGACGGGCAGGGCCGCACGGTGTACCTGTTCGACGCCGACACCGGGCCGCAGTCCACCTGCGCCGCGGCGTGCGTGTCGGCGTGGCCACCGGTGAGCACCACCGGCGCACCGGTGGCCGGCCCGGGCGTGCAGGCCGGGCTGCTGGGCACGAGCCGGCGCACCGACGGCTCGACGCAGCTGACCTACGCCGGGCATCCGCTGTACTACTTCATCAAGGACAAGGGCCCCGGCACCACGGCGGGCGAGGGCATCACGAACTTCGGCGGCAGCTGGTTCGTCGTCGACGCCGCCGGCAACAAGATCGACAAGAGCGCGTCGTCCGCGTACTGAGCCCCCTGTAACCTCCTGCGCTATCTCCTACCAGCAGTCGTCGGCGACCCGCACGGGTCGGCACGCGTGGGTGCCCCGAGGGGGGCGGACCGAGGAGCGGTACAGGATGGCGCAGGGTGGTGGCTGGGCCCGGCGTCGGGCGGGCGACCGCAGCGATGCGGGTGGGGCTCGTGCCGGGGAGCTGCGGGTGGTGTCCGGTGACGGCTACGCCGACTGGCAGGCGGTCTACGAGGACAACGTCGACCGCATCTACCGGTTGATGTTCTCGAAGGTGGGCAACCGGGTCGACGCCGAGGACCTGACCGCGGAGGTCTTCCTGGCCGCGCTGCGCCCGTTGCGGGTCTCGGCCAGTGTCGGTGAGGTGCGCGCCTACCTGCTGACCACGGCCCGTACGGTGCTGGCCGGGCACTGGCGGGCGACGATGGGGCGGGAGATCACCACCATCGATGAGGACTACGCCGACCCGCAACGCCCCGAGGTCACCGTCTCGGACGCCCCGCAGCGGGCCGAGGCCGTGCTCTCCGGGCTGCCCGAGCGCTACCGGCGCATCCTGACGCTGCGCTTCCTCAACTCGTACTCGGTCAAGGACGCCGCCGCCGCGCTGGGGGTCAGCGTGGCCAATGCCAAGGTCCTGCAACATCGGGCGTTGCGCCGGGCCGCCGAGCTCGGTGAGGAGGGACCGGCGTGAGCGCGCGCGATGTCCGGCGGTTCGTCGAGGACCTGCTGCGGGGCCGCAAGCCCCGGCCGTTCCGCGCCGACGAGGACGACGCCGCCCAGTTGCGCACCGCGATCACGCTGCGGGCCGCGCGCACCGGCAGCGGCGCGCCGAGCGAGGAGTTCGTCACCGCGCTGCAGCGCCGCCTCGCCGAGGAGCTCGACGACGGTGAGCAGACCGCGGGCAACGGGGACCTCCGGCCCCTGCTGGGCACGCGGCGGCGCGTCATCCAGGTCGGGTCCGTGGCGGCGGCCGCGGCCACGATCGGCGTCGTGGCGGACCGCGCGGTGCTCGGAGCGGTGGCGGGTGTCGCGGCGGTGGCCGACGGTCCGTCCACGCCGGACGCCACGTTGGTGCCGACCACCGGCACCTGGACCCCCGTCGCGGCCAGGGCGGCGGTTCCCGACGGGGCGGTGCACCCGTTCGAGGTGGGCGGCGTGGCCGGGTTCGTGCGCCGCGACAACGGCAGGCTCTTCGCCGTGTCGGGCACCTGCACCCACCAGGGCTGCCGCCTTGCGCTGGACGTCGCGGCGCGGCGCCTACAGTGCCCCTGCCACAACACGGCCTTCGCGGTGACCGGCGAGCTCATCACCTACGCCCTGCCGGTCCCGCCGCGGCCGCTGCCGCAGATCGAGGTCCGGGAGAACGGCGAGATGATCGAGGTCTTCACGCCGCCACCCACGGCGTAACGCGGCGCTGGTCAGTGGCCGTGGTGTAACCCGCCTGCCTATCTCCTACGGGTGGCTCGCACCGCGAATCGCCGCGTACCCGTCCCGTTCGAGATGGCCCGGCGGATCGACCCCGCCGGCGAAGTGGAGCGACATGACCGCGCCCGGCAGCACCCTCCAGGAATCCCCGACAGCCTTCCTCGGCACCGGCCGGTGGGTGATCGATCCACGCCACTCCGCGCTCGGCATCACCGGTCGGTACCTGGGGGTGCTGCGCGCCCGCGCCGCGCTGACCGGCGTCAGCGGTGAGATCCTCGTCGCTCCGGGGCACCCCGCAGTCACCGCCCGGATCGAGCTGGCCCCGGTGAGCACCGCACCGGCGAGCGCGCCGGAGTGGCCGGTCGAGGCCTGGCTGCGGTCACCGGCCTGCCTCGACCCCGGCCACCGTCCCCGGCTCGGGTTCCGCAGCACCGCGGTCCGTTCCGCGGACGGGGGCTGGCGGATGCTGGGCGACCTCACGCTCCGCGGCGCCGTCAGCACGGTCGTGCTGGACGTCGAACCGACCGGGATGGTGCAGGACCCGGACTCCGGCCGGTGGTGCGCGCGGTTCGCCGCGACCGCGGAGGTCGACCGCTTCGCCGTCGGTCTGTGCTGCGACCGCGACGTCCACCGTGGCCGCCAGCTGCTGGGTGACCTGCTCGATCTCTACATCGACGTCCTGGTGGTCCGCAGCGGACCGACCGGGCTCGTTCCCGACCGCACCGCGTGATCACCGACGATCGGCCGCGGCGCCGCTGGGCGCCGTCGCCGGGCGTTCACCGTCAGCACGCTGCTCTACGTCGCCGTGTGCTGGCCGTCGAGCGTGCCCCTCACCCGCGTCGCGCCCCACGGCTCTTCGCACACCGTCACCCGTCCTCGCACGGGTTGCACCGTGTGCGAGGACCGGGGTGGGTGTGCGACGTCGTGCCCTACCAAGTGATGCAGAACGGCTTGCCGGCGGGGTCGGCGTACACGCGCCAGTCGGGGCCATCACCGGGCAGCCTCGTGGCGCCGATCGCGAGCGCCGCCCGCTCCGCCGACTCGAGGTCGTCGCGGGCCACGAGCAGATCCAGGTGGACCTGCTGGGGTGCCGCCGGATCGGGCCAGCGGGGCGCGCGGTAGTCCTCGACCTGCTGGAACAGCACCGGCATCGCGCCGTCCTCACCGATCATCGCGACGCCCGGGGCGTCGTAGGTGACCGGCTTGCCCAGCAGCTCGGCGTAGAAGGTGCTGAGCGCCTTCGCGTCCGGGCAGTCGAGCATCACACCCATCACGGTGGTGTTCGGGTCGTCCTCCTTGATGCAGAGGTCGAAGGGGTGCCCCGCCGGGTCGGCGAGGGTGTGCCAGCGCTCGTTGCGGCGCAGCAGCGTGGCGCCGAGCGCCACCGCCCGCTCGGCGGCCGCGTCGATGTCGGGCACCCGCAGGTCGAGGTGGGCCTGCTGCGGCGCCGCCGGATCCGGCCACCGCGGCGCCACGTGATCCGGCGCCCGCTGGAAGGCGATGCGCCAGCCGTCCGGCGTGCGCATCGTGATCCAGTCGTCGCCGGACCAGCTCCGGGTCCAGCCCGCCAGCGCGGTGTAGAACTCGGCCTCCGCGTTGATGTCCGAGGCGTCGAACGCCACCGTCTTCAGTTCGGCGATCATGTGCGAACCCCTTGTCGTCGGCCCGCCCATCCTGCTCGCCGGGTCCGACAGCGGCGAGCCGGGGCCTGATCGTCTCGCTACCCGAACCGGGCCGGGTCGTCGAGGAACGCCTGCCGGCACCCGGTCCCGCAGAAGTGGACGGGGGCGCCGGCGTGCAGCGCGGAGATGCTCGCGGGGCTCACCGCGACGGTCATGCCGCACACGGGGTCGCGCGCGGTCTCCGGCGCCGTCGCGACCGCGGCGTCACCGGCCGGCAGCACCACCCGCGGCCGGTTGGCGACGATGTCGGCGATCACTGACAGCGCGATCTCCGCCGCGGTGCGCGCCCCGATGTCGAGCCCGGCGGGCGCGTGGATCCGCAGGCGCTGCGACTCCTGCACGCCGGCGGCGGCGAGCTCGTCGAGAACGCCCGCCGCGCGACGACGGCTGGCGACCAGCGCGATGTAGGCGACCCCGGCGTCCAGCGCCGCCCGCAGCACCGCGGCCTCGTCGCGCCCGTGCGAGGCGACGACCACCGCCGAGGTGTCGGGGCTGATCGACGCGGCCGGGTCGACGCCCGCACGCACGTCCCAGTCCAGCGAGCTGCCCACGCGCACGAGCGCCCGCGCCACCGGCGCCTCGCCGTACACCGTGACCAGCACGGGCGGGATCATGGCCTCGAGGAAGATCTCCAGCGTGCCGCCCGACAGGCACGGGTTGCCGACGGTGCGCACGCCCTCCTGCACCGGCTCGTCCGGGTCGTCAGCGCGCGGGGTGATCCGCAGCAGCCCCGACTCCCCCGACCGCAGCAGCCGCAGGCTCTCCAGCCGCACCGAGGTCTCCGCGCAGGCGCCGCCGACGAACCCGTCGATCGTGCCGTCGGCCAGCACCAGCGCGCAGTCGCCGGGCTTCGCGCTCGTCGGGCGCTCCGCTCGCACCACGGTGGCCAGCACGAACGGGGTGCGCTGGGTGCGCAGCACGGTCACCCGCTCCAGCATGTCCACTCTCGTCATGGCGCCTCCTACCCGATCGCCAGGTCCGTGCGCAGCGGGCGGCCCTGGATCGCCCGCCACACCTGTGCCGGGGTCAGCGGCATGTCGGCGTGCCGCACGTCGATCGCGTCCAGCACGGCGTTGACGACGGCCGCCGGGGAGCCGACGGTGGCCGACTCCCCCACCCCCTTGGCCCCGATGGGGTGGTGCGGCGAGGGCGTCACCGTCTCGCCCAGCTCCCACGACGGGCACTCCACCGCCGTGGGCAGCAGGTAGTCCATGAACGAGGCGCCGAGGTGGTTGCCGTCGGCGTCGAACGCGATCAGCTCCATCAGAGCCATGCCGATCCCGTCGGCGAGCCCGCCGTGGATCTGCCCCTCGACGATCATGGGGTTGATCCGCACACCGCAGTCGTCGACGGCGATGAACCGGCGCACCTTCACCTGCCCGGTGCCCGGATCCACCTCGACGACGCAGATGTAGGCACCGCAGGGGAACGTGAGGTTGGGCGGGTTGTAGACGCAGGACGCGTCCAGGTGGCCCTCGATGCCGTCGGGCAGTTCCAGGTCCGAGTGGGCCGCCATGGCGATCTCGGCGAACGTGACGCCGACGCCCGGCACGCCACGCACGTCGAACCGGCCCTTCGTCCACTCCAGGTCGGTGGGCGCGACCTCGAGCATCGCCGCCGCGACGATGCGGGCGCGCTCGCGCACCTTGCGCGCCGCCATCGCGGTGGCCGCGCCGGAGACCGGGGTGGAGCGCGAGCCGTAGGTGCCCAGCCCGAACGGGGTGCGGTCGGTGTCGCCCTGCACCAGCTCGACGTCGTCGGGTGAGATCCCGAGCTCCTCCGCGACGATCTGCGCGAACGTGGTCTCGTGGCCCTGACCCTGCGACATGCACGACACGCGCAGCACGGCCGTGCCGGTGGGGTGGATCTGCAGCTCGGCGCCGTCGGCCATGCCGAACCCGAGTATGTCCATCATGCCGCGCGGGCCGGCCCCGACCGCCTCGGTGAAGAAGCTGATGCCGACCCCCATCAGCGTCCCGCGCCCGGTGCTCTCGTACTCGCGCCGCCGCTGCGCCTGCTCGCGGCGCAGCTCGTCGTAGCCGGCCATCTCCAGGGCGAGGCTCAACGTCCGGGGGTAGTCACCGGAGTCGTAGACCCACCCGGTGGCGCAGCGGTACGGGAACTGCTCGGGCCGCAGCAGGTTGCGCATCCGCACCGCGGCCGGATCCAGCCCGAGGTCGCGCGCCAGCACCTCCACGAGCCGTTCCACCAGGTAGGAGGCCTCGGTGACCCGGAACGAGCACGCGTACGCGACGCCGCCGGGCGCCTTGTTGGTGTAGACGCCGACAACGCGGCAGTGCGCGGCCGGGATGTCGTAGGAGCCGGTGAAGATGTGGAAGAACCCGGCTGGGAACTTCGAGGGCTGCGCGGTGCCGTTGAACGCGCCGTGATCGGCGAGCACCCGCACGCGCAGGCCGAGTACCCGCCCGTCCTTCGTCGACGCGATCTCCCCGCGCATGTGGTAGTCGCGGGCGAACGAGGTGGTCATCAGGTTCTCGGACCGGTCCTCGGTCCACTTCACCGGTGCGCCGGTGATCATCGAGCCCACCACGGCACACAGGTAGCCGGGGTACATCCCGACCTTGTTGCCGAACCCGCCACCGATGTCCGGGGCCACGATCTGGATCTTGTGCTCCGGGATCCCCGCGATCGTGGAGTACAGGACGCGGTGTGCGTGCGGGGCCTGCGTGGTGGCGTAGACGGTGAGCTTGCCGCTGACCCGGTCGACGCTCGCGACGATCCCGCACGTCTCCAGCGGCGCCGGGTGCACGCGCGGGTAGAGCAGGTCGCACGCGCTCACGTGCTCGGCGGTCGCGAACACCGCATCGGTGGCGTCCTGGTCGCCGGAGTCCCACTCGAACACCTTGTTGTCGGTGCGGTCGGCCAGCTCGTCGCGCACCAGCGGGGCGTCGGCGTCCAGCGCCCGGTGCGCGTCGATGACGGGCGGCAACGGCTCGTACTCGACGTCGATGAGGCTCAGCGCGTCGCGGGCGGCGTAGCGGTTACCGGCGACGACGAACGCCACCTCCTGGCCCTGGTAGCGCACCTTGTCGGTGGCCAGCACCGCCGCCACGTCGTGCGACAGCGTCGGCATCCAGGCCAGGCCGCGCTCGGCGAGCATCGCGCCGGTGATCACCGCGTGGACCAACGGGTGCGACTCGGCGGCGCTCGTGTCCACCGAGACGATCCGGGCGTGCGCGTACGGGCTGCGCAGCACCGCGCCGTGCAGCATGCCGGGCAGCTGGATGTCGTCGACGAAACGGCCCTGCCCGCGCAGGAACCGGGCGTCCTCCTTGCGGAGCATCCGCCCGTGCCCCATCGGCGTCGGGTGATCCGACGGCGGGTCCGCGACGGCCGTCATCCCGGCAGCTCCTGGCGCAGCGACTCCTGCTGGGCCGCGTGGCGGATCGACCGCACGATGTTCTCGTAGCCGGTGCACCGACACGTCAGCCCGGAGATCGCCCCGCGGACCTCGGTGTCGGACGGATCCGGGTTGCGGTCGAGCAGCCAGCGGGCCGTCATCAGCATCGCGGGCGTGCAGAACCCGCACTGGAGGCCGTGGCAGAGCATGAACGAGGTCTGCAGCTGGTCGAGCCCGCCCCGGCCGGCCAGCCCCTCGACGGTGCGCACCCGGCGCCCGTCGGCCATCGCCGCGAGCACCGTGCACGACTTGACCGGGACCTCGTCCATCCAGACCACGCACGCACCGCAGTTGGACGTGTCGCAGCCCCAGTGGGTGCCGGTGAGCCCCAGCTCATCACGCAGCAGGTGCACGAGCAGCAGCCGCGGCTCGATCTCGCGCCGGTGCTCCTGGCCGTTGACGACGACGGTGACCTCCACGTCAGCCCACCCCCACGCCCACCGACAGCGCGCGGGTGGCGGCGCCGGCCAGCGCCCGCGCGGTGAGCTCGCCCGCGAGGTGGCGCTTGTAGTCGGCGGGCCCCCGTTGATCCGCCGACGGCCGGCAGTGCTGCGCGGCGATGGCGCCCGCCGCCGCGAAGTTCTCGGCGTTGGCCTGCCTGCCACGCAGGAAGTCCTCGGCCTCGGCGGCCACGAACCCGTCGGCGCCGACGGCGGTGAGCCCGATCCCGACCTCGGTCACGCGGCCGTCGACGCCCAGCGCGACCGCGGCCGCCGCGGCGGCGACGGCCCAGTCCCCGGAACGGCGGTCGACCTTCACGTAGGCACTACCCGTGCTCCACAGCGGGATCCGCAGCTGCACCAGCAGCTCGGCGGGCGCGACCACCGTCTCGTAGGGCCCGGTGAAGAACTCCCGCATCGCGACCTCCCGGGTGCCGTCGGCGCCCTGGATGACGGCGGTGGCCCGCAGCGCGCTGAACGCGCCGGACAGGTCCTCCGACGGGTCGGCCTGACACACCGACCCGCCGATCGTGCCGCGGTTGCGCACCACCGGGTCGGCGATCACGCGCTCGGCGTCGTGCAGCATCGGGACCAGTGCACCGGCCTGCGCGGAGTCGAGCAGCTCGGCGTGGCGCACCATGGCGCCGAGTCGCAGCTGCCCGTCCGCGACGTCGATGCCGGCCAGCCCCGTCAGGTCGTTGATGTCGATCAGCATCTCCGGCTGGGCCAGCCGCAGCTTCATCATCGGGATCAGGCTGTGCCCACCGGCGACGACCCGGGTCTCCGGACCGTGCCGGGCCAGCAGCGCGATGGCGTGCTCGACGCTGCGCGCACGCTGGTACTCGAACTGGGCAGGGACCTGCATCCGGCCATGGTGGTCCGCGTCACACGGGCGGACAAGACCTCTTAACCGATCGCTTATGCCGTGTAGAGGAGATCGTGCGACCGGGTGCAGCATGGCCGCCACGCGACGCGCCTGTGGTGTGCGTCACTCCCAACCGACGCCAGTGAGAGCGGTGGTGATCGACGTGGCGATCGAGTCCAGCGGGCACAGCCGGGGCAACCCGCGCATGTTCGAGCTGATCGAGAACGCTCCGAAGACCGGCAGGAGCCCGACGATCTGGGCCTGGCCGCAGCTCACGGAGTACCTGAAGATCGCGGGCCAGCCCGTCGCCGGTCCGTGGCCGCCGCACCAGGAACCGCGCCCCGACCCCGAGGAGGACACCCTCCCGGTGGCCATCGCCGAGCCCGCCCGACCCGAGAACCAGCCGGAGGCCTGATGTACCCGTCCCGGTTCCGCTACGAGGCACCGCGCTCGCTCGACGAGGCGCTCGCCCTGCTGGTGCAGTACGGCGACGACGCCAAGGTGCTCGCGGGCGGTCAGAGCCTCGTGCCGCTGATGAAGCTCCGCTTCGCCGCCCCTGAGCTGCTCGTCGACATCAACAACGTCCCCGGGCTCGGTCACCACCGCGAGGACGCCGACGGCACACTGCGCGTCGGGGCCCTGTGCCGCCACGTCGACCTGGAGCGTTCGGCGCTGCTCGCCGCGAAGCACCCGCTGATGGCCGCGGCCGCTCCCCTGATCGCCGACCCGATCGTGCGCAACCGCGGCACGCTCGTCGGGTCGCTGTGCCACGCCGACCCACAGGGCGACTGGGCGTCGGTGCTGCTGGCGCTGGGCGGCTCGGTGGTCGCGCTCGGGCCCGGCGGCAGGCGCACGATCCCGGCGGCCGACTTCGCGGTCGGGCCGTTCCAGAACACGCTGCTGCCCGGGGAGATCGCGATCGAGGCGGTGATCCCGCCACCGCAGGGCGTTGCGACCGGCACGTACCTCAAGCTGGAGCGGCGGGTGGGCGACTTCGCCACCGCGGGCGTCGCGGTCGCGCTCGACACGGTGGCGGGCTCCGTCGTGCGGGCCGGCATCGCGCTGACCGGGGTGGGCCCCAGCACGATCCATGCCGCGGCCGCCGAGGCGGCGCTGGTCGGCAGGCCGCTGTCGGCGGCGACGATCGAGGAGGCCGCGCAGCTCGCGGCCGACGTCGCCCGCCCCAAGAGCGACCACCGCGGCAGCGCCGCCTACAAGAAGCACGTGGTGGCCACGTTCGTCCGGCGCGGGCTGGGCCGGGTTCCCGATGAGGTCGACAGCGAGGGAGTTGCGGCATGAGCTACGGCGAATCGAGCGTCGTCCGGGAACCCGGCACCGACGAGCGCCGCATCAGCCTGACGGTCAACGGGCAGCGCCGCGTCGTCGACATCGAGCCCCGCATGCTGCTGGCGCACCTGCTGCGCGAGGGCCTGGCGTTGACCGGTACCCACCTGGGCTGCGACACCACCAACTGCGGTGCGTGCACCGTGCTGGTGGACGGCACACCCGTGAAGTCCTGCACGATGCTGGCCGTCCAGGCCGACGGGCACGAGGTCACCACCGTCGAGGGGCTGGGCACCCCGAGCGAGCTCGACGCCGTCCAGGAGGGCTTCTCGGTCGAGCACGCCCTGCAGTGCGGGTTCTGCACGCCCGGGATGATGCTGACCTCCCGCGCACTGCTCGACCGCAACCCGGACCCGTCCGAGGAGGACGTGCGCTGGGCGCTGTCGGGCAACCTCTGCCGCTGCACCGGCTACCAGAACATCGTGAAGGCCGTGCTGTGGGCTGCTGCGAAGGAGAAGGGGGCGTCGGCATGACGGCGCTGGACGAGGTCAAGATCGGCGGGATGGGCGCGAGCCGCCGTCGCGTCGAGGACAGCCGGTTCGTCCGCGGCCGCGGCAACTACGTCGACGACATCAAGCTGCCCGGCATGCTGCACATGGAGATCCTGCGCAGCCCGCTCGCGCACGCCCGCATCACCAGCATCGACACCAGCAAGGCCTGGGAGATCCCGGGCGTCCGCATGGTGCTCACCGGCGAGATGATGGCGCAGCGCAACCTCGCCTGGATGCCGACGTTGTCCTACGACACCCAGGCGGTGCTGGCCACCGACAAGGTCCGGTTCCAGGGCCAGGAGGTGTGCGTCGTCGTCGCCGACGACCCCTACATCGCCAAGGACGGCTGCGACGCGATCGTCGTCGAGTACGAGCCGTTGCCACCGATCGTCAACCCGCTGCAGAGCAAGGCGGCCGACGCCCCGATCATCCGCGACGACAAGGAGGGGCAGACCGACAACACCTGCTACCGGTGGGAGGTCGGCGACGCCGCCGCCACCGAGCGGGCATTCGCCGAGGCCGACGTCGTCTCCTCGATGCAGCTGCACTACCCGCGCAGCCACCCCTCGCCGATCGAGTGCTGTGGCGCGGTGGCCGACTACAACTCGGCCACGCAGAAGCTCACGGTCTACATGACCACGCAGGCCCCGCACATCATCCGGGCGGCGTTCGCGCTGGTCACCGAGCTGCCGGAGCACATGATCCGCATCGTGTCGCCGGACATCGGGGGCGGGTTCGGCAACAAGGTGCCGGTCTACCCCGGCTACGTCGCCGCGACGCTCGCGTCGATCCTGCTGGGCAAACCGGTGAAGTGGATCGAGGACAAGACCGGCAACCTGATCTCCACCGGGTTCGGCCGCGACATGTACCTCGACGCCCAGATGGCGCTGCGCTCCGACGGCAAGATCCTCGCCGTGCGGATGCACGCCGACACCGACCAGGGCGCGTTCTTCTCCGACGCCCAGCCCAGCAAGTTCAAGATCGGGCTGATGCACTCCGCGTTCGCCTGCTACGACATCGGCACCGGCCACATCACCGCGCAGGGCCACTACACGAACAAGGCACCCGGCGGCGTCGCCTACCGCTGCTCGTTCCGCGTGACGGAGGCGATGTTCTTCCAGGAACGGATGATGCAGGCCGCGGCCGACGACCTGGGGATCGACCAGGCCGAGTTCCGGCGGAGGAACCTGCTGCCCGACGACGCGTTCCCGGCCCGCACCCCGTTCGGCTTCCTCGTCGACTCCGGCCAGTACGGCAAGTGCCTGCAGGTCGGGCTCGAGGCCATCGGCTACGACGACTTCCGCAAGGAGCAAGCGGCAGCGCGCGCCCGCGGGCGCCGCCTCGGCATCGGCATCTCGACGATGACCGAGCCGCTCGGGGCGGGCAACAGCCGCGAGTACGACATCCTCGGCATCAAGATGTTCGACTCCGCCGAGCTGCGGGTGCACATGACCGGCAAGGCGATCCTGCGGGTCGGGGCGAAGAGCCAGGGCCAGGGCCACGAGACGACGTGGGGGCAGATCGTCGCCCATGAGCTCGGCATCCCGGCCTCCGACGTGATCGTCGAGGAGGGCGACACCGACACGGCACCGTTCGGGATGGGCACCTACGCCTCCCGCAGCACGCCGGTGGCGGGCGCGGCGATCGCCATGGTGTCGCGGAAGATCCGGGCCAAGGCGCGCCGGATCGCGGCGCACCTGCTGGAGGTGTCCGAAGAGGACGTCGAGTGGGAGCTCGGGCGCTTCTACGTGCGCGGTGCACCCGAGCGCGGCGCCACGATCCAGGAGTGCGCGATGGCGGCGTACTCCAACATGCCCGACGGCATGGAGCCCGGCCTGGAGAACAACGCCTACTACGATCCGCCGAACCTGACCTGGCCGTTCGCCTGCTACATCTCGACGGTCGAGGTCGACCCGGAGACCGGCGTCTGGGACGTGCTGCGCGTCGTGGCCGTCGACGACTGCGGGGTGCGGATCAACCCGATGATCGTCGAGGGTCAGATCATGGGCGGGCTCACCGAGGCCTACGCGATGGCGAACATGCAGTTCCAGACCTACGACGCCGACGGCAACATCGTCGGGTCGAACTACATGGACTACCTGCTGCCGACCGCGTGGGAAACGCCGGGGTTCGAGCTGCACGAGGTCGTCACGCCGTGCCCGCACCACCCGATCGGCGCCAAGGGCGTCGGCGAGTGCGCCGCGGTGGGCGGTCCGGCCGCGTTCGTCAACGCCGTGCTGGACGCGCTGTCCGACACCGGCGTGCGCAACATCGACATGCCGCTGCTGCCCGACCGGGTCTGGGAGGCGATCCAGGACGGCCACGACGTGTCCGGGATGCCCCCGATCCGGAACGACTAGGAGTCCACCGTGATCCTGCAGAACGAGTTCGAGGTGGCCGCGCCCGTCGACCGGGTGTGGGCCTACTTCCTCGACGTCCCCAACCTGGCGCCGTGCCTGCCGGGCGCGTCGCTGGTGGGCGACGACGGGAACGGCACCTACGAGGGCCGGGTCGTCGCCGCGCTCGGACCGGTGAAGCTCAACTTCACCGGCACGGCCGCGATCCTCTCCGCCGACGAGACCGCGCACCGGATGGTGCTGCACGCGGCCGGGTCGGAGGCCAGGGGTCGCGGTGAGGCGGCCATGACGATCACCGCGACGCTGGCGCCGGTCGGTCGCGGTACGAAGGTCGTGGTCGACCAGGACCTGACGATCTCGGGGGCGGCCGCGCAGTTCGGTCGCGGCATGATCGCCGACGTCACGAGCGTGCTGATGACCAGCTTCGCCGAGTGCGTCCAGTACAACATCGACAACTCCGCGGGCGGCGGCACCGCGACGGCCGTGCGGGCGGCGGCGCCGGCGAGCGGGTTCGCGATCGGCGTGCGCGCCGCCGTGATGGCGCTGCGCCGAGTGTTCGCCCGCTTCTTCCTGCCCTACGACCGGAACAGGTGATCCGATGGTGCTCTGGTGGATCGGCAACGCCGTGCTGCTGTTCGTGGTGCTCCCGGTGGTGATCGCCCTGCTCAACCGGGTGCTCGCCGCGCTCGAGCGCATCCGCGCCGCGGCCGACGACATCCTCACCCACGGCGTGGAGCTCACCGTCGAGCTCAACGACCTGCCGGCGAGGCTGGCGCAGACCGACGCCGTGGTCGAGCAGATCGCCGTCGGCGCCACCCGGTACGCGGGCAGCGTCGCGGCGCTGCTCCCGACGAAGTAGGAGGAGGCGACATGCCTGCCGTTGCCTGGGTCACGATCGTGATCGCCGTCCTGATCATCGCCGTCACGGCCGTCGGCCTGCTGCGCGTGATCCTGCACCTGCGCCACATCCACTTCACGCTGGGCTCGGTGCTCGTCGGGGTGCGCGCCATCGCGCACCAGACGCGCTCCGTGCCCGTCGTGGTCCCGTCGGTGAACGCGCACCTGGCGCCCGTGCGGGCCTGGACGGAGACGGTCTGATGACGAAGGAGTTCAGCCGTGAAGGAGTTTGACTGCCGGACGGCGGGGAGCCCGTGCCACGCCGCCGTCACCGCCACCGACGACGCCGACCTGCAGCGCCAGATCGCGGCGCACCTGAGGGCCGTGCACGGGATCGAGTCCAACGAGACGCTGATGAGCTACCTCGTCTCGACCGCACGCGAGAAGGACGGTGGGTGATGGTGCCCTTCGGATGGACGCTCGGCCTGATCATCGGGCTCGTCGTCGTGGTCGTGGTCGTCGCGCTGGTGACGCCGATACTGGTGCTGGCGCGCAAGATCGGCACGCAGGCGCAGCAGATCGGGGACGCGCTCGGGGAGTCGCGCACCAACACGGCGGGCCTTTCCGGGCTCAACGAGACCATCGACCATGCCGTCACGATCATCGGCGGGCTGCAGCGTGGCCGTGCCCGGTTGGGAGGTTGACATGCCGCTCTCGGACGGGGAGATGACCTACTGGACGGTGATACTCGTGCTCGGCGCCGTCGTCATCGTCGCGGTGGTGGTGCTGCTGTCGCTGCTCATCGCGTTCGTCAAGCGGATCGACCGCAACGTCGGGCCCGTCGCGGCCAACCTCGTGTCGATCACGGAGAACACCGCGGACACGACGCTCATCACCACCACCGGCGGCGGGCTCGACCTCGTGCTCGCCGAGGGCCTGCAGCACCACCTGTTCCTCGGGCGGGTCCTCGACAGCATCCCGACACCAGCAGGGAAGGCGTGACATGTTGGTCGTGCTGACGGTCGTCGAGATCGTGGTGCTGATCGCCGGGCTGGCGTTCTTCCTCTACTGGACCGGCTCGCTGCTGGCGAGGATCGCGGGCACGCTGGAGGCGGGTGACGGGCTGGTGCGCAAGATCGTCGACGACGCCAGGGCCATCGGCCCCGGCCTCGACCACATCAACGGCACGGGCGGTCGGGTCGCCGGCGCGCTGCCGCTGCTGTACGGCTACGCCGAGCAGATCATCGCGAAGGCGAGCCCGACGCCGGAGCGGCCGAAGGTGGCCGTACCGGCGTCGGGGCGGCGACGCTCGCGGATCCACGAGACGGTGGGCTACTCCCCCGCCCGGCACTGACCCGGCACACACCGCAGCACTGCGGCACACACCTTCTGCGGTGTGTGCCGTGGGGCTGCGGTGTGTGCGAGCGTCGGCTTTCAGACCCCGCGTGGGGTGCCCTGGTTCGGCGGGAGCGGCGCGGTGGTGGGGGCGTCGGTGTACTCCCCGATCCACTCGTCGCGCCAGGTGTTGTCGTACTGCTGGTCGTTGCAGAACGGCCGGTAGACGGCCACCAGCTCGTTGGTGATGAGCTCGCGGTGGGGCCGGTTGCCACCGGGCACCTCCAGCACCGCGATGTGCACCTTCCACTTCGAGCCCGCCCGCTTCGTCCAGCACGGGGCGCGGCGGTGGCGGAACGGGAACCCCTCGGCGGCGAGGTCGTCGGCGTGCCCGACGTGGATCACCGCGTAGGTCTCGGGCTTCCGCTCCGGTTCCGGCTTGTAGAGGATCGCGTAGACGCCCGGCCGGGCCGGCGGCGTCCAGCTGCCGAGCACGCGGGGGCCGGAGAAGGCGTAGCCGCTCAGGGAGCCCAGCCGGATCATGCGTCCCCGTCCTCGTCCTCGCCGACGGCGTCGAGACGCACCACCGGGCCATCGGGGAGCCCTGCGGCGCGCGCCGCCGCGCGGAAAGCGGTGCGGCCCTGTTCGAGCGCGGCGTCGCGGTCGCCCGCCTCGACGATCAGCTGCGCGCCGTAGCGCGTGCTCCCGATGCCCGAGGCGATGCCGCCCATCGGGGCCACGGCGTCGGCCAGCCCGACGACCTCGTCGACCCCCAGGACGCGGTCGCCCTCCGACTCCACGCTGACGCTCCACCGGGCCATGCTGCGATCCTCGCCTATCCGAGCGTCGGGAGCAGCTCGGCGAGCTCCCCGAGGCTGCTCAGGTCGTGCCCCGACAGGAGCAGGTCGATGTGCGGCTCGGCCACCATCATGCCGATCGTCGAGGGCCGGTAGCCGCGGTTGTCACCCTTGTGCGGGTTCATCCAGACCACCCGGTGGCACAGGCGGCCCAGCCGCTCCATGGCGGCGGCGAGCACGTCGGGGTCGCCGCGGTCCAGGCCGTCGGAGCAGATCACGACCACGGCCCCGCGCCCGATCCCGCGCCGGCCCCAGCGGCGCACGAACTCCGCGAGCGAGGCACCGATCCGGGTGCCGCCCTCCCAGTCGACGACCAGGGCCGCGGCCTCGGCCAGCGCCTGGTCGGGGCTGCGCTTCTGCAGCGCGACGGTGATGCGGGTCAGCCGGGTGCCGAAGCAGAACACCTCGACCCGGCGCGTCACCCGCCGCGCCGACCAGGCGAACTGCAGCAGCGCACGGGAGTAGTCGGCCATCGAGCCCGACACGTCGAGGATCAGCACCAGCGGCCGCGGCTTGACGCGCTTGCGTTGGTGGCGCAGCGCTACCGGCTCCCCGTGCATCCGCAGCGAGTCGCGCACGGTGCGGCGCAGGTCGGGCAGCCGGCCCCGGCGCGCCGGGCGCGTGCGACGGGTGCGGCGCCGCGGCGGGGTGAGCCGCAGCTGCGCCATGATCCGGCGCACCGCGCGCAGCTCGTCGGGGGTGCACGCGCCGAACGCCTTGTGGCGCAGCGTGTCGGCGCCCGAGGCCACCAGTCCCATCGTCGCCTCGTCCTCGTCCTCCTCGGCCCCCGACGGTTCGGTGGCGGGCACCTCGAGCACGGAGTCGTGCTCCACCGGCTCCAGCGCGAGCTGCACCAGGTGCTCGACGGGGTTGGTCTCCCCGAGGAACCAGGCCGCGAACACCTCGTCGTAGGCGGCCCCGTCCTCGTGTCGGGTGATCATCGTGGCGCGCCCGGCCCAGTACAGGTCGAGCAGGTCGGTGGGATCGAGCGGCACCAGCGCCGCGCAGAACGTCTCGACGTCACCGGGGCCGACCGCGATCCCGGCCTCCCGCAAAGCCCGGCCGAACCCGACCAGCACCTCGACGAGCGCTCCCCCGGGCTCGCCCCGTCTCCCGGCTGGTGCCGTCATCGCCCGGACGTGAGCTCGTCGAGGTTGTCGCGGGCGAGCTCCATGTCGTCGCGGTCCTTGAGCACCGACCCGAGCGTGACGTCGGCCGTGTCGGCGGTCAGGTCGGTCTCGCCCAGGAAGTCCAGGGTGCTCGCCCAGTCGATCGTCTCGGCGACACCGGGCGGTTTCGCCAGGTCCAGCTCGCGCAGGCGGTGCACGGCGGCCACCACCTTGCGGGCGAGCGCGGCGCTGACCTCGGGGCGGCGCACCATGACGATCTCGACCTCGCGCTCGAGGCTCGGGTAGTCGATCCAGTGGTAGAGGCAGCGCCGTTTGAGCGCGTCGTGCAGCTCGCGCGTCCGGTTGGACGTGAGCACCACCAGCGGCGCGGAAGCCGCGATGATCGTGCCGACCTCGGGGATGGTGATCTGGAAGTCCGAGAGCATCTCCAGCAGGAACGCCTCGAACTCGTCGTCGGCGCGGTCGATCTCGTCGATCAGCAGTACCGCACGGTCGCCGGCCCGCACGGCCTGCAACAGCGGCCGTTCGAGGAGGAACGACGGCCCGAAGAGCTTCTCGACGGCGGCCTCGTCGACGAGCTTCTGCTCCGAGAGCGCGCGGATGTGCAGCAGCTGCCGGGAGTAGTCCCACTCGTAGAGCGCCTGGTTGGTGTCGATGCCCTCGTAGCACTGCAGGCGGATCAGGTCGCGGCCCAGCACGTCCGCGAGCACCTTCGCGATCTCGGTCTTGCCGACCCCCGGCTCGCCCTCCAGCAGCAGCGGCCGCCGCAACGACAGCGCGACGTACACGGCCGTGGCCAGGCCGCGGCCGGCGAGGTACCCGCCGCGCCGCAGCGTCGCGGTGAGGTCGGCGACGCCGGCGGCCCCGTTCTCGTTCAGGGTCCAGACCCCGGATCCGGTGCCTGCCCGGCGTCGCGACCAGGCACATGATCCCCGAGGAGTTGATCACCGAGGAGGAGGTCGCGCAACGTCGAGGAGCCGGGCACGACCTTGCCCTCGCGTTCGAGCCGGGCCCGCCACGCGACGCGCTGGTCGTCGTCGACGGGGCCCGCGGTCGAGTCCCGGTCCGCGCCGCCGTCGGCGATGCCGCCGAAGCCGATGTTCTTCATGTTCTTGCAGACCTTGGTGGTGCCCGGCCCGATGTCGGCCACCGACTGGCGCTGGGCCGTCCAGATCCCGCGCAGCACGGACAGCACCTCACCCTGGGGGGCCTCGTCGCTCGTGTCCTCCATGCGTCACCTCCGCGCCGCCATACTGGTGCAGGTCACCGGGGGCGGCAATCGGCGGATAACCGATCGCTTAGGACATCCCCTGAGCAGCGCCCGGAACGGGCACAATCCCGCCATGACGCTGACCCAGCTGAGCGCCTTCGTGCTGGTGGCCAGGCTCGGCTCGGTGAAGGCCGCCGCCAACGCGCTCGGGGTGAGCGAGCCCGCCGTCTCGCAGGCGATCGCGGCGCTGCGCAAGTACCTCGACGACCCGCTGCTGACCCGCAGCGGCAGCGGGATGACGCTGACGGCGGGCGGCACGCGCCTGCTCACCATCGCCGCGCAGATGGTGGCGCTGGGCGCCGAGGCCGAGTCGGCGGTGCGGCTGGCCAAGGGGGCCGCCGAGCAGCTGCGGCTCGTGGCACCCAGCTCGATCATCGAGTTCGTCGCGGGCCCGCTGGCCGACGCGTTCACGGCCCGCTCGGGTGGCTCGATCGAGGTCTCCGCGGGGGTGTCGGCCACCGCCGAGATGGCGGTGCTGGTGTCGCAGCGCCTCGCCGACGTCGCGGTGGGGCCCTACCTGGGCGCCGACCGCAGCCTCGGGCTGGTCAGCGAGCCGATCTTCCGCGCCCGGCTGGTGGTGCTCGTCTCCCCGGACGCCCGGCTGCGCGGCTCACCCGCGCAGTGGCCCTGGCTGGTGGATCCGGAGGCGACCGATCCGAGCAGCGACGTCAGCACCATGCTGCGGTCCCTCGGGGTGCCGGAGTCGCGGCTGAGCGTGTTCCCCAACCAGACCGCGGCGTGGGAGGCGGCGGTGCGGGGCGCGGGCGTGGCCCCCGGCATCGCGCACCTGGCCGTGCACCAACTGCGGCGCCGTGAGCTGCAGGTCGTCGACGTGCCCGGCACACCGTTCGACGTCTGCTGGCACGCCACCACCCTGCCCGTCGACCGGCGCTCGGCCGCGGCGGCGTCGCTGCGCCACTTCCTCGGCACGCCAGAGGCCATGAAGCTGCTGCGCGCACCGGGGGCGGGGGTTCCGCCGTCGCGGTTCCGGCCACCGGTGTACGTGACGATCTGGAGCTGAGGCTCCGAGAATCGGCGGCGTCGTCGTGGGAGCCGCCTCTTGCCCCGCGGGATCCGGCGCGCCCACAGTAGGTGCGTGGGTACACCGGTCGTACCGACCTCGCTGCGGTCCTGGATCAGCGGTGTGGGTGAGATCGCGCGCGCGGTCAACGCCGCGGAGCCCCTCGACGACGTGCTCGCCAGGGTCGCCGAGCAGGCCTGCGCGCTGATCGGCTTCGAGCACTGTGCCGTGATGCTCGCCGAGCCCGACCGCGAGCACCTGCGGGTCGCGGGCTCGTGGGGACTGTCGCAGGCCTACGTCGCCCAGGTCAGCGACGCCGGGTCGCTGCTCATCCACCCGTCGGGCCCGATGCACGACTCGCCCGCGGCAGCGGCGTTCCGCGACGGCCGCACCGTCGTCGTGCCCGACGTCGGCATCGCCTCCCGCTACGGCCGGTTGCGCCATCTCGCCTCGAAGCAGGGCTACCGGGGCCTCATCGCGGCGCCGCTGCGAGCGCCCGACTCCGGGCTCGTCGGGGTGCTCGTCGCCTACGCCGTCGCGGCGCGAGCGTTCGGCGCGCAGGAGGTGGAGCTCGTCGAGCTGCTGGCCGACCAGGCCGCGCTGGCGCTCGAGACGGCCCGGCTGCGCAGCGCCCAGCAGGCCGTCATCACCGCGCTCTCGCAGGCCAACAACGAGCTGCGGCGCAGCCGGGCGATGACCGAGTGGGCCGAGCAGCAGCACCGCGAGCTCATGCGGCTGGTGCTCGCGGAGGTCGGGCTGGTCGGGCTGGTGGCCGCGCTGGCCGAGGCGCTGGATGCCTCGGTCACGGTGGAGGACCCCGACGACCGGCTGCTGGCCAGGGCCCCGGAGCACGGCTACCACCCGCCGCCGACCGCCGCGGCGCGGCGCCGCAGGCCCGTGCAGGCCGCACTCGACGCGTTGGCCCGCACGAACGAGGTGGTGCGCCTGCCCGCCGAGCGTTCGGGACGCCCCGGCGCCGCGGCCGTCGGGCACCCGCCCGGCCCCGGCCAGGACGTCTGGGTGGCACCGGTCGTGCTCGGCGGCGAGCTCGCGGCCCGCTTGTGGATCACCAACCCGCGGGCGGCGCCGGAGCCGGTGGAGCGCCGGGTGATCGAGCGGTTCGCGCTGGTCGTGGCACTCGAGCTGCTCAAGCAACGCTCGCTCGTCGACGTCGAGGAGCGGCTGTCGGGCGACCTGGTGGGTGACCTGCTGCGGCCCGGCGGCCCGCAGCATCCGCAGGGCGTGCTGGACCGGGCGGCCGCGCTGGGCCACGACCTGTCCCGGCCCCACCACGTCGCCGTGCTCGCACTCGATCCGCCGGGGCACACCGACCGCCTCACCGAGCTCATCCGAGCCGGAGCCGGCCCGACGCTGCGCCCGCTCGCCGGTCCGCACCAGGACGTGCACGCCCTGCTGCTGCCCGCCGATCCCGACCCCGGTGACGCCCTGCGCGGCCTGCTCGACCACCTCGGGCAGGCGCTGCCCGGACGGGTCGCCACGATCGCCGTCGGTCCGCTCGCGGGCGATCTCATGGACCACGCCGCCGCCTTCCGCGTGGCCAGGGGTGCCGCGCGGCTGCGACGCGCCACGCAGCCGGGTGGGCTCGTCGACATCCGCGAGCTCGGCATGGCCGCGTTGCTCCTGGAGAACGGCACCCCGGCGGCGCTGCGCCGCTTCGCCCAGGGTCTGCTGCGTCCCGTCGCCGCGCACGACGCCCGGCGCGGCGGCGACCTGCTGCCCACCCTGCGGTCCTGGCTGGCCGCCGGCTGCTCCACCGCGGCGACGGCGCAGGAGATGGTCATCCACCCCAACACCGTCGGCTACCGGCTGGGCCGGATCGAGAAGATCATCGGCCGGGACCTGCGGCGGGTGGACACCCGCACGGACCTGCAGCTGGCACTGACGGTGCGCGACATCGTGGGCCTCGGCGGGTCCTGACCGGCACAGCTACCCCGACGCGGGCCGGCCAGACCGCGGCTAGACCGGCCGCCGTGCGCCGCGGCAGCGTGGCACTGCGGCCTGTGGCACCGCCCAGCACATGACCGGTTCTTCTGGTGAGCCACACATGGTCACGGTGACCCGGCGCGGCAACCATCGGACGGCACGTGGTCGGCGTCACACCCCGGCCGCCGCGTGCCCCCGAGGAGGTCGCCGTGAAACCGCCCCCGTTCCACTACGCCGCGCCCACGAGCGTGGCCGAGGCCGTAGCGCTCCTGGCCGCCCACGCCGATGACGAGGCGCGCGTCCTCGCCGGCGGGCAGAGCCTCGTGCCGCTGATGAACTTCCGGCTCGCCCAGCCCAGCCACCTGATCGACCTGCGTCGCATCGCCGAGCTCACCGGCATCCGGACCGAGGGCGACACGCTGGTGATCGGCGCGATGGCCCGCCAGTCCGCGGCCGAGCACGCCCCGGAGGTCGCGCTCTTCGCCCCGCTGCTGGCCGAGGCACTGGGGTTCGTCGCGCACCCGCCGATCCGCAACAGCGGCACGGTCGGTGGCAGCATCGCCCACGCCGACCCGGCGGCCGAACTGCCGGCCGTCGCGCTCGCGCTCGACGCGGAGCTGGTCATCGTCGGCCCGCAGGGCTCACGCACCGTCGCCGCCGCCGACTTCTTCCTCGGCCCGTTCACCACCGCGATCGGCGCGGGTGAGCTCCTCACCGAGGTACGGATCCCGCGCCGGGCAGGCGGTCACGCCTTCGTCGAGTTCGCGCGGACGCACGGCACCTTCGCCGTCGTCGGGGTCGCGGCGGTCATCGAGCTCGACGGCGACACCGTCAGCCGCGCCGCGATCGCGCTCAGCGGGGTGGCCGCCACACCGGTCCGCGCCACCGCGGCCGAGCGGGTGCTGGTCGGCGCCACCGCCGGCGACGCGGCCGCGGCCGCCGATGCGGCTGCCGCCGAGCTGGCGCCCGCGGGTGACGTCCACGGCAGCACCGAGACCCGTACCGACATCGCGCGCAGCTACCTGCGGCGCGGCATCGAGCTCGCCCTGCAGCGCGCCCAGGACCAGAGGTGACAGCGATGGAACGCCCCCGCACGACATTGACCGAGGTGACACTGACCGTCAACGGCCGCACGAGCACCGTCTCGGTCGAGCCGCGCAAGCTGCTGGTCGACGTGCTGCGCGAGGACCTCGGGCTCACCGGAACCCACATCGGCTGCGAACACGGCGTCTGCGGCACCTGCACGGTGCTGCGCGACGGTGCGAGCATCCGCTCCTGCACGACGTTCGCGGTGCAGGTCGACGGGGCGGAGATCCGCACCGTCGAGGGGCTCGCGAACGGTGCCGAGCTCCATCCGATGCAGGACGAGTTCTGGGACAAGCAGGGCCTGCAGTGCGGCTACTGCACCCCCGGGATGCTCATGCGCGCCTGCGAGATCGTCGAGCAGAACCCGGACGTCACACCCGCGCAGGTCCGGGAGGGCATCGCGAGCAACCTCTGCCGGTGCACCGGCTACCAGTTCATCACCGAGGCCGTGTGCGCCGCGGCGGTCCGCATGAAGGCGAGCTCGGACGCACCCACGGGAGCGAAGGCATGACCACCGTCGACCGCGCCGCGGCAGCGCCGCCCGTCCGCACCCACAAGACCGACCGCAACTGGGTCGGCAAGTCGATCCGCCGGGTCGAGGACCCGAAGTTCCTGCGCGGTCGCGGCGGCTACATCGGTGACCTGACGCTGCCGGGCATGCTGTACGCCGCGGTGCTGCGCAGCCCGCACGCCCACGCGATGATCGCCGGCATCGACGTCGTGGAGGCGCTCGCCGCCCCCGGCGTCCACACCGTGATCACCGGCGCCCAGGCGGCGCAGCTGTGCGACCCGCTGCCGGACTTCGGGCCCGATCCCGCCAAGCACACGTGGCGCTGCCTCGCGGTGGACAAGGTGCGCTACGTCGGTGAGGGCGTCGCGGTCGTGGTCGCCGACAGCCGCTACCTCGCCGAGGACGCGCTGGCGCTGATCGAGGTGGAGTACGAGCCGCTGCCTGCCGTCGTCGACCCGGAGCAGGCGCTGGCCCCCGGTGCCACGCTGGTCCACGACGACCTGGGCTCCAACTGCGCCTACGAGCGCACGTTCGACTTCGGCGACGTCGAGCGCGACTTCGCCGAGGCCGACGTGATCGTCACCGACCGGCTGCGCTGGCACCGCTCGGGCGGTCAGCCGCTGGAGACCGTGGGTGCCGTCGCCGACTTCGACCACGCCACGGGCGCGCTCACCGTCCACACCAACTCGCTGAGCTTCACCAGCTACCTGTTCATGGTGGCCGGCACGATGAAGATCCCCACCAACAAGCTCGACATCCGGCCCCTCCCGGCGGGCGGCAGCTTCGGCTCGAAGCTGTTCGCCACCAAGCCCGCCGTGATCGCGGGCATGTGCTCGCGCGAGGTCGGACGGCCGGTGCAGTACCTCGAGGACCGCGTCGACAACATCTCCAACTGCGACCACCACGGCTCCGACCGCGTCTACGACGTGCGGCTGGCGCTCATGCGCGACGGCACCCTGCGCGGCATCGACATCGACACCGTCGAGGACTACGGCGCCTACATCCAGTTCGGCGTCGGCCACCACGGCAACGCGCTCGCGCAGGTCGTCGGGCCCTACACGATGACGAGCGTGCGCTACCGGGTGCGCGCGGCGATGACCAACAAGAACCAGCAGGGCGCCTACCGCGGCTTCGGCTCCGAGGTCAACAACTGGATGCTCGAGCAGATGGTCGACAAGGCCGCCCGCGAGCTCGACCTCGATCCCGTCGAGATCCGGCGGCGCAACTTCATCCGCGAGTTCCCGCACTTCATCCCCACCGGCAACGTCTACGACTCCGGCGACTACGACGCGGTGCTGGACAAGGCGCTCGCGCTGTCGGACTACGACCACTGGCGCGCCGAGCAGGCCAAGGCCCGGGAGGAGGGCCGCTACATCGGGATCGGCTTGATCACCGCGCAGGAGCGATCGGTGTTCTCGGCCACCGAGTTCTGGTTCTGGTTCGACGAGCCCGGCGCACCGGTCACGTCGATGCCGGAGAGCGTGACGCTCAAGGTCGACGCCACCGGCGGGATCACCGCCACGCTCTACTCCTGCGCGTTCTGGGGCAACTCCCCCGAGACCATGGTCGCGCAGTTGGTGGCGGAGGAGTTCGACTGCGACCCGCACGACGTCGCGATCGTCTACCAGGGCAGCAAGAACGGGTTGCCCGCCACCGGACCGGGTGGGTCGCGCACCACCGTGATGCTCGCCGGTGCCGTCGAGGGTGCCACCGCGAAGATCAAGGCGAAGGCGCTGCGGGCCGCCGCGCACCTGCTGGAGGCCGACGCGGACGACCTGGAGTGGGCCGACGGCGGCTTCCAGGTGAAGGGCGTGCCCGAGCAGCGCAAGAGCCTCGCCGACATCGCGATCATGCTGCACCTGTTCAAGCACAGCTTCCCCGAGGACATGGAGTCCGGGCTCGAGGACTCCAAGGTCTTCGACCACCCGTACACGACGATGCCCTCGGCCGACCGCAAGGACCTCGGCGTCTTCTACCCGTTCATGGGTCACGCCTGCCACGTACCGGTGGTGGAGGTCGACATCGAGACCGGCAGCGTCCGGTTCCTCGCCTACGCCGCCGTGCACGACTGCGGCACGCTGGTGAACCCGCGCTCGCTGGCCGGCCACATCGTCGGCGGCACCGCGCAGGGCATCGGCACCGCGCTCTACGAGGAGTTCGTCTACGACGGCGACGGCCAGCTGCTGACCTCCAGCTACCTCGACTACCTCATCCCGTCGGCGATGGAGGTACCCGAGCTGAAGATCGGCCATCACGAGACCCCGTCGCCCTACACCCTGCACGGCATCAAGGGCGGCGGTGAGGGCGGCCGGATGATGGCCCCGGCAGCGATCAACGTGGCCGTCAACGACGCGCTGGCACCGCTGGGCGTCCGGGTGACGGAGCTGCCGATGACACCGGACCGCCTGCGCGCGGCGATCCGGGCCGCCGAGAAGGCCCGCGAGAACACGTGAGCAGCCGCGTCGCCGTCGTCACCGGGGCGAACCGCGGGATCGGGCGCGCCATCGCCGCCGCGCTCGGTGCCGCGGGCTTCGCCGTGGCCGTCACCGCACGGGACCCGACGACGCTCGCGGACACGGTCGCCGACGTCGAGGCCACCGGCGCCACCGCGCTCGCGCTGGCCTGCGACGTCCGTGACGAGGACTCGGTGGCGGCCATGGCGGTGGCCGCCACCGAGCTCGGCGCGGTGCACACCGTCGTCGCCAACGCCGGCGTCGCCGGCCCGACGGCGCCGCTGCACGAGATCCCGCTCGCCGCGTGGCGCGACTGCCTCGCCACCGACCTGGACGGCGTGTTCCTGACCTTCCGCGCGTTCACCCCGGCCCTGATCGCGGCGGGCGAAGGCAGCCTCGTCGCCGTCTCGTCGATGACGGGCAAGCGCCCGCTGCACGGCCGGACGCCCTACGCGGCCGCGAAGATGGGCGTGATCGGGCTGGTCCGGACGCTGGCGCTGGAACTGGGTCCGCACGGCGTCCGCGTCAACGCCGTGTGTCCCGGCGCCGTCGCCGGGCCCCGCATCGACGACGTGATCGCGCAACAGGCGGCCGCGCGCGGCATCAGCGCGGCCGCGGCACTGGCCGCGTTCACCTCGGCATCGCCGCTGGGCAGGCTGGTCGAGGCGGCGGAGGTGGCGGCGGCGTGCACCTACCTCGCCTCCGACGCCGCCGCGGCGATCACCGGGGAGGACCTGAACGTCACCGCAGGCGTCGTGATGTATTGAGGAGCCGAGCATGCAGTTGATCGACCTGTCCCAGGACATCTACGAGGGCATGAAGGTGTACCCCGGGCACCTCAAGACCGTGCAGTTCGACCACGCCACCCACGAGGAGACCGCTCCCCGCTTCGACGGCGGGTTCTCCTTCCAGACCACGGGGTTCATGCTCAACGACAACGGGCCGACCCACGTCGACTCCTTCTCCCACCTCGACCCCGACCCGTCCGCCGAGACGATCGAGAAGATGTCGCTTGACCTGTTCTACGGCACCGCCGTGTGCCTCGACGTCACCGAGTTCAAGCCGCAGACCGACATCACGGCCGAGGATCTCGACCGGATCGCGGACGCGGCGCCCGTCGACGTGCGCCGCGGTGACATCGTGCTGTTCCACACCGCGACGTGGAACCGGTACGCGGGCGACAAGCGCTACCTCAGCGAGTTCGCCGGGCTGGGGGCCTCGGCCAGCGAGTGGATCGTCGAGCACGGCGTGAAGACGTTCGGCGTCGACAGCCCGACTCCCGACAACCCGTCGAGCACCAGCTACCCCTGCCACATGATGTGCCGCCGCGAGCACATCACCCACTACGAGAACCTCGCCAACCTGGACCGGGTCGTCAACACCCGCTTCACCTTCGTCGGGTTCCCGCTCAAGCTGCAGGGCGCCCACGGCGGACCCACCAGGGCCGTCGCGATCGTCGACTGACCTCCCGGCCTAAGATCCCCGGGGTGCCACAGTTCAGGATCTCCGAGGCAGCCCGGCTGCTCGGTGTCAGCGACGACAGCGTCCGCCGCTACATCGACCAGGGCCGGCTTCCCGCGGATCGCGACGCGTCCCACCGCGCGGTGATCGACGGTGTCGCGCTGGCCGAGTTCGCCCGCGAGAACGCCCATGCGAGCCCGGACCCGTCGGCCGTGTCGCGTTCTGCGCGCAACCGCTTCGTCGGGTTGGTCACCTCCGTCGTCAAGGACCAGGTCATGGCCCAGGTCGAGATCCAGTGCGGCCCGCACCGGGTCGTGTCCCTGATGAGCGCCGAGGCCGCGAGCGAGCTGCAGCTGGAACCCGGCGTGCTGGCCGTCGCCATCATCAAGTCCACGAACGTCGTGGTCGAGACGCCGGTCGCACCCCTGCGCTGACCCGTTTGCGCTGAATCCGCTACCCGCAACGCTGGGGCAGCGGGCCGGCTTGACACGAACAAAGTTCGTTGTATAGAACTTAGTTCGTCAGAACTGGTACCCAGTTCGATCGACCGCGCAAGGACCCCCACCATGACCGTCATGACCGCACTGGTCACCGGCGCCGGCCGACCGGCGGGCCTCGGTTTCGCCGTGGCCCGCCTGCTCGCGGAGCTCGGCTACCACGTCATCCTCACCGCACGCGACGGCTCCGCCGCGGCGCGGCTGGCCGAGCAGCTGCGCCAGTACGGACACGCCGCCACCGCCCTGCGCCTGGACCTCGCCGACCGGGCGAGCATGGATGCGGTGGCCGACCACCTCACCCGGACGTTCGGGCACCTCGACGTCCTGATCAACAACGCGAGCTCCATGCCCGACTTCAGGACGCTCTCCGCGCTCGACGCCGACATGGACGCGGTGCGCTCGGCGCTGGAGGTCGGCGCGATCGGCCCGTGGGCGCTGACCCAGTCGGTGCTGCCGCTGCTGAGCGCCGCGCCCGCGGCCCGGGTCGTGAACGTCTCGAGCCTCGCCGCCCAACAGGTGGCCACCGGGCTCGACCTCGGCGCGCCGATGCGCTCCCCGGCCTACTCGATGGCCAAGTACATGCTCAACGCACTGACCACCGTGCTCGCCCGCGCCCTTGCCGACACCCCGATCCTCGTCAACGCCGTCGACCCCGGCAACACCGCCACCCATCCGGAACGCGTGGACGAGACCGACCGCCCCGCCGCCGACAGCGCCCGCGACATCGTCCGGGCCGCCACCCTCGGCGCCGACGGACCCACCGGCGGCCTCTTCAGCAACGGCCGACGCGTCGTCTGACACCCGATCGGCTCCGCCCACCGACCCCGGGCCCATGAAGCGAGTACCCATGCCCACCCCAGCTCCCGGCACCCCCACAACCGGCACCGCCGCCACCGCCGCGCACCGCTCCCGCCGTTGGTGGATCCTGGCCGTCATCTGCCTGGCCCAGCTGATGGACGTCCTCGACGTCACGTTCGTCACCATCGCCCTGCCCGACGCCCAGCAGGACCTCGGCTTCTCGGTCGGCGACCGGCAGTGGGTCATCACCGCCTACTCGCTCGCCTTCGGCAGCCTGCTGCTCCTGTTCGGCCGCGTGGCGGACCTGGTCGGGCGCCGGATGATGTTCCTGATCGGTCTGGTCGGCTTCGCCTGCGCGTCCGCGCTCGGGGGCGCCGCCCCCGACTTCGAGGTGCTGGTCACTGCCCGCGCCCTGCAGGGCGCGGCAGGCGCGATGCTCGCTCCGGCCGCGCTCTCCCCTGCTCTCGACCTCCTTCACCGAGGCCGGGCAGCGCGCCACCGCCTTCGCCGTCTTCGGCGGTGTCTCCGGCTCGGGAGCCGCGATCGGCATGCTGCTCGGCGGCGTCCTGACCGAGTTCCTCGACTGGCGCTTCACGCTCTACGTCAACGTCGCCATCGCCGCGATCGCGATCGTCGGGGCCGCCGCCCTCATCCCGCGCCAGAGCCGGGGCGGCGACCGGCCACAGCTGGACATCCCCGGCACGCTCATCGTCTCCGCCGGCCTGTTCGCGATCGTCTACGGCTTCGCGGGGGTCGAGTCCCACCCGTGGAGCGCCTCGAGCACCTGGGGGTTCCTCGCCGGTGGCGCTGTCCTGATCGCCGTGTTCGGCTGGTGGCAGCGCCGCACCGCGCATCCCCTGCTGCCCCTGCGCGTCATCCTCGACCGCACGCGCGGCGGTGCCCACCTCGCGATCTTCATCGGCGGCATCGGGCTGTTCGGCGCGTTCCTGTTCCTCACCTTCTTCCTGCAGGGCGTCCTGCACTACTCCCCCGTCATGACCGGCATCGCCTTCCTGCCGATGGTCGCCACCCTCGTGATCGCCGGCGGGGTGTGCACCACGCAGGTCCATCCGCGCTTCGGCGCCAGGATCCCGGTGACCGCCGGGATGCTCGTCGCGGCCGCCGCCATGGCCTGGCTCGCCGGCATCGGTCCGGACAGCACCTACGCCGGGCACGTCCTCGCCCCGCTGATGCTCTTCGGGATCGGCATCGGCGCCACCGTCGCCCCCGCGATGAACGCCGCAACCACCGGTGTCCGGTCGCAGGACGCGGGCATCGCCTCGGCCACCGTCAGCGTCGCCCAGCAGATCGGCGGGTCGGTCGGCATCGCACTGCTCAACTCGCTCGCCGCCTCCGCGCTGGCGGGCCGCCTGGTCGGCGCCGACGCCACCGACCCGGCCGTTCGGGCCGCCGCCGCGGTGCACAGCTACATCGTGGCCTTCTGGGCCGTGAGCGCGATCTTCGCCGCCGGCGCCGTCCTGTGTGGCCTGATCCTGCGCTCCGGAAGGCCCGACACCGCCGTTGCCACCGGGTGACCGGCCTGCCCCGGCGTGGTTCCCTCCCGGCACGTGATCGCCATCGTCGTCACCCACGACAGCGTCGCCATGGAGATCGCCCTCACCCAACAGATCTTCGGCCGCCGGATCCCGGAGCTGGCAGCGGTCACCGGCGACGGCGACTCGCACTACGACGTCGTGCTGTGCGGCGAGCAGGATGAGCACACGCTGGGCCACGGCACCAACCCGGCAGGCTCGCTCCGCTCTCGACGATCACCACTGCCGACACGGTGATCGTGCCCGGCGTGGAGGAGCTGCTGGCCCCGCGCAGTGCCGCCCTGCTCGACAGCCTGCGAGCGGCGTCGGCGGCCGGATGGTGTCGTTCTGCGGGGGCTCCTTCGTACGGCTCCCCCCAGACGTTGCGCCGCAACGTCGACAAGCTGGTGGGCACCACCGCCACGGCCTACCGCTCGACCTTCCGCGGAGCAGCGGCGCCGGCCGCCGCCGGCTGACCCGCTCCCGTTCTCCGGTTCACCGAGGTCGGCGGGATCCGACGCAAAGCTGGCCGGATCCGTGCGACGTCACCCAGACCGGCCAGCCAGAGTCCTCCGCGTGCCCACACTCGGATTCCTCGTCACCTTCGAAGCCCAGCCCGGGAAGGAGGACGACGTTGCCGCGTTCCTCACCGAGCCACTCGCGATGGTCGAGGCCGAACCCGGCACGTTCACCTGGAACTCCTTCCGGTCCGGCCCGACCACCTTCGGCATCTTCGACACCTTCGACACCGAGGACGACCGCCACTTCCACCTCAACGGCGAGGTCCGCAAGGCCATCGAGGCCCGCGCCGCCGACCTGTTCGCCGTCGCACCGACGATCAGCCCCGTCGACATCATCGCCACGAAGCTCCCCGCCTGACCCGGCCGGGCGGAGGCGCTCACGATCTCCGGTACTCCGACGGGCTCATGCCGTGCCGGCGTCGGAACGCCTTCTCGAACGCGTCGATGGAGTGGAACCCGCTGGCCCGAGCCACCGCGGTGATCGTGGCGGGCCGGTCGAGCAGGTCTCGGGCGAGCTCGAGCCGGACCTCCCTGATCAGCGCGCTCGGGGTCGTCCCCTGCCGTTGCAGCACGGCCTGCACCTGCCGCAGCGACCATCCGACGTGCCGGGCGAGCGCCGCGCCGGTCAGCCCGGGATCGTGCGCGTACCGCCGGACGACGAGCCGGATCTGCGCGGCGAGGTCGTGTTCCGGTACCGCGGCCCGGTCGCCCGCGACGAGGCAGGCCAGCTCCACCGCCTGGCCGCACAGGGTGTCGAAGGTGCGACGGGTGATGGCGGCACGGTCGTCGACGAGGGTGCTGAGCATGAGTGCCAGCACCCGCCCCGGCGCGCGGCCCAGGTGCAGGAGCCGGTGCCCGTTCCGGCCGATGCGGTCCTCGACCTCGGCGCGGGGCAGCGTCGCGACGAGCCCCCTGCTGCCGGGCGAGAGCCGCAGGTCGAACGGGGCGCCGGGGGCGAACAGCACGCCGTCGGCTGGCGTCAGGCGATGGTCGTCGCCCGAGAGCCCGAGGTCGGCCGGGCCGGCCAGCGGGAACAGCAGCCGGTACGCGTCATCGTCGTCGGTGCGATCCCGCCGGATCGTCTGTGCCTGCGCGATGTGCCAGGTGACCAGCTGGAACCGGGCGCTGCGCTGCCGGGTCGCGGTCGCGTCGAAGCGCTCCGGCACCGGGTAGCCGTAGCGGTAGCTGTGCGTGCCCTGGAACGCGGTGACCGTCTCGCTCCACAGCGCGGCCCGCTCTGCAGCCGGTGTGTTGCGGGTCGTGACCGTCTCGACCTCATACATCCCTGGGTGCATCCCTGGCGTCCTTGCCGTGGTGGGAGGGGATCGAGCGGACTGTACCTCCGTGCGCGCCTGTCCGGGACCCGTGCGCGCTGGTCCGAGCCCTGCGACGCGGCGGGCGGCTAGCGTCGCCGCACACGGACCCGAGGAGTCACCGATGACGTCGACCGAGACCGTTCCGGAGCTGCTGAGCCGGCTGATGGGCGCCGATCCCGACCCGTTCCCCCTCTACGACGAGCTGCGCGAAACCGGCGGCGGGGTGCACGAGTTCGCGCCGCTGGGCTGGTTCGCCTTCCGGCACGCCGACGTCGCCGCCATGGGCCGCGACAACACGCTCTACAGCTCCGACCACTTCTGGGACTCCCCCGCCGGCATCCACGATCCGGTGGACCCGGTGCAGGCCGCGTTCATGGCGGTGAGCTCGCAGCAGTTCATGTTCCACGACCCGCCCGCGCACACCCGGATGCGCTCGACGATGATGCCCGCCTTCACCGGCTACGCGACCCGGCGCTGGCGGCCCATCATCGAGACGCGCGTCGGTGAGCTGCTGGACCGCTTCTCCCCCGGCCAGGAGGCCGAGTTCATGGCCGAGTTCGCCGGGGCGGTGCCGGTGGCGATCATCGCCGACGTCCTCGGCGTCCCGGACGCGGAGCAGTCGCACTTCCGCCGCTGGTCCCAGGCGCTGGCGGCGACGTTCGACCCCGGCATCCAGGGCGCTGCCCGCACCGAGGCGATCCACGCCGCGAACGAGATGGTCGAGTACCTGCGCACGATCATCGCCGAGCGCAGGCGCCACCCGCAGGACGACCTCACCTCGGTACTCGCCACGGCGAGCCTGCCCGCCGACGAGCTGCTCGGCTCGCTGGCCCTGCTGCTCACCGCCGGCAACGACACCACCGTCAACCTGCTCGGCAACGGGCTGCACTTCCTGTTCACCGAGCCCGCCGCACGTGCCGCCGCCGCGGATCCCGCGAACATCCCCGCGCTGGTCGAGGAGATGCTCCGGCTCGACCCACCGCTGCACCTGGACCTGCGCAAGGCCACCCGCGACGTGACGCTCGGCGGCGTGGACATCCCGGCGGGCGGCATCATCTGGCTCGTCATCGGGGCGGCGAACCGGGACCCCCGGGCGTTCGAGGACCCCACGAGTTTCGACCCGGCCCGCTCCCCCAACCGCCACCTCACGTTCCTGCCGGGTCATCACCACTGCATCGGGGCCCCGCTCGCCCGGCTGGAGGGCGAGATCATCTTCACCCGGCTGCTGGAGCGCTTCCCGGACATCAGGCCGGGCACCGCGGCACCGGTGCGCCGGGTGGCCAACAAGGTGGCCCGCGGCTGGGCGAGCCTGCCCGTACGGTTCTGATGCAGCCGCTCGCCTGCGACAACCAGTACGACGACGAGGGGGTATCGCCATGCCGTAGGTGACCTACGACGCGGGCGCGGGTCCGCGCGCCGGGATCGTCGACGGGGAGAGCGTCCGCGGGCTGGCCACCGGCACAACCCTGTTGGACCTGCTGGCCCGCGACGAGCTGGCGCAGGCGGGGGCCGGAGCCCGCCGGGACCCGGCCGAGGTGGTCGCCCTCGCCGACGTCACACTGCTGGCCCCGCTGCCCCGACCGCCGTCGGTGCGCGACAGCCTGGGCTTCCTCGACCACCTCCGCGGCTGCTACCAGGCGCTGGGCCGCCCGACCGACCTGCACGAGGCCTGGTACCAGACGCCCGCCTTCTACTTCGCCAACGTCGGCTCGATCGTCGGGCCGCACACCGACGTCGCGATCCCGCCGGGGTGCGCGATGTTCGACTTCGAACTGGAGGTCGGTGCCGTGATCGGGCGCGGCGGGCGGGACCTGCACCCGGACACGGCCGGTGCGCACATCGTCGGCTACACGCTGTTCAACGACTGGTCGGCGCGCGACGTCCAGCTCCGCGACTCCGCGCAGGGCATCGGGATGGGCAAGAGCAAGGACAGCGCGTCGACGCTCGGGCCGGCGCTGGTCACCGTCGACGAGCTGGATCCGGCCGCGCTCGAGCTGTCGGTGACGCTCAACGGCGAGGAGCTCACCCGTGGCGGGCTGACCGGGATGGACTGGAGCTTCGCCGAGATGGTGGCCTTCGCCTCCCGCGGCGTGCAGCTCGTGCCCGGCGACGTGATCTGTTCCGGCACGGTTCCCGGCGGCCGCCTGCTGGAGCACGTCGACACCCCCGACCTGGCGCGGGCCCGCTGGCTGCGGCCCGGCGACGTCGTGTCCCTGCGCGGCGGTGACCTGGGCGCGGGCGGGCTGGGCGAGACCCGGCAGACCGGGCTGCCCGCCACCCCGCTCGTCCCGCTCCGCACCGGCTTCTGAGGAGAACACCATGTACCGCACGGGGCCTGCACGACCTGGGGAACCCGCCTGATCGCGAGCACCCCCGAGGGCCGACTGCGCATACCGGGTGGCGACGGCGCACACGTTCCAGCGTGTGCGCGGTCGCTACGGGATGTGCGTAGTCGGCCCTCGGCCGTGCCGAGCCCCGCCGACCTCTTGCGCCCCGACGGGCTGTCCGGCTATGGTCCCGCCCTACTAATACGAATTAGTAGCTCTGACCAGCCGCATCATGCCCGACGGAGGACCCATGATCGACAGCGGTGTCGCAGGTGTGAGTGCCGATCCGGCCGTCGACAGGGTCGGCCTCGGCCGCCTGTTGACGTTCGTCGTCACGGCCATGTCGTCGATGTTCGCCGTGTTCCAGGGGATCCAGCAGATCCTGATCCCCGCGCAGGTCGATGCGCTCGACCCGACCGGCAAGGTCGGCACCCTCGCCCTGCTCACCACGCTGGCCGCGGTCGCGTCCCTGATCGCGCTGCCCGCAGGCGGTGCCGTCTCCGACCGCACCCGCTCGCGGTTCGGGCGACGCGCGCCGTGGATCCTGCTGATGGCGCTGGTATCCGCGGGGCTGACGGTGGTCATGGGCCTCGCCACCGCGCTGCCGCTGCTGGCAGTGGCCTACATGGTGCTGTGGTTCACGGCCAACTTCTACCAGGGCGCGGCCGCCGCCATCCTGCCCGACCGGGTGCCCGAGGGACGGCGCGGGCTGGCCTCGGCGCTCATCGGGCTGGGCACGCCGATCGGCGTGCTCGTCGGGGTCAACATCGCCAGCCGGGTCAGCCAGTTCTGGGGCTACACGACCATCGGGCTGATCCTCGTCGCCGCCAGCCTGCTGCTGGTGATCGGCGCTCCCGAGCCCTCCTCGGTCGGGCTGGCGCGACCCGAGCGGAACCCGGGCGCGCTGCGCGCGGCGATCCCCGCCTTCTTCGCCGCGTTCCGCTCCCGTGACTTCAGCCTGGCCTTCGTCAGCCGGTTCGGGTTCTTCCTCGCCTACTTCACGGTCAGCGGCTACCTCTACTTCACGCTGCAGGACTACATCGGCACCGCGAACCTCCCGGGCGGCGACGTCGCGGTGGCCGTGAGCACACTGACCACCGTCACCGTCCTGACCTGGGTGGTCGTCGCGACCGGCCTGGGCTGGCTCGCCGACCGGCTCGACCGGCGCAAGCTCTTCTGCGGGATCAGCTCGGCCGGGCTGGCCGCCAGCCTGCTCGTCCCGGTCATCAGCCCCACCTGGACGGGCATGCTCATCTACGCGGTGGCATCGGGCGCGTTCATCGGCACCTACTTCGCCGTCGACCTCGCCGTGATGTCGCTGGTGCTGCCGGACAAGCTGAACGAGGGCCGCGACTTCGGCATCCTCGCCGTCGCCACCGGGCTGCCGCAGATCCTGTCCTCGGTGATCGCCGGCGGCCTCATCACCTTCCTGGGCGGCTACGTCGCCCTCTTCGCCTTCGGCGCGATCTGCGCGGTCGTCGCAGGCTTCGTGATCATGCGCATCCGCGCCCTCCGTTGACATCCGAGGAGAACCCCGTGCCGATCGTCACCACACCCACCGGGGTGCGCCTCTGCTACGACACGTTCGGCGACCCGGACAGCCCGCCGCTGCTGCTGATCCAGGGCCTCGGTGCACACCTGCTCGGCTGGCGACACGAGCTCTGCCAGCACATCGCCGACGCCGGTTTCCACGTCGTCCGCTTCGACAACCGCGACGTCGGGCTGTCCCAGAAGTTCCCGCAGGGTGGCTACGACCTCACCGACCTGGCCGCCGACGCCCACGGCCTGCTCGCCGCGCTCGACCTCGCCCCCGCCCACGTGGTCGGCCAGTCGATGGGCGGCATGATCGCCCAGCAGCTCGCGCTGGACCATCCCGAGGCCGTCCGCTCCCTCGCGCTCCTCTACACCTCGCCCAGCACCGCCTACTTCGCCGGCGCCGACCTCGTCGACGACCGGATGGCCATGCCACGGGCGCAGACCCGGGAGGAGGCCGTGGAGCTCTACCTCCGCAACGAGGAGCCGTGCCTGTCCACCGGCTACCCCGCCGACCTCGACTGGCTGCGCGAGCTCGGTGGCCTCATGTGGGACCGCGACTACGACCCCGACGGCATCGTCCGGCAGTTCGAGGCGATCATCGAGGCGAAGGACCGGACCGAGGCACTGCGCGACGTCGCCCTGCCCACCGCGATCCTGCACGGCGACGGCGACCGCCTGATCAGCGCGAGCGCGTCGAAGGCCATGCACGAGGAGATCCCCGGGTCAACGCTCACGATCTTCCCCGGGATGGGCCACGAGCTCCCCCGCGCGCTCTGGTCCGAGATCATCGCCCTGATCGCCGCCAACGCCGGACGGGCGGCGTGAGGGGCCGGACGCTCGGCACCGCCACGGTCGCGGCGCTGGCGCTGCCGGCCTGCCTGGTCGGGGCGGGCCGGGCCAGCGCGTCGACGCCGCCCACCGCGGCACCGGACTCCCCGCGCTGCCGGCCGCGCACCGCGCCACCGGCGGTCGGGCTGACCCCGGTGTCGGCGACCCCCGTGGACGCTCGCACGACGATGTACGCGTTCCGCTCGGCCGCGGTCGGCACCGCCATGCCCGACGGTCTCGTCCACGTCCGGGTGACGCTGCCCGTCTCCTACGACGGCGCTGCGACGCGGCGCTACCCGGTGCTCGTGCACCTGCACGGGGCGAACAACTCGCCGGCGACGTGGCCCGCCGCCGAGGTGGAGCAGGTCATCGGGGACACGCCGGTGATCCTCGTGCAGCCCGACGGCGGCCCGTCCGGGCTCTACAGCGACTGGTACGGCACCCCGATCACCGCGGGCGACCCGCAGAACGGCGGGGACCCGTTCCCGCCGCCCGCCTGGGAGACCTCCCACATCCGGGAACTGCTGCCATGGGTGGACCAGACGTTCCGGACCACGGGTCACCGCGCGGTCGCCGGGAGCTCGATGGGCGGCCTCGGCGCGATGTCGTACCCCGCCCGCAACCCCGGCGTGTTCGACGCGGCCGCGTCGCTGTCCGGCGCGGTGAACTCGGACGCGCTGTTCCCGGTACTGCCCCTGCTCCAGCTGATCTCGGCCCGTGCGTGCGGGGTGACCGCCTCCTGCAGGACGACATCTGGGCGGCCCACAACCCGACCGCGCTGGCACCGCGGCTGCGCGGCGTCTCGCTGTACGTCGAGGCGGGCAACGGCCTGGCGGGCGCGCACGACGACGTGGTCACGGCGGTCCGCGACGCCGTCACCGAGGTGCTCGTCCGCCGCATGACCGACGACTTCGTCGCCGCGCTCGGCCGCGCCGGGGTGCCCGCCACGACGGCGTTCCGCAACGGCACCCACCCGAGCCCCAGCGGCGTCAACCGGCTCTACGACTTCGACGCCCTGCGCGCGTTCCTCCCGCAGGCGATGGCGGCGATGGGCGCGGCCTGACCTTCGGCGCCGGCAACGGGCGCGCTCACCGCCGTGCAACAGGGGATCCGGCCGTGAGCGCGGCGGCGACCTCGTCGAGGTGCGCCCCGCGGGAGGCCTTCACGAGCACCACGTCGCCCGCGGCGAGGTGGCGGCGCAGCCAGTCGGCAGCGGCAGGGTTGTCGGCCAGCACCACCGCACGCTCCCCCGCGCCGTCGGCGATCGCCCGGGCCGCCGCACCGACGGTCACCACCACGTCGACGCGGGACGCGGCGTACTTCCCGACGGCGCGGTGCTCGGCCGCGCTGCCGTCGCCGAGCTCCAGCATCGCGCCGAGCACGGCGATGCGACGCGTGCCGTCGATCGCCACCACCGCGTCCAGGGCGGCGCGGGTCGCGTCGGGGTTGGCGTTGAAGGAGTCGTCGACCAGCAGCGCGCCGCTGGGGAGCTCCCGCAGCTCCATCCGCCACTCCGACAGCCGGGCGGTCGCCAGCGCCGCCGCCGCGACCTCGAGTGGCACCCCGGCAGCCAGCCCCGCCGCCGTGGCAGCCGCCGCGTTGAGCGCCTGGTGCGCGCCCACCAGCGGCAGCGCAACGCGAACCGAGGCGCCTGCGGTCCGCAACGTGCAGGACGGCCTGCCGAGCCGGTCGAGCGTCAGGTCGACGACCCGCACGTCGGCGTCCTCGGCCCGGCCGAAGGTCAGCACCGGGCCGCCTGCGAGCGAGCGCATCGCGACCACCCGCGGATCGTCGGCGTTGAGCACGGCGGTTCCGCCGCGCACCAGTCCCTGCACCAGCTCGCGCTTGGCCTCGGCGATGGCCGCGCGCGACCCGAACTCGCCGAGGTGGGCCTGTCCGACGTTGAGGACGACGGCGATGTCGGGCGCGACCAGGCCCGTCAGCGCGGCGATCTGACCGGTGCGACGGGCTCCCAGCTCCATGACGAGGAACCGGGTGGCCGCCTCGGCGCGCAGCATGGTGAGCGGCACGCCGATCTCGTTGTTGAGCGAGCCGATCGTGGCGACCGTCGGTGCGACGGTCGCCAGCACGGCGGCCACCAGGTCCTTCGTGCTGGTCTTGCCCTGCGAGCCGGTCAGCCCGACGGCGGTCAGCCCGCCGCGCAACCGGGCCACGACGTGCGCGGCGAGCGCCTGCAGCGCGGCCCGGACGTCCACGACGACGACGGTGGGCAGCGCGGTGGGCCGGGAGCCGAGCACGGCCACCGCACCGGCCCGGCCGGCCTGCTCGGCGTAGTCGTGGCCGTCGACGTGCTCGCCGGAGAAGGCGACGAAGAGCCCGCCCGGCTCGGCCCGGCGGCCGTCGAGCACGGCGGGCGCCGTCACCGTCACGGTGCCGTCGCCCTGGACCGTGCCACCCACAACTGCGGCGATCTCCGCGACGCTGAGCGCGATCATGCCCGGGCGTCCCGTGGCCCGGCGACGACGTCGAGTTCGGTGGGGCTCGGTGCGCTGCAGCTCATCTCTCGAGAGAACGCGCGGCGGTGTTGCCAGGGCGTATCGAAAACCGCATACGTGCCGGCAACACCGCCCTCACTTGGCTGGCCACATGGCCCACCGCGAACCGGCACCGGGGATCACCCTCTACGGATGCGACCCCGACGAGGCCGCCATGGTCCGGGAGTTGACCCCGAAATTCGCCATCAACCCGACGATCACGGAGGCGGCAGCATCCGAGGACAACAGCGAGCTGGCCGCCGGAAACCGCTGCGTCAGCATCGGCCACAAGGCCCGGGTCACCAACCCCACGCTGCACGCACTCAGCGCGGCCGGCGTCCGGTACATCTCGACGAGGAGCGTCGGGTACAACCACATCGATGTGACCTACGCGGAGCAGGTCGGGATCCGCGTCGAGAACGTGGACTACTCCCCCGACAGCGTCGCCGACTTCACGGTGATGCTGATGCTGATGGCGGTCCGCCACGCCCGATCCATCGTCTGCCGGACCGCGGAACACGACTACCGACTGGCCGACGTCCGCGGGCGGGAGTTGCGGGACCTGACCGTCGGCGTCGTCGGAACGGGGCGCATCGGCGGCGCCGTCATGGACCGGCTACGCGGCTTCGGCTGCCGCATGCTGGCCCATGACAGCCGGCCCGGGACCGCGACATCGGGCGCCGACCACGTCGCTCTCGACGGGTTGCTCCGCCGCAGCGACATCGTCACCCTCCACACGCCGCTCACCGCGCAGACGCATCACCTCCTCGACCGGCGCCGGATCGCGCAGCTGAAAGCCGGCGCGTTCCTCATCAACACCGGACGCGGCGCACTCCTCGACACCGATGCCCTCGTGGTGGCGCTGGAGAGCGGACGGCTCGGCGGCGCGGCACTGGATGTCCTCGAAGGCGAGGAGGGGATCTTCTACGTCGACCACCGGAACAGGCCGCCGAACAGCAGCCGGCTGCAGCGCCTGCAGGCACTGCCGAACGTGCTGATCAGCCCGCACACCGCGTACTACACCGACCGCGCCCTGCGCGACACCGTCGAGAACAGCATCACCAACTGCCTCACCTTCGAGAGCGGGAACCATGGTTAGAACAAGGATCGCCGTCCTCTTCGGGGGCCGTTCCGAAGAGCACCCCATCTCCGTCAAATCCGCTCGGGAGGTGGCCAGGAACCTCGATCCCGAACGGTATGAACCGTTCTACGTCGGCATCACCCGCGACGGCGCCTGGCTGCTCTGCGACGGCCCCGACCCCGGGTGGGAGAGCGACAGCAGCCGCCCGGCCGTGCTGTCGCCGGACTGCGCCACCCCCGGGCTGCTCGTGCTGGATCACGGCAAGTACGAGACGGTCGACCTGGACGTGATCTTCCCCGTGCTGCACGGCAGGCTCGGCGAGGACGGTGCGATCCAGGGACTGCTGGAGCTCTCCGGCATCCCCTACGTGGGCTGCGACGTCCAGAGTTCTGCGCTGTGCATGGACAAGTCCCTCACCTACCTCGTCGCCGCCGGTGCGGGGATCGCCACGCCGAACGTCTGGACCGTCGCGGCGAGCGAGACCATCGACACCGGTCTGCTGCCCTTCCCCGTCTTCGTGAAGCCGGCCCGTTCGGGGTCGTCCTTCGGCGTCAGCAAGGTCTCCCGGGCGGAAGACCTGCCGGGCGCGGTCGACCTCGCCCGCCGATACGACACGAAGGTGGTGATCGAGGAGGCCGTCATCGGCCGTGAGGTCGGTTGCGCCGTCCTGGGCAACGACGGGGAACTGCTCGCGGGCGAGGTGGATCGCATCGCCCTCTCCCACGGCTTCTTCCGGATCCACCAGGAGAGCTCCCCGGAGAGCGGTTCGGAGAACTCGACGCCGATCGTCCCGGCCGACATCCCGGCGGCGTCGCGCACGCTCGTCCAGGAGACCGCGAAGGCCGTGTACCGCGCGCTGGGGTGCCGGGGGCTGGCGCGCGTGGACCTGTTCCTCGACGAGGACGGGGCCGTGGTCCTCAACGAGGTCAACACCCTGCCCGGGCTGACCTCGTACAGCCGCTACCCCGGGATGATGGCCGCCGCCGGCCTGTCCCTCGGCGACCTGATCGACCGGCTGGTCGCACTGGCACGGGCGGGGACGTTGCGCCACGGCTGACATCGCGGGGTGGGATTCGATGATCAACGCCCACTGGTTCGGTGTTGACCATGAGCCAGTGGGCGTTGATCTTCGTGCCGGTGGTCGAGCGCGCACTGGCTCATGATCGAACCGGAACCTGTGGGCGTTGATCACCCGACCGGCGCGCCAGGCTCTCGCGTTGCAGGGCGTCGAGTGCGGTCCGCGGTAGGTCCCCGCTCAGCCGCCGACGTGCGAGGGCGCAACGGGCAGTTGCACCGTGACGCGGAGACCGCCGTCGGGGTGAGGGGCGAGGGAGAGCGTCCCGTCGTGTGCTTCGGCGATGCTCTTGACGATCGCCAGGCCGAGGCCGACACCCGCGTGGTCGGCGCGTACGCGTTCGGTGCCACGCCGGAACGGCTCGACGAGCGTGGACACCAGGTGCGGGGTGAGCTTCTCCCCGGTGTTCTCGACCGTGAGCACCACCGCCTTCGGATACACGCTGGTCGCGACCCGCACCGAGCCCTGGTCGCGCAGGTTGTGGACGATCGCGTTGTGGACCAGGTTCGTCGTCATCTGCAGCAGCAGCGCGTGGGAACCGACGGTGGGTGCGACGTCGCCGGAGGTCTCGAGGGTGAGGCCGCGCTTCTCGGCGAGCGGGAGGAGCGACTCGGTGGCCTCCTCCGCCAGCAGGGACAGATCCACGGGTTCGCGGGTGAAGGAGCGCTGGTTGGCGCGGCTGAGCAGGAGCAGCGCCTCGGTGAGGTCGATCGCCCGGGTGTTGACGAACTGCAGGCGGTCGACGAGCTCACCGGTGTCGCGGTGCACGTCGTTGCGGGCCACCTCGAGGAGGGTCTGCGTGATCGCCAGCGGGGTGCGCAGTTCGTGGGAGGCGTTGGCGGCGAACCGCTGCTGCTCGGCGTCGTGCGCCTCGAGCCGCGCGAGCATGGCGTCGAAGGCGTCGGCGAGTTCGCGGAACTCGTCCGCGCTGCCCTCCAGCTGGATCCGATGCGACAACGACCCGGTTGCGGCCAGGCGTGCGGCGTTCGTGATGCGCGTCAGCGGCGCGAGCACGCTGCCGGCCAGCAGCCATCCCCCCAGCAGCCCGAACAGCAGCAGGAACGCCATCACCGCGGCCGCCTTCGGGGCGAACGCGCGGAGCAGCTCGCCGCGGTCGGGCACGGACATCGGTCCGAACGCCCCGGGCCCGTCGGGCCCCGGAGCCTCGATCACCTCGGGCACGTAGCGCAGCAGGAACACCCACACCGCGGCGAGCAGCAGAGCACCGGCGAGCATGACGATGCCGGCGTAGCTGAGGGTGAGTTTGAGGCGGACGCTCAGCCCGGGGGCTCGCTCCACCGCCGCCGGTCTCACGCGCCACCGGCAGCGTCGATGCGATAGCCGTCGATGCGGTAGCCGACGCCGGCCACCGTGTCGATGATCGCGGGCTCGCCGAGGCGCTTGCGCAGGGCCGAGACCGTGATGCGCACGGCGTTGGTGAAGGGGTCGGCGTTCTCGTCCCAGGCCCGCCCCAGCAGCTCCTCGGCACTGATGACACCGCCCTCGGCGGCGACGAGTACCTCCAGCACCGCGAACTGCTTCCTGGTCAGGGCGACGTAGCGCCCGTCGCGGTAGACCTCCCGCCGGAACGGATCCAGCCGCAGACCGGCGATCTCCCGCACCGGCGGCCTGTTGTGGGCACGCCTGCGGTCGAGCGCTCGCAGCCGCAGCACGAGCTCGCGGAGCGCAAAGGGCTTCGTGAGGTAGTCATCGGCGCCCAGCTCGAACCCGGAGGCCTTGTCGTCGAGCCGATCGGCGGCGGTGAGCATCAGGATCGGCATGCCACTGCCGGACGCGACGATGCTCTCGGCGACCTCGTCACCGGAGGGCCCGGGGATGTCCCGGTCCAGCACGGCGATGTCGTAGGCGTTGACGCTCAGCAGCTCCAGCGCCGTGTCACCGTCGCCGGCGATGTCGGCCGCGATCGCCTCCAGGCGCAGCCCGTCGCGAATGGCCTCCGCCAGGTAGGGCTCGTCCTCGACGATCAACACACGCATGATCACGATGCTACGAGCCGGCACCTATCGTCGACATATCAGAAAGCCCATACCCGCTGGCAACGCCCTGCTGCCTTGGCTGGGACCATGGCCTACAGCGAACCCGTCCGCACCGCAGCCCGCCGTATCCGATCGACCGTCCGCAGTTCCCGGAGCGCCCTCGACGCAACCGACGGTGTCGTCTCCGACCGGGTGACGGTCTTCGACACCGACGTCCCGGCCATCGGCAATCTCGACCCCGCGCTGCGCGGTGCCCTGCGCCGGGCCGCCACCGATGCCGCCACCGACGGGGTGGGGTTCGTCGTCAACAGCGGCTGGCGTTCCCCGGCCTACCAGGTGCAGCTCCGTAGGCGGGCGGTCGCGAAGTACGGCTCGGAGCAGGAGGCCGCCCGGTGGGTGGCCACCCCCGCCACATCCGCTCACGTCCGGGGCGACGCGGTCGACGTCGGGCCCGTCGAGGCCGCGAAGTGGCTGGCGGAGCACGGCGCCCGGTACGGGTTGTGCCAGATCTACCGCAACGAGCCCTGGCACTTCGAGCTCCGTCCCGAGGCGGTCGAGCACGGCTGCCCGCCCCTCTACCCCGACCCCACGCACGACCCCAGGATGCAGCAGTGACTCCCCGAGGACGGCCCCGACCAGCAGGGCCACCGGTCAGGGTCGGAAGCAGATCTTCAGCGCCTTCTGCTCGCGCAGCAGCGCGACGCCGTCGCTGTACTCGGACAGGGACATGGTGCGCGAGACGAGCGCGGTGAGGTCGAGCTCGCCCGCGACGATGTGATCCAGAGCGGCCTGGGCGGTTCCGCGGTGGTAGGGCGGCGAGGGGTGGCCCAACAGCGCGAGCCGCCAGTGCTCCCAGCCGAAGCGGACGTCGTCGCGCAGGACCCCGAACAGGGCCACCGCGCGGCGCGTGCGGTCCATCAGGAACTGCACCGACGTCCCGTTGCCGGCACAGTCGACGGCGGCGTCGAGCATCTCGTCGCTCGTGCGTGATTCCGGAGTGGTCAGCTCGCGCGGGTCGAACACCTGGTCGGCGCCGAGCTTCAACGCCAGCTCTCGGCGAGCAGGCGAGAGATCGAACCCGATCACCTCCCGGGCACCCTCGGCCTTCGCGATCTGGATGGCGATCAGCCCGCCGTTCCCGAGACCGGACACGCCGATCCGCTGGCCCACGACCGCATCGAAACGCTGGAGCGACTCGACGGCGGTCTGCACGGCGGCCGCCAGCTCGAGCGAGGCCACCGACTCCGCCGAGATCTCCTCGGGGACGCGCAGGAAGTCGGCCTCGTCACGAACCACGAACTCGGCGTAGGAACCCTGCACGTCGTGTCCCGGGTCCTTCCACGCCGCGACCCGGGTACCCGTGACGAGATCCTCGACGCCCGCACCGACCTCGACGACGCGGCCCATGGCCTCGTGACCCGGCTGCCCCGGGCTGTAGGGGTAGTGCAGCGGCCGGCCCGGGAACATCGAGTTGCCGCCCATGATGTGCAGGTCCCACTGCGGGCACGTGTTGACGGCTTCGATCTCGACGAGTATCTGGCCCGGGCCGGGAACGGGACGCTCGATCTCGATGATCTCCGCCTGGTCGGGCCCGGTGATCTGCAGTGCCTTCATGCGCTGTCCTTTCGTTGCCGAGCGTCATGTGCCGAGCGTGACGTGCGGGGAGTCATTGCCAGTCGAGCACCACACCGAGGAAGGGCTCGGCGCGATCGACGATCAGCTGCCAGGCCTGCGCTGCGTGATCGACCGGGAAGTGGTGGGTGATCAGGGGCAGCGTCTGCAGGTGACCGGCCGCGATGAGCTGCAACGCGATGTCCATCCGGCCCTTGTCGATGCCGGAGACGACGTCGACGGTGATCTCACGCTCCCGCAGCGGCTGCAACGCCAGTCGGTCGTCGTTGCCGTAGAAGCCTGCCGAGACGATGTGTCCGAAGCGCCGCATCGCCGGCACCATGGCCTCCACGGCAGCGATGCTGCCGACCGTGTCGACCACGACGGCGAGCCCGTCCGGGAAGCGCTTCGCCAGCCACTCGTGCGGTTCGACGACGCGGGAGTCGATGGTGGCGTGCGGGGGGCCGGGCTCGAACCGCGCCAGCCGGTCGGGGTGGCGACCGACCAGCACCACCTCGGCCCCGCGCCACGCCAGCGTCTGCGCGGCCCAGTGCCCGACCAGCCCGTCACCGAGCACGACGGCCGGGTCCCCCACCGCGACCGGCGGTCGCGCGCCGCAGTTGTAGCCGACCTGCGTGAGCACGAGTCCCGAGAACGCCAGCGGGTCCACATGATCGGGCAGGCGCCACACCGCCGCCCGGGGCACGACCGCGGGCGAGACGTGGCCGCCGTATGGGAACAGCTCCGTCATCCCCTCGACCCGGCCCCGGGTGGCGAAGACGGTGTCACCGGGTTCGAGCCCGAGCACCCGCTCCCCCACGCTCACGACCGTGCCGACCTTCTGGTAGCCCGCCACCATCGGGAACGGCAGCGGATCGCCCTCGCCGCGCGGCGTGTCGCCTGCGATCCGTTCACCGCGCAGGAAGGACGACTCGCTGCCGGTGCTGATCCACGAGTGCCGCAGCGCGATCACCACGTCCTCCGCACCGGGCTCCGGGCACTCGACGTCACCGACCTCGACCACACCGGGCCCGGTGAACACCACCGCTCGAGAACGCATGACCTCTCCTATCTCGCCGGCCGCAGTACGAGCAGCCAGTCCTCCGCGCTCGGCAGGGCGAAGTGCGCCAGCGGCGTCGCTCCGCGCACCGTGGCGACGCCGTCGCTGTCGGGCTCGACGACGAACGGGTCCCCGGCCTGGCCGGTGCGCGGGTTCACGTAGTTCGCCTGCCACGCGCCGCGCCCGAGGTCGGGCAGCCGCAGGGAACCCAGGCGCTGCTTCATGAAGGCCGCCACCGGGAAGTAGATGACGCGAACGCCGTCGGGAATCCCGGCCGCGTAGGGCCGCAACCGGTCGTCGGCGTCCTGATGGGGTTCGATCCATTCCGGGTGCGCCGTGAACTCGTGCCACGGGAGGTCGAGCAGGAGCCGCCGCCCCGTTCCCAGGTGTGCGGCGCCGGGCAGCTCCGCGGCCTCGGGCCAGTCGAGCTCCCCCCAGCGGCCCCGCAGACCGTTGGGGTACTCGGCCGTGTTGAACCCCCACAGGCCCTGCGCACCGTAGGTGTGTCCCGCGGCCCCCGAGAGCAGGTGGCTCCAGAACAGGAACCGCTGGGTCTCGTGCCAGCTCGATCCGCAGATGCCCTCGTAACAGACCTCGCCGTTGATCACGGGCTTGGCCGGACGGTGCTCGACGGCCTCGTGGACGGCGTTCACGGACGGTTCGAGGCTGTTCTGACCCGAGTGCCCGGTCTGCAGCAGCCAGAAGTCGACGACGCTCTCGTCGTCGAGGTAGTCCCACGGGCAGGTGGCGGGATAGGAGTGGATCGTGATCGGACGCCCGAAGGGCTCGGCCCGTCGGACCGCGCGCGCCACCTCGTTGAGCCGCGCGAGCTGGTCGGCGATGGCCGCCTCGTCCTGGATCATCCGCACCGCGTCCGCCGCGGTCAGCGTCGCATCCGTGGTGCCGGCGAGCAGCTCCGCAGGCAGGACGAGCGGCGGCTCACCCGCCAGGCACCACACCACCGGGTAGGCGCCCCAGCGGGCGACCAGCTCACGCCAGTGCCGGCTCGTCTGCTCGACGTCCATGAACTGCAGGTAGTAGGCCCAGGAGCCGAAGATGCAGGGCACGAGATCGTGCTCCAGCAGGGTGAGTACCCGCCGGTCGGCCTCGTCGAACCAGTCGGGGTTCGGCGCGGTGAAGTCCTCGTGCCATGCCCACCCGCTGGCGCTGCGCCCCTCGGGCGCGAACGGCGCCATCTCCGGGTAGAGGCCTGCGACGATCTGCACCACCGAGAAGCCCTGCTGCGCGCGCATCGCAGCCAGCTCGCGGAACTCCTTGTCGGACAGCCGGTCGACGAGCCCGTTCCACCACGTGTCGGCCAGCCAGAGGAACGGGGTGCCGTCGGCGTGCTCCAGGTGGCGCTGATCAGCGGCCACCTGCAACGGACCGTGCTGCCCGAGCGCTCCCGGGCCGCCCGCTCCGGCGATCTCGACCTCGCCCGGGTCCGGCAGTTCGGGGCCATCGGCGGCATCGACCCCGGCCGGGCAGGCGCGGTAGGAGTGGGTACCGAGCTGGTCCGACGCATACCGGACCCGCCATTCGCCGCCCGTGACGAAGGCCGGTACCCGTCGCTCCCGGCCGGCGGGCTCGGTGAAGACGACGTCGACGCCCGTACCCGACGCATCGGCGGGTGCCGGACCGAGTCGGATCTCCAGCACTTCGTAGGGGGCCGCCGCGGCGGGGCTCATCGGGTCCTCCGGTGGGGGTCGGGTCAGCGGTGATCCACGGTGCCTAGTCGAGGTGGAAGATCTCCGGCAGCCGCTCGAGCGACTCGTCGACCCGCCGCCCGGGCCGCGCCTCGATCAGCGGGGCCATCTCCTGCTGCCAGCGGCGGTTGATCTCGAGCCCGTCCATGCCCGCCAGCGCCCGTTCGAACGACTCGGTCTCGACGTAGCCGACCACCAACCCGTCGTCGCGCAGGAACAGGCTGTAATCGCCCCAGCCGGCGTCGCGGAGCGCTGCCTGCATCTGAGGCCAGACCTGCCCGTGCCGCCTGCGGTACTCGTCGAGGTGGCCCGCCCTCACCTGCATCGTGAAGCAGACGCGTTCCATGGTTCCCTCCCAGCTCCGGGCGCTGGTAACGATTCCACGAATGTCGAAGGCGTGCAAGCCCCGGCCCTGGTCCAGGTCCGTGCGGCTCGACCTCGCGGCGACATCTTGACAGCAACGGACCGGCCGGTAGCTTGGTAACGATTCCAAACGGTAGCGGAGGGCGACGGGATGGCATGGAGCCTCGGAGCCGGGCTGGACGGCAGGGTCGTGCTGGTCACCGGTGCGGCCGGAGGCATCGGGCGGGAGGTCGTCGCCGGCCTCGTCGCGGCCGGAGCCCAGGTCGTCGCCGTCGACCTGCACCGGCCGGCGCTCGACGCCGCTCTCGACGCGCCGGAGCTGGCGACGGCGCGGCGCATCGCGGCCGACCTGGCCGACATCGGCGCCCACGCGCAGCTCATCGCCGCCGCACAGGAGTCCGGGCCCCTCTACGGGCTGGTGCACTGCGCCGCGGTCCTGCGTCGCCGAGCCCAGGTCGCGGACATCACCGAGGACGACTGGGACGCGCAGGTCGACGTCAACCTCAAGGGCACCTTCTTCCTCTGCCGTGCCGCCGCGGACGCGATGCGGACCGCCGGTCACGGTGGCCGGGTGGTCACGTTCTCGTCCCAGGGCTGGTGGACGGGAGGCTACGGCGGCTCGGTGGTGTACGCGACCACGAAGGGCGGTGTCGTCTCGATGACACGCGGCCTGGCCCGCGCCTACGGGCCCGACGGCATCACCGTCAACGCCGTCGCGCCCGGCCAGGCGCGCACGTCGATGCTGCTGGATGACCTCGACGAGCGGGTGCTGGCCACCATGACCGAGCAGACCCCGCTCGGACGCATCGCCGAGCCCGCCGAGGTGGCGGCCGCGGCCGTCTTCCTCGTCAGCAGCCACGCCTCGTTCATCACCGGAACCACCCTGAACGTCAGCGGGGGCTTTCTCATGTACTGATCCCGACCCGACGAGCGACACGACAGCCGATGAGAGGAAGGGAGACCACGTGCCGAAGATGCGAATGCGCCAGGCCATCGTTGCGGCTCTTGCCGACGAGATGGACGCGGATCCGCGCGTCGTCCTGCTCGGCGAGGACGTGGGCGCTGCGGGCGGGGTGTTCAAGACCACGGAGGGGCTGTTCGACCGTTTCGGCGCCCAGCGGGTCCGCGACACCCCGATCGCCGAGATGGGGTTCCTCGGAGCCGCCGTCGGCGCGGCGAGCGCGGGGCTGCGGCCCGTCGTCGAGATCATGTTCGCCGAGTTCCTCGGCGTCGCGCTCGACCAGGTGGTCACCGAGGCGGCGAACCTGCGCTACCTGTCCCGTGGCGAGTACACCGCGCCGCTGGTGGTGCGGTGTTCGGCCGGGCCCGGGCTGGGGTTCGGAGCGCAGCACTCCCAGACGCTCGAGTCGTGGCTGATCAACACGCCGGGCCTGAAGGTCGTGGCCCCGTCCGGCGCCCAGTCGGCGTACGGCCTGCTGCGCGCCGCGATCCGCGACGAGGACCCCGTGGTGTTCCTGGAGCCGCGGATCCTCTACGGCGACCGCGAGGACGTCGACACCGCTCTCGCGCTGCCGGAGCTGGGCCGCGCCCGCATCGTGCGCACCGGCGCGGACGTGACGGTCGTGGCGCTCGGGCAGACGGTGCCGACGGCGCTGGCCGCCGCCGACCTCGGGTCGATCGACGCCGAGGTCGTCGACCTCCAGACGATCAGCCCGGTAGACCGCGACACCATCCTGGACTCGGTGCGCCGGACCAGGCGGCTGGCCATCGTCGAGGCCAACCCGTGGACCGGCGGGTGGGGCACCGGGATTGCCGCCGACGTCGCCACGGAGCTGTTCGGCGAGCTGCGGGCCCCGGTGCTGCGCATCACCTCCCCCGACATCCCCGTGCCCTACTCCCGCGCTCTGGAGTCGCGCTACGTGCCCGACGCCGGGTACGTCAGCAGCCAGATCGCCCACCTCATCGCCAACAACCGGGTGCCCACCCCCTGGTGGAAGGAGATCGTCGATGCCTGAGTCGATGTCCGATCTGGAGGCCGAGACCCCGCTGCAGCGCCGCGCCGCACTCGCCGAGCCGCTGCAGCGCTACCGGCGCATGGTCGAGATCCGGCGCACCGAGGACTCGATCAAAGAACTGTTCGCCGCCGGGCTCGTCTCCGGGTCCACCCACACGTGCCAGGGCCAGGAGGCGGTCTCGGTCGGCATCGCCGCGGTCGCCCGACCCTCGGACCAGCTGGTCTGCACCTACCGGGGGCACGGCCACGCGATGGCGCTCGGCATGCGGCCCGAGCAGGTGCTCGCCGAGATACTCGGGCGCACCGGCGGCTGCGTGGGCGGCATCGGCGGATCCATGCACCTGTCGAGCCGCGAGATCGGGCTGATGCCCACGATGGCCATCGTGGGTGCCGGCATTCCCATCGCGGCCGGTGCGGCCTGGGCCGCGCAGGTCGCCGGAGACGGCGGCATCGCCATCGGCCTGTTCGGCGACGGAGCCAGCAACATCGGCGCCTTCCACGAAGGACTCAACCTCGCCGCCGTGTGGTCGCTGCCCGTGGTCTTCGTCTGCGAGAACAACCTCTACGGCGAGTACAGCAGGATCGACGCCACCACCGCGATCGACGACATCGCGCGGCGCGCCGACTCCTACGGGATGCCGGGCGAGGTCGTCGACGGCCAGGACCTCGACACGGTCGTCGCCGCGATGACGCAGGCGACCGAGCGGGCCCGGTCGGGTTCCGGGCCGACCCTGCTGGAGATGAAGACCTACCGCTACTCGGGGCACTCCCGCTCCGACCCCGCCACCTACCGGCCCGCCGGTGAGCTCGACGCCTGGCTCGCGCGGGACCCGATCGCGATCTACGGCGATCGGCTCGTCACCGGCGGCCACGCCGACGAGGACACGCTGGAGAAGCTGCGCCAGGCCGTCGCGGAAGAGGTCGAGACCGCGCTGCAGACGGCGAGGTCCAGTCCGGAACCCGACGTCCGAGAGATGTTCCGGCACGTTCTCGCCGGCACCGCGTGACATTGCGAGGAGATCGATCAGCCGTGCTCCATCACGTCCCGATGCCCAAGCTCGGGGAAACCACCGATGTCGTCGTCATCGACGAGTGGCTCGTCGCCGTGGGCGACACGGTGCACTCCGGTCAGGCCATCGTCAATGCCGAGACCGACAAGGTCACCGCCGAAGTGGTCAGCCCGGTCACCGGTGTCGTCGGTGAGCTCCTCGTCGAGGTCGGTGACGAGGTGTCGACCGGGCACCACATCTGCGTCATCGAGATCGCCTAGCCCGAACCGGTCACCAGCTCACGGGCAACCGGTAGGGCCCGCAGACGTCGATGTCACCCGGATGCATCGGTACGTCCTCGGCCGGCACCGCCACCTGCAACGTCGGGAACCGTTCGATCAGACCCGCGAACGCGATCTGCATCTCCGCCCGGGCGAGGTGCTGCCCGATGCACTGGTGGATTCCGTGGCCGAAGGCGAGATGGCCGCCGGCATCGCGGGCGAGGTCGAGCAGATCCGGATCGCCGAACTTCGCCGGGTCCCGGTTGGCGGCCTGCAGGGAGACGTACACCGTCTCGCCTGCGGCGACCGGCACCCCGCCCAGCTCCACGTTCTCCTTGGCGGCACGGGTGAAGGCCCCGAGCTGGAACACGGTGAGATAGCGGAGCAGCTCCTCGACCGCGTTGCCGATCAGCGCGGGATCCGCCCGCAGCGCGTCCCACCGGCGGCGGTCGTGGACGAGGGCGAATGTCCCGAGCGCCAGCATGTTCGAGGTGGTGTGCTGCCCGCCGATGGCCAGCAGGATCGACACCCCGACCAGCTCGTCCTCAGTCAGGTCGCCGCCGTCGATCATGGTGCTGATCAGGTCGTCGGCCGGCCGGACCTGCCGCTCGCGCACCACGGTCCGGAGCAGCTCACCGAACTCCTGCAGGGCGGCGGCGACCACCTGCGGCCCGGCCTCGGGATCCTCCAGCGCCGCGACGTAGCGATGCATCGTCGCGTGGTGGGCGTCCGGCACCCCGAGCAGGTCGCAGATGGTGGCGAGCGGGATCGGCAGCGCGAAGCTCTCCACGAGGTCGACCGGCGAGCCCAGCTGCGCCATCAGGTCCAGTTGCGTGCGCGTCCGCTCCTCGATGCGCGAGCGCAGCTGGTTCATCTTCCGCATGGTGAAGTGCCCGGCGAGCAGCCGCCGGAACCGGGTGTGCTCGGGTGCGTCCATGTGGATGAAGCCGCCGACCCGGGACGCCACGACGGACGAGTCCTGTTCGGACTCGAGGAACGCGTGCGCGGTGATGGCGTCGGCGGTGTCCACCGGGCGGCGCCGAAAGGCATTGGGAACAGCGCTGAAACGGGTGTCGCCCAGTACCGTCCTGGCCAGCTCGTAGCTGCTGACCAGCCATCCGAGGGAGCCGTCCGGACAGACCAGCCGGCGGATCGGGCTCGTCTCCCGAAGGTGTGCCAACTGCCCCGGCGGATCGAAGAGGCCGGCCCGAACCGTCGGCAGGGTGACCGGCTGATCGTGATCGCTGGTGGTCGTTACGGGCATGGTCGCTGCCTCCTACGAGCATCACGCAGATGCCGATCTTCGGCGCCGCTGCAGGCCACTCCCGACGGTCAGGTGGCCGAGGACTTCTTGCCAACTTCGACGGGAGGCAGGTACCCTCCCCCCGGATTGGAAACGTTACCACCCCGTTCGTGGAGAGTTCAAGCGTCAGCCCCGCAGGCACCAGGACATCTGAGGAACGGCAGACCATGACGCGGTCCGAGTCGGTCGAGACCATCCCCGCACCGCTTCCGCGGGATCCGATGCGCCTGCAATCGGAAACGTTTCCTCTTCCGCGACCGACCCTCACCACGATCTCCGCGCTGTCGATACCCACCAACAAAGGAGTTGCCATGATCGTTCTGCGCCCGGGGGGAACATCATCGTGGCCGGAGCACTCATGAGTACCCGGTGGATGTCCAGGCCGAGAGCACTCGTCCTCGCGGCGGCAGCCGTGCTGTTCGCGGTCACCGCCTGCAGCTCCGCCCAGCCGGGCACCGCACCCAGCGGTGAGAAGCCCGCGATCACCGTCGGCATCGACTCCGCGCTCTCCAACCTGAACCCCGCGCTGGACAACCGCGGGAACGACGGATCCATGATCATCCGTACGTTGGCGTACGACCCGCTGCTGCGCACCGCGCCCGACGGGTCGTTCACGCCGGGCCTGGCCACGTCGTGGAAGTACATCGACGACAAGCGGACGGTCTTCGAGCTCACCCTCCGCACCGGCGCGGCCTTCTCCGACGGCATGCCCGTCAACGCGGCGGCGGTGAAGACCTGGCTCGAGTACTACGCCAACTCCGGCGGCGCCTTCTCCAAGCGACTGAAGATCAGCTCGATCGAGACCGAGGGCGACAGCATCGTCCGGCTGCACATGGCGGCTCCCGAGCCCACCCTGCTGACCCAGCTGTCGGACATGTGGACCTGGGGCCTCATCGGCTCGCCCGCCGCGGTCGCCAAGCCCGACCAGTTGAAGACCCAGACCTTCGGCGCCGGGCCGTACATGCTCGACCCGAAGGAGACGGTCGAGGGCGACCACAACACCTACGTGCCGAACCCGCACTACTACGACCAGTCCAAGATCCGGTTCAGCAAGATCGTCATCAAGATCGTGGTCGATCCCGCCTCGATGCTGCAGGCGGCCACGACGGGCCAGCTCGATGTGGCGCTGGGGCAGCCCTCGATGGCGGCCGGAGCGGTCTCGGCCGGGCTGAACGTCATCCACAAGCCGTTCGGCAGCTCCGAGATCTACTTCATGGACCGCGCAGGCACGCTCGTCAAGCCACTCGGTGACGCCAAGGTGCGCCAGGCGCTCAACTACGCGATCGACCGCAAGGCCATCGCGCAGGGTCTCGCCAACGGCTACGCGGCCCCGATCACGGCGCACTACACCGACGACGCGTGGAACCAGACCAAGGCCGACGCCGCGTACCCCTTCGACCCCGAGAAGGCGAAGTCCCTGCTCGCCGAGGCCGGCTACCCGAACGGGTTCAGCTTCAAGATCGTCACCGTGACCACGGGCAACCGCCAGAACGAGGCGCTGGCCGTTGCCGAGAACCTCCGCAAGGTCGGCGTGACCATGGAGGTCGTGACGGTGCCGGCGGCGCAGTTCATCGACGAGATGAAGAAGGGCGTGTACTCGGCCTTCTACACGACGCGCAAGACGTCGATGGCGTGGGACGTCGGCAACGACATGTGGTCGAACGTCTCGATCACCGACCCGTTCAAGCTCGGCCGTCCGGCCCAACTCGATGTGCTCTACAACGAGACGCTGGCCGCCAAGGACCCGGCTCCGTACCTTACGCAGATGGCCGACTACGTCACCGACCAGTCGTTGACGCTCCCGGTCCTGCTGCAGGACTCCGTCTGGTTCGCCAAGCCGGGCATCGAGGGGATCGACTTCGGCTTCAGCAAGCCCGCTCCGTTCATCATCGATTGGATTCCCAAGGGATGACTGTGGTTTCCGGGGAACCCTCCGGAGCAGCGGTTGCCGACGGGGCGACCCACCGGGCCAGGCGGCCCGGAGCGCCCCGTCGGACGCTGCTGCGGACGGTACTGAGGCGGCTGCTCACGACGGTGGCGCTGCTGCTGATCGTCACGGCGTTGACGTTCCTGCTCATCTCGATCGCGCCGGGGGACGCGGCCCAGGAGATCCTGGGCCCCGACTCCACCCAGGAGGCCTACGACGCGCTGCGCCAGCGGCTGGGGCTGGACCTGCCGGTCTACCAGCAGTACTGGAACTGGCTCTCCGCCGCCCTGCACGGTGACCTCGGGGCGTCGCTGTTCAGCGGGCGCAGCGTCACGGACCTGATCAACGAGCGGGTGCCGGTCACCGTCTCGCTGCTGGCCGCCGTCCTGATCGTCACCACGATCGTCGGCGTCGGCCTCGGTGTCGTCAGCGCCGTGCGCGGCGGCGTGCTCGGCAGGCTGGTCGACGGGCTCTCCCTGATCGGGCTCGCCGTCCCGTCGTTCTGGGCGGGCGCGATCCTCATCGCCGTGTTCGCCGTCAAGCTGCGCTGGTTTCCCGCCATCGGCTACGTGCCGCTGGGCGAGTCGCCGTGGCGCTGGGCCGTGGCGCTGGCCCTGCCCGTCGCGGCGCTGTCGCTCGACGGCGTCGCCATGGTGGCGAAGCAGACCCGCGAGGTCATGCTCGACGTGCTGGGCAGCGAGTACATCCGGATGGCCCGGGCCAACGGGATCAGCCCGCGCTCCCTCACGTTCCGCCATGCGCTGAAGAACTCGGCGATCCGCATCGTGACCGTCGTCAGCCTGCGTGCGGTCGCGCTGCTGGGCGGCACCGTCGTCGTCGAGTCGGTGTTCTCCGTGCCCGGACTGGGCTTCCAGGTGGTCAACTCCACCCAGCGCAGCGACGTCCCCGTCGTGCTGGGTCTCGTCGTGTACTTCACGATCATCGTGGTCGTCATCAACCTCGTGGTGGATGTCAGCTACCGGTGGTTGAACCCGAAGGTGAGCCGATCATGACCAGCATCGACGGCGCCGCGACCCCCGGCAGCGCGCCACCGAACGAGGTGGACCCGCCGCGCCTACTCCGTCGCGTGCTGCGGCGGCCACTCGCCATCGTCTGCCTCGCCTACCTGCTCCTGATCGTCGCCGTCGGCATCATCGCGCCGATCGCGCTGCCCGGGGTGGCGGTCCAGAACGCGGGCGAACTGCTGAGCACCCTGAAGGGCCCCAGCGCCGCCCACCTGCTCGGCACCGACACCCTCGGCCGCGACGTGCTCGACCGGCTGCTCGTGGGCACCGGGCCGACGCTGCTCGGGGTCGCCGAGGCGCTCGTGGCGGTGCTGGTGCTCGGCGTCCCGCTGGGGCTGGTGGCCGGGTTCTTCGGACGGCGGATCGACGCCGTCATCAGCTGGCTCGCCGACCTGACGTTCTCGATCCCGTCGATCGTCGTCATCCTGGTCGTGCTCTCGGCCTTCCGCCACAGCATGACCGCGGCCATGATCAGCTTCGGCGTGCTCACCGCGCCCAGTCTCATGCGGGTCGTGCGGTCGGCCACCGTCGCCGTGCGCAGCGAGCCCTACATCGCCGCCGCGCAGGTGTCGGGCCTGTCCCGTGGGTACATCGTGGTGCGCCACGTCCTGCCGCGGATCGCCGGGCCGATCATCGTGCAGGCGTCGCTGATCGCCTCGTTCGCCCTCGTCGTCCAAACCGGACTGTCGTTCCTCGGCCTGATCGTCGACGCTCCCGCGCCGAGCTGGGGCGGGATGGTCGCCGACGGCATCAAGGCGATCGTGCTCCAGCCCTGGCTGATCTGGCCGGCCGGCATCGCCATCGTGGCGACGGGCCTGGCGCTGGGCCTGCTGGCCGACATCGCCCGCGACGCGACGACCGAGGGTTGGTCACCACAACCGGCCCGGCGGCGTCCGGTCGTTCCCGTGGCCACCCCGCTCGCCGCCTCGGCAGGCGACCCGCCCGCCCGGGACGCACTCCTGTCCATCCGGCAGCTGGGAGTCGCCTTCGCCTCCGCGCAGGGCCTGCAGCCGGTGCTCGACGACGTCAACCTCGACCTGCGGGCCGGCGAGTGCGTCGGGCTCGTCGGGGAGTCCGGCTGCGGAAAGTCGATCACCGCGATGTCGGTGCTCGGGCTGCTCCCCGCCAACGGCCGGGTCACGGCCGGATCGATCTGGTTCGAGGGTCGCGACCTGACCACGATGCCGGAACGGGAGCTGCGCCGGTTGCGCGGCAAGGAGATCGGGCTGATCTCGCAGGAGCCCATGATCAGCCTGGACCCGGCGTTCCGGATCGGCTGGCAGCTCGCCGAGGCGATCCGGCAGCACCACGGCTGCACGGGCCGGGAGGCCCGCACCCGTGCCGTCGGACTGCTGGAGAGCGTCCGGCTGCCGCGCCCCGCCGAGGTCGCCCGCAAGTACCCGCACGAGCTATCCGGTGGGATGGCGCAGCGCGTGGCGATCGCGCGGGCGCTGGCGGGCGAGCCCAAGCTCCTGATCGCCGACGAGCCCACCACCGCACTCGACGTGACGGTCCAGGCCGAGATCCTCGATCTCCTGCGCGACATCCGCCGCGACCGCAACATGGCCGTCCTGCTCGTCACCCACGACTGGGGCGTGGTCGCCGACAGCTGCGACCGCGCCGTCGTGATGTACGCGGGCCAGGTGGTCGAGCAGGGATCGCTGCAGGCCATGTTCCGGGAGCCCCTGCACCCCTACACCGATGCGCTGCTCGCGGCGAACCCGCACAACGCGATCGGCGCCGGGATGCTGCCGACGATCAGCGGCACCGTGCCCAAGCCGGGGCAGTGGCCCGCCGGCTGCCACTTCCACCCGCGCTGCCCCTACGCCACCGCTGCCTGCCGCGACACCGCCGTCGCCCTGCTCGCGCCCGCCGAAGGCAGGCTGACCCGGTGCATCCACCACGACCTGCTCGCCGCGCGCAAGGAAGGAGTTCTGACCTGATGACGGCACCGCATCGGCGTCCTGTCGATCACCGCGCTGGAGTGGATCCGCTGCTCGACGTCCGCGGGCTCACCGTCGAGTACCTGGGCGGCCGCCGGCAGGCACCGCTGCGTGCCGTCGACGGCATCGACCTGACGGTCGCGCTCGGCGAGACCGTCGGACTGGTGGGCGAATCCGGGTCGGGGAAGACCACCATCGGCCGCGCGATCCTCGGCCTGACGCCCGTCACCTCCGGCACGATCTCCTTCTCCGGCAACGACATCACCCGTGCCGGCTATCGCGAGCGCCGCCTGCTGAGCTCCGAGCTCCAGGTCGTCTTCCAGGATCCCTACAGCTCGCTGAACCCGACGCGCACCGTCGGCCAGACCCTCGCCGAGACCTTCCGCGTGCACCACCGCGTGCCCGCGGCCGAGGTGACGGCGCAGGTGAGCTCCCTGCTCGACAAGGTCGGGCTCAGCGCCGATGCGGCGCACCGCTACCCCGCCCAGTTCTCCGGTGGTCAACGCCAACGCATCGCGATCGCGCGCGCCCTGATCGTCGAGCCGCGCCTGGTCATCTGCGACGAACCCGTCAGCGCCCTGGACCTGTCCGTGCAGGCGCAGGTGCTCAACCTGCTCCGGCAGCTCCAGGACGAGTTCGGCCTCAGCTACCTGTTCATCGCCCACGACCTCGCCGTCGTGCGGCACCTGAGCCACCGGATCATCGTGCTCTACCACGGCCGGATCATGGAGCAGGGCGACGCGGCCACCGTCTACGGCCGCGCGGCCCACCCGTACACGCAGGCGCTGCTGGCAGCCGCCCCGGTGCCCGACCCGGAGGAGCAGCGCAGGCGGCGGACGTCGGCGGTGCGCGCGGAGCCCGGCCCCGTCGCCGAGGTGGCGGCGGACGCCTGCCCGTTCGCCCCCCGCTGCCCGCACGCAATCGACGTCTGCCGGACAGTGCGCCCGGCGCTGGAGGCCACCCCGGACGGGTCCCAGGTCGCCTGCCACCGCTGGGCCGAGCTGGCAGCTCCCCCGGCCCGCGCCCCGCGGCCCGCCGCGGCCAACGCCGGCGTCGCGTAACGGCGACCGCGCCCACCACTTCGCCACCGCGCCGACGTCCTAACGTCGGCGCCGTGGCCACGGGGTCGGCGCGGTCGGGTCAGGTCAGCCCCTGCGTCCGGCGCCACCGCGCGGGCGACTCCCCGTAGCGCGCCCGGAAGGCGCGGGAGAAGTAGTAGGGATCGGGGTATCCGCACCGCGACCCGATCTGCGCGACGGGCAACGTGGTGGTGCGCAGGAGATCGGTCGCGCGCCGGAGCCGTCGCTCGATGACCCACGCCATGGGAGGCACGCCCAGCACGTCGCGGAACCGTCGGGTGAGCGTGACCTCGGTGCAGCCGCCCACCTCGGCGAGGCCGCGCACCGTCACAGCCGCCGCCAGGTTCGCGTCGATGTGCCGGACGACCGCGTCGACGTCGGCCGGCAGCGCCACCTCCCCCGGTGCTCGACGGGGGCTGTCGAGCGAGCGGAGCTCGTGACGCAGCAGGATGCCCAGCGCCTGGAGCAGTTCCGTCGGCGGCGGCCGGTCGTCATAGAGCCGCACGGCGTGCCGGAGCACGCCGACGAGGTGGGGGTAGTCGCCGGCGGAACCGACGAAGGGCCTGCGCAGCACCGGTGCCGCGTCGTCGCGCCGCGCCGGATGCCCGGCCAGTGCGTGATGGGCGTTCGTCGAGATCCCGGTGACAACGGGTTCGGTGGCGGAGTGCGCCGGGATGAGGTGCACGGCACCGATCCCGAGTGGGCTCGACGCATCAGCCGCGAACTGCTGGTCGACTCCCCACGGCAGCACCACGAGGGTGCCCCTCTCGAGCGCGATGCGCTCGGTGCCGGCCACGACATGTCCCCGACCGGTGCGGCAGTGGATGACGGAGACGGATTCGACACAGGAGTACCGAAAGTGGCCACCCGGATCGAAATGAACATCCGCGGCCAGCACGACGGTCGGGAACGTCGCCTCCCCCATGCTCGGATTATCCAGGTATGGGAGGGGAAATACCATCCCGAACGCCCCGCGGGCAGCCTACGTTGACGGCAGGAGGATGCCGCGGAATGAAGATCGACGTCGACACATCGGTGTGCATCGGGGCAGGTCTGTGCGTTCTCGCCGCCGACGAGGTGATGGACCAGGACGACGACGGCATCGTCGTGCTCCTCGACGACAGCCCGCAGCCCGGCATGCACGACGCGGTCCGGCGGGCAGCGTCGCTCTGCCCGGCGCGCGCGATCACGATCCGGGAGTCGGCGTGACCGCCGAAGCAATGTCCATACCCCTCGTGGGAACGCCACTCGACCCGCCCGCGGAGTTCGACGCGATCCGCGAGACCTGCCCGGCCCACCCCCTCCGCTTCGCCGACGGGCACCAGGGCTGGCTCGTCACCCGGCACGAGCCGGCCCGGGAGATCCTCCACGACCCGCGGTTCAGCCTGCACCCCCGGCGGCTGCCGGTCGGCCCTGCCGAGCCGGCCGGATTCACCATCGACGCGGTGGCCGAACAGGCGCGCGCGGAGGCGCACTTCCTCATCCTCGATCCGCCCGTGCACACGCGCATCCGGCGATCGGCGATGAGCCGATTCTCCATCCGCGCGGTGAAGGGGTACCGCGAGGGCGTCGAGCAGATCGTCGACGACCGCCTCGATGCCATGGCGGCCGCGGGATCACCGGTGGACCTGACCGAGGTCTACGCCACACCGATCGCCATGCGGACGCAGTGCCTGGTGCTCGGCGTGCCCCCGGCCCACGTCCCCACCTTCATGGACCTCTTCACGTCGTTCCACCCGAACCAGGCCAGGTTCGACTTCCTCCGCGAGGTCCTCGCCGAGAAGCGGGCGAGTCCCGGCGACGACGCGCTGAGCGACCTGCTGAGGTCGTCGGAGCTGAGCGACACCGAGGTACAGGGAATCACGTTCGCGCTGCTCGCGTCCGGCCACGACAGCGTCACCAGCGTGATCGCGCTCGGTGCCGTCGCCCTGCTCGCCCACCCCGAGCAGCTGGCCGCGTTCCGCGCCGGATCATCACCGCCCGCAGGCGCTGTCGAGGAGATCCTGCGCTTCGCGACGCTGTTCGCCAGCGTGCTCCCCCGAACCGCGACCGAGGACGTCGACCTCGCCGGCGTGCACGTGCGGAAGGGCGAGACCGTCGCCGTCTCGCCGATGGCCGCGAACCGGGACCGCCGGCGCTTCGCCGAACCCGACCGCTTCGACATCACGAGGACCGACGCGCTCGGCCATCTCGCCTTCGGGCACGGCGTGCACGCGTGCCTTGGCCAGCAGCTGGCGCGCCTGGAGATCGCCACGGCGCTGTCGCGGCTCTTCGCGCGGTTCCCCACGTTGCGGCTCGTCCGCCCACCCGAGGAGATCGCGCAACCCCTGTTCTCCGACCTCCCGACCTACACCGCCGGGGCCGTCGACGTGGCGTGGGATGCCTGACGGCGCCACGTCACCACCGACCGTCGCGCACCATCTCCGTGACGGCGGCGCGCCCGGTCAGGAGGTCGCCTGCCCACCCGCACGGGTCGGCGGGGTCACCGGCGCCCAGGTGCTCCCACTTCCGCTGCACCTGGGCGACGGTCGGGTGCAGGCCCGGTGGATCGGACGACTCGCGCACGATCCGCTCGTTCTCCGTGACGACCTCCACGCCCGCCGCCCACACGCTCCGGCCGTCCGGCTCGGCCGAGATCAGCCCGCGCAGCGCCGCACGGGAGTACGCCGGTCCGTCCGCAGCGGCGTACGGGTCGGCGCTGTCCCAGGCGGCCGCAACGACGTCGACGAGGCTCCATCGTGGATCCCCGCTGTCCCGGGTGAGATCGAGGACGACCGAGGCGGCCCGGACGGTGATCGAGCGGACCCGGCCGGTGGCCGCCGCTCGGGCGGCGACCACCACGGCGACCACGGTCTGCAGGAACCCGCTCACCGGATAGGGCCGGATCGAGGTGGTTGCGAGCCCGCCGGGGCTGTCGGGCAGTTCGACGGGTCCGCTGCCGCCCCACATCGCGAGCAGACCCCGCGGACCGTCCAGCGACGAGAGCGACGCGGTCAGACCGCGCTGCGCGGCCCGCGCCGCGAGTACGCCGGTGGTCGCGGCGACGGCCCGGTGGAACGCCGTCGTTCCCGACCGCTCCAGCGTGGCCTGCCCGGCGCCGCCTGACATGGACAGCGCATGGGAGACCGCCGCGGTGACGTGCTCCGGGCCCAGGTCGAGCAGCACCGCAGCAGCCACGGCGGCACCGGCACCCCCGGACGTGGCGGTGGCGTGCAGGCGCGGGCCGTGCACGGGCGCGATGACGCTGGCGACCGCCGTGACCATCTCGTACCCGGCCGCGGCGGCCCGCAGGAGGGTCTCGGCCGGCGCGGACGACTCGGCGCCGAGCGCGAGCACCACCGGCCACACGATCGATCCGGGATGGGTGAGGGTCGACCAGTTGATGTCGTCCATGTCGAGGGCGTGCGCACGGATCGCCCAGGAGGCGACGAGGCCGAGCGTGCCGTCCTGCTCCCACGGGGTGGCCCGGACGCCGCCGGCCGGGCGCCCCTCCCCGACCGCCCTGGCCAGCAGGCAGGCGAGGTGGTCCGCCAGCAGCACGGTGGCCGGCTCGACCAGCTCCGCGGCCCGGTCACCGGCCCGCAGGGCGGCCGTCGTGAGCAGCGACCCCGTCGACGTCTCCATCCGTGCCCCCAGGTTGCCGATCCGCCGGTGCGTGCAACCAGCGAGCACGTCACGTATTCTTCTGGAAACGATACCGGACGGCAGCACTGGAGGCATCCCGCGATGAGCAGACTCCGGCTGAGCGTCATCGGCGCCGGGTCCTGGGTGGTGTCGTCACACCTCCCGCAGCTGGCCCGGCGCGCGGACGACGTCGAGTTCTTCGGCGTCTGCCGGCACGGCGGGAGCCTGCTGGAGAAGATCCGGGGCGACTGGGGGTTCTCGGTCGCGAGCGAAGACCACCGCGAGGTCCTGCGCCACGGTGCCGACGTCGTCATCGTCGCCAGCCCGATGGCGCTGCACCACGAGCACGCGCTCGCGGCGCTGCGTGCCGGGGCGCACGTCCTGGTCGAGAAGCCGTTCACCGCGACGAGCGACCAGGCCCGCGAGCTGGTCGCCGAGGCCGAGCGGCTCGACCGGCACCTGCTGGTGTCCTACGGCTACAACTACCGCCCGATGATGGTGCGCGCCAAGGAGGTCATCACCGACCTCGGCGGCATCGGCGAGCTGGAGAACGTCGCGCTGTTCATGGCCTCCGGCACCCGGGAGCTGCTCTCGGGCACCGGTTCGTACGCCAGGGCCGCGGATACCGCCGCGCCCGACGCCGCCACCTGGACCGACCCGCGGATGTCGGGCGGCGGCTACGCGCAGGCACAGCTGACCCATGCGATCGGCCTCGCGGAATGGTTGCAGCCACTGGGTGTCCAGTCCGTGCAGGCGCTCGCCGCAAGCCCGCTCGGCGGCCCCGTGGAACAGCACAACGCCGCCGTCCTGCGGCTGGAGCACGGGGGCATCGGGACGATCACCGGCGCCTCGGCCCACGCGCTGGCCATGGACCACCGCGACCAGCTCCAGATCCGCGCGGTGGGCAGTGCCGGGCAGTTCACCCTCGACGTCGACGGCGATCGGTTCCGCATGTACCGGACGGGCCGCGAGGAGATCGACATCACCTTCCCCGACGGCAGCGGACGCTACGAGTGCGACGGTCCCCCGCACGCGCTAGTCGACCTCGCCCTGGGCCGCCCGGTCGAGAACCGGTCCCCCGGCGCCTTGGGCCTGGCGACGGTGGCTGTACTGGAGGCGCTGTACGCGAGCACGGCAGGCGGGGTGCCGGTCACGGTGCGGTCGGCGCGCTAGGAGGGTGCTGCGGGACTCCGGGCGGTGGACCAACGGCACGCTCGTGCACCAGGGGTGGACGAGAGTGCCGTTCGCTCGACGCCTCACTGCCGGTAGCGGTCCACCACGTCCTCGACGATCGTGATGCCCAGGCCCGGCCGACCGACCGGCGGCGCGATCCACCCGTCGACGTGCCCGAACGGCTCGGTGACCAGCTCGTGCTGCATCGGGTTGGCGAGTGGCTTCAGCTCGAACAGGGTGCAGGCGCGGCTGGAGAAGCTGACCGCGAGGCTCGCGGCGCTGACGATCGCCGACGACCACGCGTGGGCGTTGGCCTGCCTGCGGTGCGCCTCGACGCGGTCGGCCACCTTCTTGAAACCGGTGATGCCCTCGGCACGGCCGGGGTCGACGCCGATGACGTCGCAGGTGCCGGTGTCGAGGACGCGCTCGTAGCCGGCGAGGGTCCACTCCTTCTCACCGTAGGCGATCAGCGCCGTCGTCTTCGCCCGCAGGGTGCGGTAGCCCTCGGGGTCCCAGGCCCCGAGTGGCTCCTCGATCCAGTCGATGCGGTACTCGTCGAACGCCTGCACCCGGCGCACGGCCGTCGAGACGTCCCACTGGATCGCGTAGCCGAGGTCGATCATGAGCTTCTTGTCGGGGCCGATCGCCTCGCGCATCGCCCGCACGTACTCGACGTCGCGGTCGTGCTCGTAGCCCAGCCGCGCGTCGCCGCGCTTGCCGAACCCGACCTTCATCCCCTGCAGGCCACTGTCCAACCAGGACACCGCCTCGTCGGCCATCGCCGCGATCGAGGAGTGGTGGGCGTGCGACGACGCGATGGCCGGCAGGCGGTCGTGCACCGGGCCGCCGAGCAGCTCGCAGACGCTGGTGCCGAGCACCTTGCCCTTGATGTCCCAGAGCGCGATGTCGATCGCGGCCACGGCGTACGAGACGAGCCCGCCGCCGTAGCCGTACCACCAGGCCCGCTCCTTGAGCGCGTGCCAGATCTCGAGGTTGTGCAGTGGGTCCTTGCCGATGACGAACTCCGCCAGTCCCTCGATCAGCGCCGCGACCGCCGGGTTGGCCTCGGGGAACTGCGTGATCGACTCACCCCACCCGACCACGCCCTCGTCGGTCGTGATCTTGACCAAGCAGAGGTAGCGGGTGGCGTCGAAGTCGTTCGGTTCCGGATAGGCGACCGGGATCGGTTCCACGGTGGCGATCTTCACGGGTTCTCCGTTCAGGTCGGCTGGTGTTCGGCCGAGGTCGCAGCGAGCGTGGTGATGCTGGCGCGCGGGGTGAAGATGGTGTCGACGGTGAGCGTCTGGGGTTCGCCCCCGGCCAGCATGTCCAGGAGCAGCCGGGCCGACGACGTGCCGATCTCGTCGGCATCGCGGGCGACCGAGGCCAGGTCGGGGGTGGAGACGTCGAACAGCGGCCACTCGTCGAGGACGATCAGCGCGATGTCGACGCCCGGCTTGCGGCCCAGCTGCCGCAGCGCCCGCAGCGCCCCAGCGGTACTCCCGACTCCCCCACTGATCAGGGCCGTCGGCGCGGGAGAACGCGACATCATCCGGACGAACTCGGACTTGGCGAAGCCCTCGTCGAAACCACCGAAGGACTGCATCGACTCGTTCACCGGCACCCCGGCCGCGGCGTGCGCGGCGACGTAGCCCCGGCGCCGCTCCCGTGACGAGCGGACGTCGAGCGAGCCGGTGACGAGCCCGACGTGGTGGTGGCCCCGGCGCAGCAGCTCGGACACGGCGGTGAGCACGCCGGTGTAGTGATCGCACAGGACCGCGCCGGCGCTCAGCCCGCCGACCTCACGGTCGAGCAGGACGACGGGCACCCGCAGCTCGGCCAGCGCGCTGCGGGTCGTCTCGGCCGTCTCCGACGCCAACGAGGCGATCACCCCGTCGACACGGCGCCGCCGCAGCAGCGTGAGGTTCTTCAGCTCCGCGCCCACATCGCCGTCGGAGTTGGTCAGCAGCATCGAGTACCCCGACCGGCGCAGCTCCTGCTCGCAGCGGCGGGCGATCGTGGCGAACAGCGGGTTGGAGATGTCGCGCAGCAGGAAGCCGACCGTGCGGGTGGATCCCAGACGCAGCGACTGCGCCAGCAGATCCGGTTCGTAGCCCAGTTCCGCCGCCGCCCGCTCCACGCGGGCCCGCATCGCCGCGGAGACGTCCGGGTGGTCCGACAGCACCCGCGACACGCTCGACAGGGCGACGCCGGCACGGGCAGCAACGTCGCGGATCGTCACCACCGAGGGATCTCCGGGTAGATGCATGGCACGCCTTCGTCAGGTGGGGTCCGATACGCGGGGAAACGCTAGTCCACCCGTGGGAGCGCAGAAGGCCAGGCGGGGTATCGAGCCTTACCGATCGACCCGGTACTGCTCGATGAAGTCGTCGTTGAGCACCCAGCCGAACCCCGGGCCGTCGGGCAGCACCAGCGCGCCGTTCTCCAGCGGCTTGCGGTTGGCCAGCAGGTTCCAGAAGATCGGGTCGCGGTCCGGGGAGAACGACTCGACGTAGGTACCGTGCGGCACCGAAGCCAGCAGCGGGGCGGCGACCTGCGCCTCCTCGTGATGCCCGAGCTGCACGTCGAAGACGCCCGCCAGCGCCGCCACTCGACGCCACTCGGTCGGCCCCCCGCCCCACGACGCGTCATAGTTGCACACGTCGATCGCGCCGTTGGTCATCAACTCCCGCATCCCGACCCGGGAGATCTCGCTCTGCCCGGCCGCGACGTTGACGTTGCCCCGCAGCCGCACGTCGCGCAGCCCGCGCCAGTCGGCGTGCCAGCGCGTCGGCTCCTCGAACCAGCGCAGCTGGACGTCGTCGGCGATCAGTCGGAGGAAGGCCAGCGCCTCGTCGACGCTGTAGCCCTGGTTGGCGTCGACGATGAACACGAAGTCGTCACCGACCAGCGCCTTCGCCGCACGCAGGCGCGCCGCGTCGACCTCCGGCGGCTTCGCCCCGATCTTGAACTTCATGCCCACCATGCCGTGCTCGGCGTGGAAGAACTCCAGCTCACGTTCCAGGTCGGACTCGCTGGTGCCGTAGTAGCCGCCGATCCCGATCATCGGGACGCGGTCGCGGAAGCCGCCCCAGAGCTTCCACAGCGGCTGGTTCGAGTACTGGCCGACCGCGTCCCACACCGCGCTGTCGACGCACGCGATGGCCTGCATCGGCAGCGCCCGGTCGCGCAGCTGGTCCAGCGTCGCCGGGATCATCGCGTGCCAGATGCGCTCGACCTGCATGACGTCCAGGCCGGTGACCAGCGGGGCGAGCTCCTTGTGGATCAGGTCCAGCACGTCGGACTGTTGTGCGTCGGTGTCGGCGTTGTAGCTCTGCCCGACCACGCCGTCCGAGGTGCGGATCCTGGTGATGATCGTGCAGCGGTTCCGCATCGAGTAGTAGCTGCCCTTGTACAGGTGCTTGAGCGGGACCTTGATGGGGATGGTCTCGATCTGCTCGATCAACGGCATCGTTGGCGCACCCCTCCGAATGACCGATGAGGTCACGTATTGGCGTTCTGGAAACGGTACCAGTATCGTTCCGATTCGGTCAAACACCCGAAGACGAGGTGCGCACCGCGTGCCGGAGGATCGATCGGATGAGGCCTGCGACGAGTGAGGAGGCGGCAACCGTGACACGGACGCCGATCATCGACAGCCACGTCCACCTGTGGAACCGCCGGCATCCGAGCCTGCGCTGGGACTGGCTCGACCCGCAGGCCGTCCACCCGATCCTCGGCAACATCGACGGGATCAAGTCGACCGGGTACGAGGCCGAGAACCTGTGGGCCGAGGCACGCTTCGCCGACGTGGCAGCGTTCGTGCACGTCGAGGCGGCCCTCGGCTCCCCGGACCCGGTGGAGGAGACCCGGTGGCTCACCGAGATGGCCCGCCGCACCGGACACCCCGCCGCGCTCGTCGCTCACGTCGACCTCGGCGGCGAGGATGCCGTGCCGGAGCTCGACGGGCATCAGGAGTCGCCGCTGATGCGCGGCGTCCGCGACTTCGCCACCGAGGCCTACCTGACCACCGGCACGACCACCCGGAACTACGAGGCATCGCTCACCGAGCTGTCGCGCCGGGGGCTCGTCCTCGACCTCGACTGCGAGTGGCCGCACATGGCTGCCGCGCGCGAGCTGGCCGACCGCCACCCCGAGCTCGTCATCGTGCTGGAGCACATCGGCTACCCCCGGCGCCGCGATGCCGAGTACTTCGCGGGATGGCGACACGGGATCACCGAGCTGGCCCGCGCAGAGAACGTCCTGTGCAAGGTGTCCGGCGTGGCCATGACCGACCCCCACTTCACCCGGGAGTCGCTGGAGCCCTGGGTGGTGCACAGCCTGGAGTCCTTCGGGCCGGACCGCTGCATGATCGGGTCGAACTGGCCGGTCGACCGGCTGTTCAGCTCCTACGACGTGATCATGAACCTCTACCGCGACTTCGTCGCGAGCCTGTCGGCCGACGAGCAGGTGCAGGTTCTGCACGACAATGCCGCCGCCACCTTCCGGATCCCGCCGGGACACGCGTGATCCACCGTGCTCGGCCGCGGCGTCGGGGTGATGCGCGCCGTCAGATCGGGGCTGCCTGCAGCAACAGGGTCAGTACCCGCAGTGCGGTGTCCATCCGCCGCTCGACCGCGGCGACCGCGGCGGCGGGGTCCTGCTCGACGATGGCCCGCACCAGTTGCGCGGTCTCCACGTCGTCGCGGGCGAGCTCGGTGGCGTCGAACGTGGTCCGCGCCGGGATGTCGAGCGGGTCGAACAGGCCGCGGTAGAGGTCGATGAGCAGGGCGTTGCCGGTCATGTCGAGGATGTGCTCGTGCAGCGCCGCATCGGATCTGCGGCGCGCCACGGACTCGGCGACCTCCTCGTGGGCGGCGGCGAGTTCTTGGAGGCGCGCGACGTCGGCGGCGGCGGGAAGGGTGGCCGCCGAGCGGGCGATCTCGATCTCGAGTGCCCTGCGCACCCGGAACGCGTCGAGCACGTCGGCGCTGTGCACACGCCGGCGCAGCGCGGCGTCGATCTCGCGGCGGGACCGCACGTAGGTGCCGTCTCCCTGGCGCACCTCCAGCAGGCCGGAGTGTGCCAGCACCCGGACGGCCTCGCGGATCGTGGACCGGCCGACCGCGAGCTCCCTCGCCAGTTCCGCCTCGACCGGCAGCCGGCCACCGACCGGCCAGATCCCGCCGGCGATCCGCTGCCGGAGCTGGTCGATCACCCGGTCGGTGAGCCCTCCTCGAACCACCGGGGTCAACGAGAGGTGCGCATCGGGTCGATCGCCCCCGTTCTCTGCCATACCGGAGCAAGCTACTCGACCGGTGGCCCGCCCGCTGCGCCGTACTCCCACGCCGAGGTGCATTCATCTGATGATCTGTTGACCCGGGTAGCGTGGTCTGTCAGGCTGGAAGAGGGGGGTGTCGAGCCGGTCATGACCATGGAGATCCAGCAGCTGATGTGGCGGATCGAGGCCATCCGCGACACGGTGCACGCGGCGGTGTTCGCCGACGGCGACGTCGAGACGGCGCTGACCTCCCTCGATGCGGGGTGCGTCTTCCAGACCGTCGCCGGGTCGGTGGGGGCCACCGGCATCGAGGACATCCGCCGGTTCCTCACCGAGGACGTCGTCCCGCACCTTCCGGGTGATCTCGCCTTCCGCCGGGTGTCGAAGACGTCCGACCAGCGCCGGGTCACGCACGAGCTGATCGTGACGTTCACCCACGACCGGGAGCTCCCGTGGCTCCTGCCGGGCATTCCGCCGACCGGACGCACCGTCTCGGTGAACGCGGTGTCGATCGGATCGTTCAGGCACACCTCGACGCTGGGCCACGTCACCTCGCGGCTCACCGCCTACCGGATCATGTGGGATCGGCTCGACCTGCTGGAGCGGCTCGGCGTGCTCGATCGGCTCGCCGCGGCGAAGGCGTGATCGGCCACCACCTCGGCAACGGGCGCACGGTGGGGATCTCCGAGACAGCCGGGATCGTCAGCGGGGCACGACCTGGTCGAGCCAGGCGATCAGGCCCGCCTCCACCTCGGCCCGGTTGGTCTCGTTGAAGATCTCGTGCCGGGCATCGGGGTAGGTGACGAGCGTGATGTCGGTGAGGCCCGCCACCTGGTACCGATCGACGAGCGCGTTGACCAGCGCGAGCTGCCCGTTGACGGGGTCCTTGTCGCCGACGGCGATGTAGAGCGGCAGGTCGGGGCGGATCGCGGCCAGCCGTGCGGGGTCACCGGCATCACGCGCCCCGGCGAACAACGCCTTGCCCGCTGCGGTGTCGAGGCCGAAGCCGCAACCGGGATCGGCGATGTAGGCGTCCACCTGCGACTCATCGCGGGAGAGCCAGTCGAAGTCGGTGCGGGCCGGCGCGAACGGGGCGTTGAACATGGCCAGGTCGATCGGCTTGTCCAGGTCGAGCGCGGGTTCGAGCAGGTTGAGCGCGGCCGTACCGGTGAGCACGGCGGCGGTGACGTCCTCGCTGTGGTCGAGCAGGTACTGCTGCACGGCGAACGAGCCCATGCTGTGGCCCAGCAGCACCAGTGGCAGATCGGGGTGCTCGTCGTGGCTGCGCCCGACCAGCACGTCGATGTCGTCGACGAGGCCGGCCCAGCCGTCGGCGCCGATCTGGCCCTGCTCGGCCGGTGACGCGGCGCTGGCACCGTGCCCGCGATGGTCCTGTCCGACGACGAGGAAGCCGGCGCCGGTCAGCGCGTCGGCGAGGTGCCCGTAGCGCAGCACGTGCTCGCCCATCCCGTGGGTCAGCTGCACCACGGCGCGAGCGTCCCCGCCCGGTTCCCAGCGGTAGGCCGTGACCGTGGTGCCGTCGCGCCCGTCGAAGGTGAAGGTCACCGGGGTGGTCTGCCGGGTCATCGCGTCACCGTCGACATGTGGTTCTCCCTGATTCGGTGCTTCTGCAGCTTGCCGGTCGCCGTGCGGGGCAGTTCGGTCACGAAGTCGATGGTGCGGGGCATCTTGAACCGGGCGATCCGCCCCGCGAGGAAGGCGAGCAGCTCACGCTCCAGCTCGGGACCGGGTACGGCACCGTCCGCAGGCTGCACGACGGCCTTGACCAGCTCGCCCATCTCGTCGTCCGGGACGCCGATCACGGCCAGGTCGAACACGGCCGGGTGCAGCGTCAGTACGTTCTCGACCTCCTGCGGGTAGATGTTGACCCCACCCGAGATGATCATGAAGGCCTTGCGGTCGGTGAGGAAGAGGAATCCGTCCTCGTCGAGGTAGCCGACGTCACCGGTGGTGCCCCAGCCCGGGTGCTCGGGGTGCTGCGCCTGCGCCGTCTTGGCCGGATCGTTGTGGTAGGCGAAGGGGAGGACCTCGCGTTCGAAGTAGATCAAGCCGACCTCCCCGACGGGCAGCTCGCGGCCGTCGTCGCCGCAGATGTGGAGCACGCCCAGCAGCGACCGGCCGACCGATCCCGGCCGCTGCAGCCACGTCTCGGAGTCGATCACCGTGATGCCGATGGCCTCGGTGGCCGCATAGTACTCCTGGAGGATCGGCCCCCACCACGCGATCATGGCCTGCTTGACCTCGACGGGGCACGGCGCGGCCGCGTGCACGGCGACGCGATGCGTCGACAGGTCGTGGCGAGCCCGCTCGGCGGCCGGGAGCTTGAGCATCCGCACGAACATCGTGGGCACCCACTGGCTGTGCGTCACGCCGAAGCGCTCGATCGCGGCGAGCGCGGCGCGCGGCTCGAACTTCGGCATGACGACGACGGTGCCGCCGACCTGGTGGATCATGCCGCCGAACCGCAGCGGTGCGGCGTGGTAGAGCGGAGCGGGCGACAGGTAGACGGTGTCGGCGTCGAAGCCGTAGAGCGGGCCGAAGATGCCGAGCAGCGGATCGCCGCCCTCTTGCACCTGCTGGACCGGCAGGGGTGCCCGGACGCCCTTGGGCAACCCCGTGGTGCCCGAGGAGTAGAGCATGTCCCGGCCGCGCGGCTGGTGCGGCAGCGGCTCGGCCGACGCTGCCGCCAGCGCCGCGTCGTAGTCGTCGTGCCCCTCGATACCGCCGCCCACCGCGCTCCCGCCCACCGCGCTCCCGCCCACTGCGAGCCGCACCTCGACGCCGGGCGTGAGCGCGACGATCGCGGTCGCGACGTCGGAGAGCGCCGCCGACACCACGAGCGCGCGCGCACCGCAGTCCCCCACGATGTAGGCGACCTCCGCGGCCGTGAGGTGCTGGTTGATGGCGGTGATGTAGAGCCCGCTGCGCATCGCGGCCCAGAACACCTCGTAGTAGCGCAGGCTGTTCTCCGACAGCAGCGCCACGGCGTCGCCCGGCCGGAGTCCGGCGTCGTGCAGCGCGCGCGAGAGGCGGATCGATCGTTCCTCGAGCTCGGCGTAGGTCAGCACCGCGCCGGAGTCGGCCATCACGACGGCGGGCTTGTCGGGAGTGAGCGCTGCGAACGTTCCCGGGTACACTGCCGTCTCCTCGATGAGTCCTGGTGCTGGGGTCCTGGTATTTGGGGAGTCCTGGGTACTGGGCCCGATCGTCGCGGGCATCCCGGCTCCGGGTCAATGTCTGGGGTCAGGACTGGTCTCAGGGATCAGGAGGGGAAACCGAACTCGCGGCAGGGGTTGTCCCACAGGATCCGCCGCCTGTCGACATCCTCGGGCACCTGCGGCCTGCAGCGCGGCGAGCCCGGCGCGGGGGACGTCGTTGCGCACCACGGCCATGCGCGGTAGCGCCCGCCGCCCGTCGCGATCGCGTCGAGCAGGCAGCGGTTGTCCTCGCCGTAACCGGAGTTGGGCCCGACCAGCAGGGCGTGCTCGACGCCGTGCCAGTCCAGCACAGCGGCCAGGCGGGCCGGCGTGCCGAGCTCCTGGCCTGCGGGCGCGTAGAACGTGTCGGGCGCGTACGGGAAGCGCGCCGGGTCGAACACGTGGACGTGACAGTCGATGATGCGCGCGGGTTCGGCGAGCGGCACGGTCACGGCGACTACGGGCCACCCGACCAGGCCCAGGACCCCTCCTGCCCGAGCCCGCGCGCCCTCACAGATCACGCAGGCCATGCGGCCCATCGACGAAACGCTGTTCACCGACCTCCTGCGCGCCTACGTCGAAGACCGACGATGACGTGACCTGGCTCCGTTCAGCGCGACGGGCCGGATCCGGGTGGGATCGCACCGTCGGCGAGCAGGCGGGCGGCGGCGTGGGCGTCGGTGCGCCGCTCGACGACGGCGGCGGCGAGCTCGGCGAGTGCGCCGCCGTGGCGGACCCCGCCGAGCCGGGCCCGCAGCTGCGCGAGCGTCAGCCCCTCGATCTCGCGGGCGGCGCGGCGGACGCGGCGCTGGTGCAGCCGGTCAGCGCCGTCGAGCCAGGCGCGGTGCTTCGCGATCGCCGCCAGTACGTCGTCGATCCCGGTGCCCTGCTCCGCCGACGTCATGACGATCATCGGTCGCCATGACCCGGCCGCGGAGTGCGGGCCGCCGAGCCCGAGCATCTGCCGCAGGTCGGCGGCGACACGGCCGGCACCGTCGCGGTCGGCCTTGTTGACGACGAACACGTCCGCGATCTCCAGCACCCCGGCCTTGGCCGCCTGGACGCCGTCGCCGAGACCGGGGGCCAGCAGCACGAGCGTCGTGTCGGCGCTGCCGGCCACGTCGACCTCCGACTGCCCGACGCCGACCGTCTCCAGCAACGTGACGTCGCAGCGGGCGGCGTCGAGGACCCGCAGCGCGAGTGGCACGGCGGCGGCCAGGCCGCCGAGGTGCCCGCGGGTCGCCATCGACCGGATGAGCACACCCGCATCGGTGGCGTGGGTCTGCATGCGGATCCGGTCGCCGAGCAACGCCCCGCCGGAGAACGGCGACGTCGGGTCGACGGCCAGCACGCCCACCCGGCGCTCCTGCCTGCGCAACGCGCCGACCAGCGCGGACGTGGCGGTCGACTTGCCGACGCCGGGCGCCCCCGTCAGGCCGACGACGTGCGCGTAGCCCGAGTCAGGGACCAGCAGCGCGGCAAGTTCGGGCAGGCCGGGCGAGCCCGACTCGACCATCGTGATGAGCCGGGCGACGGCGCGCGGGTCGGCTCCCCGAGCCCGCTCGACGAGCTCGGGGAGAGCGACGTCGTCGCGACGGCCCATGGCGCCGGGTCACTCCGCCGCGGCGGCCCGGGCGACCGAGCCCGCCTTCGGTCGAGTCGCGCGAGCGGCCTCGGCGGCCGCCGCAGCCGCCCAGTGGTCCTCGGCCACCCAGGCGTGGGCGAACGCGGTGGTGGCGACGGCCTCGTGCTCGGGTGCCGACGGCGGCGCGACCAGCCCGACGAGTGCCTTGATCCCCCGCCCGGCAACGGCCGGGACGGCGGCGAGCTGGGCCAGCAGCTGCGCAGCCGCGGTGTCGAAGTCACGCCGCGGCACCACCGTCTCGACGAGCCCGTGCGCGCCGGCCTCGGCCGCGGTGAGCGGGGTGCCGGTCAGCAGCAGCTGCAGCGCGCGCCCGCGGCCGACCAGCCCGGTCAACCGCTCCACACCGCCCCACGCCGGCATGATCCCGAGCGCGACCTGGTTGAACGCGATCCGGATGTCATCGGCGGCGAGCCGCATGTCACACGCCACCGCGACCTCCGCCCCACCGCCCATCGCGTGCCCGTTGAGGAGGGCGACGGTCGGCGCGGGCAGCGTCGCGAGCCGGTCGAGGCAGCTGCGCATGGTGCGCGACATGGCCTGCGCATCGGCGAGCGAGCGGATCTGCGCCAGCTCCTTGAGGTCTCCGCCCGAGATGAAGACGCGGTCCCCGCCGCCCCGGACCGCGACGACGCGCACGTCTCCGCGGTCGAGGTGCTCCTCGACGACGTCGAGCACCCCGCCGAACTCGGCCATGGTGGTGCGGTCGATGGCGTTGCGGGTGGCTGGTCGGTCGATGGTGACGGTGGCGACCGCACCCGTGACGGTCAACGTGACACCGGGATCCATGCCATCACCCTAACTGATCGGATATCGGAGATCTATGGGTCGTGCGACGGCCCCGCCGAGCCGAGGGCGGCTCACGGTGCGGGGCAGCGCCCCGGGAGCTCGGCCAGCACCTCTTCGGTGTCCGCACCGAGGCGCGGCGGCGGCAGCACGGTGTCGACCGAGTGCGACAGGATCGGCCCGCGGGTGCGCCGGAAGACCGCGCCGTCCACGTCCTGCTCCGTGACCAGCCCGCGCGCGACCGCGTGCGGGTCGGTGAACGCCTGCGGCAGCCGGTTCACGGCCGCGCACGCCACCCCGGCCGCCGCCAGCCGGGTGGCCCACTCGCTCGATGTGCGCGTCAGCAGCACCGCCTGCAGCCGCGCCGTCAGCTCCGGCGCGAGCGCGGCACGGCCCTCCCGCGTGGCGTAGCGCTCGTCGCGCAGCTCGTCGGCGCCGTCGAGTTGTGCAGCGTCGTCCAGCTGCGCGACCACCTCGACCATCCGCGCCCACATCGGGTCGTTGCCGACGAACAGGTTGAGCCAGCCGTCGGCGGTGCGGAAGTTCTGCGCGGGCACCAGGCTCGGGTGCGCGGAGTTCGCGATCCGGGCCGGCACGACGCCGGCGTTGAGGTTCCACGCGGACAGGTAGGTCAGCATCGAGTACTGCACGTCGACGAGACCGAGGTCGACGTGCTTGCCCACGCCCGTGCGCCCGACCTCGAGCAGCCCGGCACACACCGCGAGCGCCGCCGCCAGCCCGCCGGCATGGTCGACGTAGGAGATGCCCGCCTTCGTCGGCGGGCCGTCCGGATCGCCCGCGAGCTCCATGACCCCGGCCATGGCCTGGATCGTGTAGTCGTAGCCGGGATGGCGGGCGTACGGGCCGGTCTCGCCGAACCCGCTCAGCGACACCGTGAGGATGCGGGGGTTGACCTGGGCGAGTGCCTCGTGGTCGAGGCCGAGCTTGGCGAGCACGCCGGGCCGGTAGTTGTCGAGCACGACATCGGCCGAGCGGACGAGGTCCCGGACCCGCTCCTGGCCCGCCTGCGTGGCAAGGCCGGCAGCGACCGATCGCTTGCCCCAGTTCAGCGCCATGAAGTAGAGCGACTCGTCGCGCTCGTCACGCGGGCGCATGCTGCGCGCCTCGTCGGCGTGGTCGGGGTCCTCGATCTTGACGACGTCCGCACCCATGTCCGCGAGGCACATCCCGGCGTAGGGCCCGGCCAGGAAGTGGGTCAGCTCCAGCACCCGGACACCGGTGAGCGCCGCCACGGCCGTCAGCTCCCGGTCTCGGGGGCGGTCCAGAAGCCCTTCTCGTCGAAGAACTCGATGAGCATCTTGCCGGACTCCTGAACGTGGTTGGCCGCCTCCGTGCGCGCGCGCTCGGGGTCGCGCGCCTGCAGGGCCTGCAGGATGGCCTCGTGGCTGGTGGTGGAGGTATCGGCCCAGTCGGGCAGCATCATGTAGAACCGCTCGGGGATCCTCCGCAGCGTGTTGCGCATCAGCCGCAGCATCGTCGGCGCCCCGGCGGCCTGGTTGATGATCCGGTGGAACTCGAAGTTGGTGGTCTCGAGCCCGGCCACGTCGTGGGTGCGCACCGCTTCCTTCCACTCGGAGTGCACCTCGGCCAGCAACGCGAGCTGCTCGTCGTCGAGCTGCTCGCAGGCGCGCGCGGTGAGCTCGCCGGCGAGGGTGGCGTGCAGCCAGTAGACGTCGGCGATGTCGCGCCGCGTGGTGCGGGCCACGCGGAACGACCGGCCGCGACCGCCCGTGATGAGGCCCTCGTGCGAGAGCTGCAACAGCGCCTCGCGGATCGGCATGGTGCTGACGCCGAGCTCGCCGGCGAGCGCGTCCTGGGTGATCTGATCGCCGGGGTGCAGGTCGCCCATGAGGATCATCCGGCGCACGGTGTCGGTGACCTGGTCGCTCATGGACCGCACCCGCGGCCGGTGCACCTCGCGCCGACCGCGCCGCCGCGCGTTCTCGTCCTTCACATCGACCATAGTGCCCATCCCCCATGTGAGTCGCTGCCGAGCAGCCTGTCGAGGTCCGCCCCCGGGTCGGCGACCGTACCCGGTCGCGCCACGCACTCGGCGAACTTGTCGGCGAGCGTGGCCGTGGCCAGCGATCCCGACCCCCGGTTCGACAGCCGGTTGACCCGCCGCTCGAAGACCCCGCGCGTCGTGCTGACCCGTACCTCCGTGAACTCCTTCGCGAAGAACGTGTCCCCACCGTGCAGGTCGGGATGCACGCCGAAGCGCACCCGGCGCCCGAGCTCGACCAGATCCTCGTCGACGCGGTCGAAGGGCGCGAGGCCGGCCCGCCCGTCCCGCAGCCCCGCCGCGATGCAGTAGGGGATGCAGAACTTGGCCGCGTAGCCGGTGTCGGGACGGTCGACGTGCATGACGCGCGGGACGAACTCGTGCACGAGCACCTCGACGTCGAGGATCTCGTCGGGACTGATGCCCTCCTCGTCGCGCAGGGCGATGGCGGCGTCGAGTCCCGAGTGGACGAGCCCGCAGCAGGCGTAGATCTTGAACACCGGGCCGGGTTCGGTGAGGTCCCAGTGCCGCCCGAGCGTCGCGGTCGTGCGCTCGGGCCGAGCTCCCGCCGGACCCGCGAACTGCGCGAAGAAGCCCTGGTCGGCCTCCATCGGATCGGGGTGGCCCACGAAGCCGTCGGCGGCCAGCCGGGCGGCGTTGATGCCGTTGCGGGCCGCCTTCCCCACGTGGTACGCGTTGATCATGTTGCCGATCATGATCTTGACACCGGACGTCTCCGACGTCGCGATCGACAGCGCGGCGAGCGTGCGCTCGGCGTCGAGGCCGAGCAGCCGGGCGCACGCGGCGGTGGCCGCGTAGCCCGACATCGTCGCCGTCGGGTGCCATCCGATCGCGTAGTGCTCGGGGTTCACCGCGCGGGCGATCGCCGCGGCCGCCTCCCAGCCGAGGCAGTAGGCGGTGACGACGTCCGTGCCCGGGTACGGCGTGTCGGCCTCTTCGGCCAGCGCCGCGAGCGCGGCGAGCATCGCCGACCCGACGAACCCGCTCACCGCGAAGCTGATCGCGTCGTAGTCCAGGCAGTGCGCCGTGGCGCCGTTGACCAATGCCGCCGCCGACGCCTCCACCCGCGCATCCGGTGCGCCCAGCACGCGCGCCCGGCCGGGGGCCGACCGCGGCAGGACGCTGTCGCGGATCGTCGCCGCCGTCGGCTCGAGCTGGCCGGCCTGCGCGGTCGCGTAGGCGTCGACGATGGTGTCGACGGCGTTGCGGCGCACGAGCGCCGGGATCGCGGCGGCGGGCGTCTCGGCCACGAACGCCGCGAGTGCGGCGCTGACCCCCGTTGCCCCGAGACCGGCCGCCCCGCTCACAGCTCGCCCTCCGCGAACGTCACCCCGTACACGTCGCGGGCGGTGGCGACGCTGACCTTCCCGTCGCGCACGTCGCGCAGTAGCTCGTCGCGGTCGCGCAGCGCCGGGTCGCCGACCCCGCCGCCGCTGGCCGTGTGGTGCTCGATGACGTCGCCCGCCTGCACGGCGAGCGTGACCTTGGCCGGCAGCAGCTGTCGCTCACCGTCGCGGACCAGCCACGTCTTGGACGTCGCGCCGGGGTGGCCGCCGTGCAGCCCGTAGGGCGGGGTGGCGTTGCGGTGGCTGCGCAGGCTCAGCCGCGCCTCGGGCGCGAGCAGCTCCAGCGCCCGCCCGACCGCCATGCCGCCGCGGTAGCGGCCCGCACCGCCGGTGTCGTCGACGAGCCCGTAGGAACGCACGAGCATCGGGTCGTCGCGCTCGATCTCCTCGGCCGAGCGGTTCGCGACGTTGGCCGCCATGTTGGCCGCGCCGTCGATGCCGTCGGCCGCCGGGCGGGCGCCCCACGCTCCGCACACGATGTCGTTGACCTGGAACCGCTTGCCGTCGACGAAACCGCCGAACCGCAGGCCCGACGTGCCACCGTCACCCGCGGCAGGCACCCGGTCGGGCATGGCGGCCGAGAGCGCCCCGTAGATCGTCTCGATGACCCGGTAGCCGATGACACCGCGGGCCGCGACCCCCGCCGGGAACGCGGCGTGCACGATCGTGGCCTCCTCGGTCGTCACGGTGACCTGCTCCATGAAGCCGGCGTTGACCGGCAGGTCCTCGCGGGCCAGCGCGCGCACCGCGGCGTAACAGGCCGACTCCGTGAACGACAGCGTCGCGTTGATCGAGCCGGCCACCTGCGGTGCGGACCCGGTGAAGTCGAACTCGATCCGGCCGTCGGCGATCGTGACCGTCGCGTGGATCCGCACCGGGTTGTCGGAGATCCCGTCGTGGTCCTCCACGTCGGAGAACTCGTAGCGGCCCTCCGGCCAGTCGCGCAGCTCGCTCTCGAGGCTGCGCCTGCCGTGGTCGAGGATCGCCGCGGAGTGCGCGCGGAACGCGGCGAGACCGTGCCGTCGGACCAGCTCGGTGAGCGCGGCCCCGCCCTGCCGACACCCCGACACCTGCGCCGCGAGGTCACCCGCGAGCACGTCCGGGATGCGGACGTTGGCGCGGATCACCTCCCAGAGCGCCTCGTTCTCCACCCCGGCGCGGTACAGCTTCACCGGCGGCAGCCGCAGACCCTCCTCGAAGATCTCCCGCGAGTCGGCGCCCGACCCACCCGGCACCCGGCCCCCGATGTCGATGTGGTGCGCGACCACTACCAGGTAGCCCAGCAGCTCCCCGTCCAGGTGCGCGGGGGCGAACGCGAAGATGTCGGGCAGGTGCATGCCGCCCGAGTACGGGTCGTTGAGGATCGCCAGGTCGCCCTCGTCGAGGCCCTCGGGGAAGCGCTCCAGCATCGCGGCCGTCGCCCGCGGCATGGCACCGAGGTGCAGCGGCAGCGAGAAGCCCTGCGCGAGCATCCGCCCGTCGGGCAGGCACACCGCGGTGGAGAAGTCCAGGTACTCGCGGATGACCGGGCTCAGCGAGCTGCGCGCGAACCGGATCGCCACCTGGTCGGCGATGGCCTGCAGCTCGCCGCGCAGCGCCTCGAACTGCAGGACGTCGTCGAGTGCCCTCATGCCTGGCGCTCCAATCGGAGGTTGCCGCGCTCGTCGCGGACGGCCGTCCAGCCGGGCGGGACGACGGTGGTGGTGTCGGGGTCGTCGACGACGAACGGCCCGGGGCGAGGAGCATCGAGATCGGCCCGGCCGAGCACCATGACCTCGACGTCGACACCGGGGAACCGCAACCTGCGGACCACGTCGACGGACCGGGTCACGATCGCACCTCGCAGGTCGACCGACGCTCCCGCGCCGCCGGTGACGGTGGTGCGGACCCGCACGATCTCGACCGGGCTGCTCAGGGCGTGCCCGTAGCTCTCGCGGTGCAGCGCGTGGAAGCGCTCGCGCAGCCCGTCGACGCCCGCGGCGTCGAGCGGGACGTCGACCTCCACGGCCAGCTCGGAGGCCTGGCCGCGGTAGCGCACGTCGAACACCTGCCGCACCGACACCGCACCCGCGGTGCCGACGCCGCTGGGCGCCCCGGCGATGTCGAACCGCTCCCGCGCCGCCGCCCCGATCGCGGCGGTCCGCTCCCGCACGTGGTCGGCGTGCTCGGCCGCCAGGCCCACGCGCAGCGTCTCCGAAGTCGTCAGCTCGAACGGCGTCGTCAGCAGCCCCACGGCGCTGTGCACCCCGGCGAGCGGCGGGACGACAACGCTCGCGATGCCCACGGTGGCGGCCATCGTGGCCGCGTGCAACGGCCCGCTGCCGCCGAACGCGACGAGCGTGTGCGCGGCGACGTCCTTGCCGCGCTCGGTGGTGACGGCGCGCAGGACCCGCGCCATCTGCCGGTCGGCGACGTCGTGCACGGCCAGTGCCGCCTCGTCGACGGTGATCCCGAGCGGCTCGGCGACGTACTTCGCCAGCGCGGTGCGGGCCAGCTCGACGTCGACGTCGATGCCCGCCGAGCGCAGGCCCTCGGGGTCGACGTAGCCGAGCAGCAGGTTGGCATCGGTCACGGTCGGCAGCTCACCACCGCGGGCGTAGCAGGCCGGTCCGGGTGCGGCACCCGCGCTGCGCGGGCCGACGTGCAGGCCGCCCGCGGCGTCGACCCGCGCGATGCTGCCACCCCCGGCCCCGACCTCGGCGAGGTCGACGACGGGCAGGTGCACGGTGTAGCCGCCGCCCTTGAGCAGCTGGGACGCGGCCGAGACCTCGGAGCCGACGGAGAACTCGCTGGCGAAGGCGACGGTGTAGTCCTCCAGCAACGACGCCTTGGCCGTGGTGCCGCCCATGTCGAAGCTGATGGCGTGGTCGAGCCCCGCTGCCCTGGCGACGTCGGCGGCGGCCAGCACACCCGCGGCCGGGCCCGACTCCAGCAGGTGCGCGGGGAACCGGCCCGACTCCCCCACCGGCATCATCCCGCCGGAGGACTGCATGACGAACACGGGCGCGCGGCTGCCCCGCTCGGCCAGCGAGCTCTCCAGCCGTTGCAGGTAGCCCGACACCACCGGGCGCAGGTAGGCGTTGGCCACGGCCGTGCTGGTGCGCTCGTACTCGCCGATCTCCCGCACGAACCGGGTGGCGACGGTGACGTCCAGCTCGGGGAACTCGCGCTCCAGCCACCCCGCCACGAGCTCCTCGTGCGCCGGGTCGGCGTAGGCGTTGAGCAGCGACACCGCCATGGTGGTGACGCCCTCGGCGACGGCGCGCTCCACCGCGGGCCGCAGCGACTCCAGGTCCGGCGCCGTGACGGGCTCGCCCGCTGCGCTCATGCGCTCGTCGACCTCCAGCCGGTAGCGGCGGGTGGCCAGCGGCACGGGCTTGGACCAGTCGAGGTCGTAGAGCGCGGGCGTGCGCAGGCGGCCGAGCTCGAGCACATCGCGGAACCCGCGGGTGGTGATCACGGCGGTGAGGGGGCCGCTGCGCTCCAGCACGGCGTTGGTGGCCACCGTCGTGCCGTGCCGCAGGTCGACGACCGCATCGAGCGTGCCGCCGCAGTCGACGACCAGCGCGGCGCTGCCCTCGACGACGGCCTCCTCGAACGCGTGCGGCGAGCTCGGCACCTTGCGTGCCGACACCCGCCCGTCGTCGTCGAGCACCACCACGTCGGTGAACGTGCCGCCCACGTCGGCGCCGACCCTCATCAGCCTGTGCTCCTGTCGTCGTCCGCCGGCCCCGCGCCGCGCGCGATCGCGTCCTCGAACGCGTCCGCGTCGGCCCAGCCCGCGAGGTCCATGTACTCGGTGAAGCCCATCAGCTCCGGCGGCGCCGTGCTCGCGGCCAGCGCCGCGAAGTAGCGCTGCACGGCCAGTGTCGCCGCCCGCGCGGCCTGGATCGGCCAGATGCTGATCCGCACGTCGAGGCTGCGGGCCTCGGCGTCGGACAGCGCGGGGGTGCGGTCGCTGCCGGACACGTTGTGCAGCATGGGGAATCCGGTGGCCTCGTGCACCCGCTCCAGGTCGGCGACCGCACGCACCCCGTTGATCATCAACAGGTCGACGCCCGCGCCCGCGTAGGCCTTCGCCCGCTCGACCGTCGCCTCGATGCCCTCGGTGAGCAGCGAGTCGGTGCGGGCGATGAGCACGAGCCCGGAGTCGGCGGCGCGGGCGGCGTCGAGCCTGCGCAGCATCTCCGCGATCGGCACACACGGCTCCGCGGTGAGGTAACCGCACCGGCGCGGGAAGGGCTGGTCCTCCAGGTGCACCGCCGCCGCGCCCGCCGCAGCCAGCTCGCGCAGCGTGCGGCGGATGGCGACGATGTCGCCGTAACCGGTGTCACCGTCGACGACGACCGGCAGGCCGGCCGCGTCGGCGACGACGTGGACGGCGTCGATCAGCTCGGTCAGTGACAAGAGGCCCATGTCGGGCAGCCCGCGCGCGGCCGAGGCGCCCGCACCGCTGACGTAGAGGCTCTCGAAACCGGCCGCCGCGGCGAGGCGTGCCGCGAGTCCGTCGGTGGCACCGGGGCAGCGCACCTGTGGCGCGGCGGGGTCGGCGAGCCGCGCCCGCAGCGCGGCGGCGGGGGTGGTGGTCACGCGCCGGACCCCGTGCCCGATCCGGAGACGGCGGCCTGTGCGCACGCCTCGTCCTGGTCGGCGGAACCGCCGCTGACGCCGACGGCGCCCACCACCGCACCGCCCGCGACGATCGGGACGCCACCGGCGACGAACATCAGCCCGTCGACGACGTTCGCGAGCGCCGCCTGGTTGGCCGGCACGATCCGTTCCGCCAGCGCCGCGGTGGGAGCGCCGAAGTTGACCGCGGTGCGGGCCTTCGCCACCGCGACGGCGAACGCCGAGTGGTAGGAGCCGTCGAGGCGCTGGACCGACACCGGGGCCATCGTCGCGTCGAGCACCACCACCGCGACCCGCAGCCCGTGCTGCCGCGCGTGGGCGATGCCGGCCTCGACGGCGGCGTTGGCGACCGCCAGGAAGTCGCTCACGCCTGTGCCCCCGCGAACTCGCGCATCCGGCGCAGCCCCTGGCTGAGCATGAACGCGTTGCCGTAGACGGTCTCCGCGGTCATCTCGCCGCTGTCGTCGAAGCTCACCAGCGCGGCGACCGAGTAGCGGATCGGGCGACCTGCGGGCAGGCCCTCGAAGTCGGTGGCAGGCGTCGCGGTGATCGTGACCAGGGTGAGTGCCTGGTTGCGCTCGGGCCACGGGAGCACGTCGTCGAGGTGGATGGAGTAGTCGGAGAACTGCTGGTAGAGCGTGCGCCAGACGTTCAGGTAGCTCTCCGCCCCGCTCAGCACGCCGAACGGCGACGGGTCGTCGGGATAGCTGGGCGCCTTCACGACGTAGTCGACGTCGTCGTGGATGGTGTCGGCGATCGCCTGCAGGTCGCGGCTGTTCTCGGCAGCGAAGTGCTCGGCGGCCAGCTCGCGGAGTCGGTCGGCGCTCAGCATGCATCCTCCAGAGTCGGCCCGGTGATCGTCAGGCCACGATACGATCTGATATCGAATATCTCAAGCATCGTCGTCCGCCGTCACATCGAACGGCTGCGGGACGTGCTCGATGAGCGTCTGCAGCAGCCCGCCGTCCACCGTGATGGTCTGCCCCGTGACGTACCCGGCGTCGCTCGAGAGCAGGAACGCCACGACGCTCCCGACGTCGGACGGCTCGCCGATCCGCCGCAGCGGGGCGAGGACGCGGCGCTTCTCCGCGAAGACGGGGTCGGCGTACACCGCCGCCGACATGGCGCTGCGGATCATGCCGGGCGCCACGGCGTTGACGCGCACGCCCGCCGGGCCCCACTCCACGGCCGCCTGCCGCGTCAAGGCGACGATCCCGGCCTTCGATGCGCTGTAGAGACCACCGACGACCTGCGGGGTGAACGCCGTCATCGACGAGACGTTGACGATCGCTCCCCCGCCCGCCGCCAGGTGCGGCAGCGCCGCCCGCGAGAGCAGCACCACCGCGCGCAGGTTCACGCGGTAGACCAGATCGAGCTCCTCGACGGGCACGTCGAGCAGCGTGGAGCGCCGCAGCACCCCGGCGTTGTTCACCAGCCCGTCGAGGCGCCCGTGCACGGCGACCGCCCGGCCCACCAGCTCCGCGGCGTCGCCGGTGACGTCGCCCGGCACCGCCGTGCCACCGACCCGCTTCGCGACGGACTCGGCGAGCGCCGCGTCGACGTCGTTGACCAGCACGGCGGCGCCGCGCCGCGCCAGCACCTCGGCGATGCCCTCGCCGATGCCCGAGCCGGCGCCGGTGACGAGAACTGCAGCGGGGCTCACTGCTGGGTGCTCGTGTACGGGTCGGTCACCGTCCACTTCCCGTTCTCGTACTGCGCGACGAGCACGGAGTGCGCACCCGTGTGCCCACCCGGCAGCGGGCCGAACGTGATCGGCGGCAGCAGCCCGGTGTCGAAGTCCTTGAGCGCCTCGGTCTTCGCGACGAAGTTCTTCCAGCTCAGGTCGTCGCCCATCTGGTCGAGGATGTGGAAGAACACCTGGTTGGTGCCGTAGGCGATCAACGCGTTGAGCGCGTCGACGTGGTCGGGCGCCGTGGCCTGCATGGCCGCGCGGTAGGCCTTGACCTGCGGGGTGTCACCCGTCGGCAGCGCGGCCGTCGCGGCGCCGTAGAACCCGTTGGCGGCGGCGCCTGCCGGGCCGACCGCCGACGTCGTGCCGGTGTTGGCCGCCGACGACTCGCCGATGATCGTCGGCTTCCAGCCGAGCTGCTGGGCCTGCTTGAGCACGAGCGAGGCCTGCACCCCGTCGGTGCCGAGCACCAGCGCCTGGGGATCGGCCTGCTTCGCGGTGAGCACGGCCGGACCGACGTTGGTGCTGTTGGCCTCCGTCTTGGCCGTGGCGACCAGCTTGAGGCCGATCTTCTGGGCCTCCTTGGTGAGGCCGTCGAGCACCGCGCTGCCGTAGTCGTTGTCCTGACCGATGTAGGCGACGGTCGTGAAGCCCTTCTTCTTCACCCAGTCGGCGAGGATCGCGCCCTGCTCCGAGTGCGGGGTGGCCAGCTCGAACACCGTCGGCAGGTTCGGGTCGGGCGGCAGGTACGGCCCGAACATCGGGATGCCGCTGGACTTCACCGTCGGGAACGTGCCGGGCAGGCCCGCGGAACCGACGGGCATGTCGAGCGCGAACACCTTGTCCTGCTGCACGAGGCGCAGCACGTTGGCCACCGAGCGCGAGGTGACGAACCCGTCATCGTAGATGACCAGCCGGAGCTTGCGGCCGTGGATGCCGCCCTTGTTGTTGACCTCGTCGATGGAGGCCTGCAGGCCCGCCTTGAAGTCGTTGCCCGCGACGGCCGCGGCGCCGGTGAGCGGCAGCGTCGTGCCCACCAGTATCTCGGAGTCGGTGACGCCCTGGTCGTTGTCTCCCCCGCCGGCGGCAGCGTTGCCGCAGGCGGCGAGCACGAGGCAGACGGCGGCCGCGACGGCCGCTCCACCCCACCTGATCGATCGCTTCATGACGAGGAACTCCCTTGGTCCAGGACGGTGTGCGGCGGGGAGAGCGCAGGCGAGTGCTCGCCTGCGTGGTCGCCCCCGAAGTAGCTGTGCAGCAGCCGGTCGCCGACGGCCAGCTCGCGGCTGGGGGCCTCCAGGCTCACCCGGCCACCGGCGAGCACGTAGGTGCGGTCGGACAGCTGCAGCACGCTGGCCTGCTGCTCGACGAGCAGGAACGTCATGCCGTCGGTGCGCAGCCCGGCGATGACGCCGAACAGGTCGTTGACGACGATCGGGGCGAGCCCGAAGGACAGCTCGTCCAGCACGAGCAGCCGGGGCCTGCCGAGCAGCGCCCGCGCGACCGCGAGCATCTGCTGCTGCCCGCCAGAGAGCGCCGAGGCCCGCTGCTTGAGCCGCGGGCCCAGCGCCGGGAAGACGTCGAGGACCTCGGCGAGATGGGCGGACCAGCGGGCGGCGTCGCCGCGGCGCGCCGCGCGGGCGAGTGACAGGTTCTCGCCGACGGTGAGGGTGCCGAGGATGCCGCGGCCCTCCGGCACGTGCCCGAGGCCGGCAGCGGCCCTGGCCTCCGGTGGCTCACCGCGCCAGGTCCGGCCGGCGAACTCGACGGTGCCCGCGGTGGCCGCCACGACACCGGAGAGCACCCGCATCGTCGTGGTCTTGCCGGCCCCGTTGGCACCCAGCACCGAGACGATCTCGCACTCGTCGACCATCAGCGACACCCCGCGCAGCACCGAGGCACGCCCGTAGCCCGCCTCGACGTCACTCATCCGCAGCAACAAAGCCCACCCCCAGGTACGCCCGGACGACCTCGGGCTGCCGGGTCACCTCGGCAGGCGGGCCGACGGCCAGCACGCGACCGAAGTCCAGCACCGTCACGGTCGGGCACAGCTGCGCGACCAGCTCCAGGTCGTGCTCGATGATCACGATGCACAGGCCGTCGCGCTCGGCGACCCGCACGAGTGGCTCGGTCATGCGCGCGACGTCGACCGAGCTGACCCCGGCGGCCGGCTCGTCGAGGAGCAGTACCCGCGGCCGCGTCAGCAGCGCGCGGACGACCTCGACGAGCTTCTGGCTGCCCAGCGGCATGTTCGCGACGGGCTCGTCGGCGAACCGGGCGAGCCCGAACTCGCCGAGCAGTGCACGCGCCTCCGCGCGGGAGCGCCGTTCGCTGGCCGGCAGCCCGAGCAGCGCGCGCCAGTCGGCGAGCCGGCGGGCCCCGTCGACGCCGAGCATGGCGTTCTCGACCGCGGACATGTCCTGGATGAGCTTGGGCGTCTGGAACGTCCGGGCGACCCCGGCGCGGCTGACCGCGGCCGGGCCCCGCCCGAGCAGCGCCGTGCCCTCCAGCAGCACCTCCCCCGCCTGCGGCCGGACGTACCCGGTGATGACGTTGAACAGCGTGGTCTTGCCGGCACCGTTGGGGCCGATGAGGCCGTTGAAACCGGGACCGGCGGTGAGGTCGATGCCGTCGAGGACCTGGTTGCCCCCGAACGCCACCGCGAGGCCGCGGCAGTCGAGCACGGGATCGGTCACGTCGCGCTCCCTGACGTCGAGGCGCCCGGTCTCGCAGCACTGCCTCGCCGGTGCCGCGATCTACCGCGCAGCCACTCGGCGATCCACGGCACCACCCCGTTGGGCACGAACCGCACCACGGCGACGAGTGCGAGCCCGAACACGAGCCGTTGGAAGGCCCCGACGCTCTGCAGCAGTTCCTGCGTCACGACGAGGAACGCGGCACCGGCGACGGCACCGACGATGCGGTCCGCGCCGCCGACGAGCACGACGATGAGGAAGGAGATGACGAGGGTGGAGTTGAAGGCCTCCGGCGAGACGTAGGTGAGCGACTGGCCGAACAGCGATCCCGCGAGCGCACCGAGGAACCCGCTCACCGCGAAGGCCTGCACCTTGTACTTCACCGCGGACAGGCCCAGCGCCCCGGTGGCGATCTCGATGTCGCGCACGGCACGCACGCAGCGTCCCCAGCGCGTGCGACCGATGTGGCCGAGCACGAGCAGGCACGCCCCGAGCAGGACCGCGCAGAGGTACCAGAGCCCGACGTTCGCCGGGAGGGAGCCCAGGCGCAGCGGCTCGACGGCCATCCCGTTGGGTCCGCCGGTGACCGCCGTGGCCTCGTTGAAGACCTGCCCCATGAGATCGCCGAACGCGAGCGTCGCGATCGCCAGGTAGAAGCCCTTGAGCCGGGCGGCGGGCAGGCCGATGGCCACGCCGACGGCCGCGGCGAACAGCGCAGCGGTCAGCGTGGCCAGCACCCATGGCACGCCGTGGTTGAACAGGTAGGACGCGCCGTAGGCCCCGACCCCGAAGAAGCCGGCCTGGGCGAGCGCGACCTGGCCCGACCAGCCGATCACGACCGTCAGCCCGAGGCAGGCGATGCTGTAGATCGCCACCTGGGTGAGCACGAAGATCGCGTACGCGTTGAGGACGTAGGGCAGCCCGCCGACGAGTACGAGCGTGACCACGACGGCGCCGACGCCCCACCCGGCCGGGCCGACGCCGAGCGGGCGGAGCCGCTCCCGGACCCCGGGCGAACCGGTGTCCGGTGCGACGGCGGCACCGGTCGTGCTCGTCATGACGGCACCTCCGCGGGAACACGCATCCGAGCGCTCATATCTCTCGCACCCCACCCCGTCCGAACAGGCCCTCAGGTTTGATCATCAGCACCGCCACCACCACGAGCAGGGAGACCGCTGACGCGCTCGCGGTCGAGACGTAGTTGCCGACGAGGTTCTCCACCACGCCGAGCGCCAGCCCGCCGACGAACGCGCCGCCGACGGAGGAGAAGCCACCGAGGGTGGCCGCGACGAATCCGGTGAGGATCAGCGTCTGGCTGGTCTGGTCGTTGAGGACGGTGCTCTGCGCGGTGAGCACCACGGCGATCGTCGAGACGACCGTCGCCATGCCCCAGGCGATCCGGAACATGCGCGGCAGCTTCACCCCGAGCAGCCGCGGCGTGACGCGATCCTCGGCGATCGCCCGCATCTGCACCCCGGCCGGGCTGCGGAAGAAGATCTCGAGCCCGATCATGATCGCCGCCGCGACCACGATCGTCACGATCGCCTCGTAGGGCACGACGGTGCCGCCGAGCGCGAAGGACCCGGTCACCGGGGCTTCCAGCGGCCGCGGGTCCGATCCCCACACCAGCGCCACGATGCTGTTGACGAGGAAGAACAACCCGATCGTCATGAACGTCGCCGAGAGGTGGGAGTGGCGCACGATCGGCCGGATGAACCCGCGCTCGACCACGATGCCGAGCACGAACGCGACGGCGAGCCCGCAGCCGACCGCGACGTAGAGGTTCCAGTGCAGCGGACCGACGGCGACCCAGACGAGGAACGCGGGCAACAGGCCCATCTCCGCCATGGCGAAGTTCGGGACGGCGGTCGCCTTCAGCACGAGCACGAGTGCCAGCGCCATCAGGGCGTACGAGCTGCCCAGCTGGAGGCCGCTGACGATCACCTGGCCCACGGGGACACTCCTCTCATCTCGATGATCAGATCTGTGGCCGGTGCGCGAACCCGTTGATCGACAGGGCCCGCTCCGGGCAGTTCTCCACGGCGTCGCCTGCGTCCTGCAGCGCGCCTGCGGTCCGGGCGGCCGGTGCGAGTGGACGTGGGGTCGCGTGGCCGCGCCCGTCCTCGTCGACGAGGTCGGGGTAGGCCGAGTAGCACAGCCCGTGCCCGCGGCACCGGTCCGCGTCGACCCGCAGCACCGGCTCGACCGGCAACGCGTCGGCGCTCACCAGACCAGCTCCAGCCGCGTGACGGCGCGGATGACGTTGCCGTCGGTGTAGTCGAGATCGGGCTCGGCCAGGCGGTACTCCGGGATTCGCGCGTGCCAGGCCTGCACGGCGGCGACGAGCTCCAGCCGGGCCAGGTGCGAGCCGAGGCAGCGGTGGATGCCGCCACCGAACGCCCAGTGCCGGTTACCGCGCCGGGTGAAGTCGACGGTGTCGGGGTCGTCGAACAGCGCCGGGTCGGAGTTCGCCGAGGCGATCCCGAACATCACCACCTGGCCACCGCTGATCGGGCAGCCCGCCACGTCGACGTCGCGCACGGCGCGCCGCTTGCAGCCGGTGACGGGGGTTGCCCAGCGCAGCAGCTCCTCGACCGCGAGCCGCGCGGTGCCCGGGTCCGTCGCCAGCTGCCTGCGGTGCTCGTCGTGGGTGGCGAGGTAGGCCCAGATCAGTCCCATCGTGGCCGTCACGGTGTCGAGCCCGCCCAGCGCCAGCTGGTAGCAGACGTCGAGCAGCTCGTCGTCGGTGAGCCGGACGCCGTCGACCTCCGCCACCAGCAGCCGCCCGATCAGGCCGTCGTTGCCGTGGCGGCGGGCCGCGTCCAGCCGCTCGGCGAAGTACGTCTCCGCACGCTGCGCCCAGTGCTCCTGCAGCGCCCGCCGGGCCTCGACCGTGTCGCCGTGGGGACGCGTCACGCTGTCCTTGAACTCCAGTAGGAAGGCGACGTCGTCGGTCGGGACGCCCAGCAACGTCAGGAAGATCGTGACCGGGAGTGGCCGGGCGAAGTCGGTGACGAACTCGCAGCGCCCGCGCGCCTCGATCCGGTCGAGCAGCTCCCGCGCGTGCTGCTCGATGCGCGGCATGAGCAGCGACATCTCCGCGCGGCGCAGGAGCGGGTCGAGGTAGCGGCGGTACCGCTCGTGCTCGGGGGGATCGATCTGCAGGGGGATCGTCGGTCGCGTCCGGCCCCACGAGACGTTGCCCGCCACGGAGTAGGCGTCGTCGGACAGTGCCCGGACGACCTCGTTCCCGTCCACGATGACCGCGGTGGGCTCGGCACAGCCGGGCTCGTCGAGGAGGAAGACCGGACCGGCGGCGCGCCGTTGCGCGAACCAGCGGTGTGGGTCGCGCGCCCGCTCGGGCACGGAGGCCGGAGGCAGGGGATCGCTTGTTCGCATCGGGTGGCTCCTCGGCCGCATGTCACACGGGGTGACGGAGTCTGGACATCCGATCAGATATCTGTCAAGACCTCGAATGGCCCTGTTGGCGGTCGCCTCGATCGGATATATCCTGTCATTCGATCGGATATGGTCGATCGATCGGATCTGTCTGCAAGGAGCCGCCCGTGACGGACCCAGCGAGTGCCGTGACCACCGAGTCCGGAATCCCGGTCGAGGCCGTCTACCGCGCCTCGGCCGCCGATGCCGCCCGGGCCGACGAACTGCCCGATCCCGGTGCCTTCCCGTTCACCCGAGGCAACTTCGCCGGCGGCTACCGGGACCGGGTGTGGACGTTTCGGCAGTACTCGGGCTTCGGCACGCCGGAGGAGTCCAACCAGCGCTACCGCACCCTGCTGGCGCAGGGCGGTACCGGGCTCTCGGTCGCGCTCGATCTCCCCACCCAGATCGGCTACGACTCCGACGACGAGGAGGTGGCCGAGGAGGTCGGCCGGGTCGGCGTGGCCATCGACACGCTGGCGGACTTCGAGATCCTCTTCGACTCGATCCCGCTCGACTCGATCAGCACGTCGTTCACCATCAACGGCACGGCCGCGATCCTGCTCGCCATGTACGCCGCGCTCGCCGACCGCCGCGGGATCCCGCGCGAGAAACTGCGCGGCACCATCCAGAACGACATCCTCAAGGAGTACGTGGCCCGCGGCACGTGGATCTGGCCGCCGCGCCCGTCGGTCCGGCTCATCGCCGACACGGTCGAGTTCTGCGCCTCGGACTGCCCCAAGTTCAACGCGCTCAGCGTCGCCGGCGCGCACTTCCGCGACGCCGGCGCCAACGCCGCGCAGGAGATGGCGTTCACGCTCGCCGACGGCATCGCCTACGTCGAGGAGGTCGTGCGGCGCGGCCGGATCCCGATCGACCAGTTCGCCCGCGTCATCTCGTTCTTCTTCTACACGCACAACGACTTCTTCGAGGAGGTCGCCAAGTACCGGGCCGGGCGACGCCGCTGGGCGCACATCGTCCGGGACCGGTTCGGCGCCGAGGACGACCGGTCGGCCATGTTCCGCTTCGGCGTCGTCTGCGGGGGCTCGACCCTGCACGCCCAGCAGCCGCTCAACAACGCCGTCCGCGTGGCCTACCAGGCGCTCGCGTCGGTCCTCGGCGGTGTGCAGTCGATGTTCACCGCAGCCTGGGACGAGCCGTTCGCCCTCCCGACCGAGGAGACCACCACCTTCGCGCTGCGGACCCAGCAGATACTCGCCTACGAGACGGGCGTGACCCGCACCGTCGATCCGCTGGGCGGCTCGTGGTTCGTCGAGTCGCTCACCGACGCGATGGACGAGAAGATCCAGACGATCATGGCCGATATCGAGGGCCGCGGCGGCATGGTCGCAGCCATCGAGGCCGGCTACGTGCAGTCGCTCATCGCCGAGGAGTCGCACCACCAGTACCTGGAGATGGCCGACGGGCGGCGCATCGCGGTGGGCGTCAACCGGTTCCAGACCGAGGAGCCGGCCGCCGACGTCGCGGGCTACGAGCTCGACGAGGCGGGCCGGGAACGGCAGCTGCAGCGCCTGGCACAGATCAAGCGCGACCGTGACGGCGCCGAGGTCGAGAAGGCGCTCGCCGATCTGTCGCGGGCCGCCGCCACCGACGACGTCAACCTGATGCCGCTGCTCGTACGGGCGGTGTCGATCTACTGCACCGTGGGGGAGATCGTGAACACCTTGAAGGACGTGTGGGGCGAGTTCCAGGAGCCGAAGGTCATCTGATGAGCGCAGACGCAGCCGGTTCCGCACCGGCGACTCCCCCACGCATCCTGCTGGCCAAGCCCGGCCTCGACGGCCACGACCGCGGCATCAAGCTCATCGCCAGGGCGCTGCGCGACGCCGGCTTCGAGATCATCTACACGGGGCTGCGGCAGCGGCCCGACGTCATCGCCGCCACCGCGATCGCGGAGGACGTCGACCTCGTCGGCCTCTCCGTGCTCTCCGGCGCCCACCTCGGCCTTGCCGCGAAGACCATCGCCGCGCTCGCCGCGCGCGGCGCCGAGGACATCGACGTCGTCATCGGCGGCACCATCCCGGCGAGCGACGTGCCCAAGCTGCACGAGCTCGGGATCGCCGACGTCTTCCCGACGGGCACCCCGCTGGAGGACGTCGTGTCGCGGATGAGCAAGCGCGTCGGCCTGTAGGTGCCGGGACCTGTCGGCCGACATCGCATACCGTCACCAGTCCTCGCACACGTTCCAACCCCTGCGAACACGGGAAACGGTGTGCGAGGTCGGCAGAGCCGCACCAGCCGCGGACATCAGCCGGCGAGGAGGGGTCAGCGGCCGACCCAGTCGGGGGCCCGGCCCTCCTTGAAGGCGCGCTGGCCCTCCTGGCAGTCCTCGCTGTCGTAGACCTCGCGGCACAGGTCGTCGGCGATCTGGAAACCGGTGGCGCGCCCCACGTCCATGGCGCGGTAGAAGAACCGCTTGTGCGCCCGCACGGTGAGCGGCGCGTTGCGGGCGATGGCCCGCGCCAGCTCCATCGCGGCGTCCATGAGCTGCTCGCGCGGCACGACCCGGTTGACGAAGCCGACCTCGTAGGCGCGCTGCGCGGTGATCCGGTCACCCGTCAACAGCATCTCCAGCCCGATGCCCGCCGGCATGCTCCACAGCAGGGGCACCGCCCACGGGGCAGCGCGGCCCACGTGCGCCTCGGTGATCCCGAACGTGGCGTCGTCGGCAGCGACGCGCAGGTCGGCGCGCAGCGCCACCATGAACCCGCCGGCCAGCGCGTACCCGTTCACCGCGGCGATGACGGGCTTGTCGACCTCCCAGGCGTAGGTGGCGCTGGGGTAGCGGGCCGGGCCGGTGCGCGCGACGTCGGCGATGTTCTTCAGGCCGCGCTCGGCGAACTCCTTGAGGTCGCCACCCGCCGAGAACGCCTTGTCGCCCGCCCCGGTCACGATGGCGACGCGCGCGGAGTCGTCGGCGTCGAACTGGCGCAGCCCCTCGGCGAGACGCGCGTGCAGTTCGGTGCTGAGCGCGTTGCGGCGCTCCGGCCGGTTCATCGTCAGGATGGCGACCTCGTCGACCACCTCGTAGAGCAGGACATCGTCACCGTAGAGAACCACGTGATGCGACCTTTCGGGTCAGGGCTGGTGTCGGTTTCGGAGCGGGGCGAATCCGCCGCGCAGGGTGCGGCTCGTACCGTCGTGGCCGACGACGGACTCGGCGAGCGCCGAGGCCGCCAGCAGCGCGTCGGCGTCGAGCCCGGTGGCGACGCCGAGCGACTCGCACAGGTAGAAGAAGTCCTCGGTGGCGATGTTGCCGGCGGCGCCCGTGTGCCCCGCGAAGGGGCAGCCACCGAGCCCGGCGATCGCCGCGTCGAACCGGCGCACGCCGGCCTCCAGCGCCGCGAGGGCATTGGCGATCCCGACCCCGCGGGTGTCGTGCAGGTGCAGGCGGATCGGGGTGTCGGGATAGGCCGCACCGACCGCCGCGCACACCGTCCGGATCTGCTGCGGGTTGGCCCACGCCATCGTGTCGGCGAGCGCGATCTCCGCGATGGGCAGGCCCGCGTCGGCCGCTGCGGCGTGTGCGGTCGCGACCAGCTCCAGCACGTGGTCGAGCGCGACGGGGCCGCCGAAGTTGCAGCCGAACGCCGCCGCGATGTTGAGCTTCACCGGCAGCCCGCGCTGCGCGTACTCAGCGAGCAGTCGCCGGTTCAGGTCCAGGAAACCCTCGTCGTCGGTCTCCCAGTTGGCCCGGGTGAACTCCGGGCTGGCCGACAGCGTGACGATGCCGGTGAGGGTGAGGTTCGCCGAGCCCGCGGCGCGGGCGAAGCTGCCGGGGCTGAACCACAGCCCGCTGTAGGTCACCCCGGGACGGGGGTCGATCAGCTCCATGACGCGGTCGCTGTCGGCCAGGTGCGGCATCGTGCGGCGGCTGACGAACGACACGGCCTGGATCTCGGTGACGCCGGTCCGCGCCAGCGCGTCGATCACTGCCGCCTTGCCGTCCGTCGGGAGCTGCCGCTTCTCGAACTGGAAGCCCTCGCGGGGCCCCACCTCCATGATCTCCACCCGGTCGCCGGTCACGCCGCTCATCCGTCCTCCCCCAGCACCATCCGGACGTCCAACGCCACCGCGCCGGCCCCGGCGGGCAGCACCCGCAACGGGTTGATCTCCGCGGCCCGCACCACGCCGTCGTCCACATGGGAGGCGAACGCCAGCACCGCGGCGACCGCGGCATCGACCGCCCATGCGGGGCCGGCGGGCCCGGACGCGCCCAGCACCCGGCCGATCCGCAGCCCGGCCAGTGCCGCACGGACGGCACCGGCATCCGTCGGGAGCAGCAACGTCGCGACGTCCGGGTCGCGCTCCACGTCACTGCCGCCCGCCCCGACCATGAGCATCGGTCCGAAGCGCTCGTGCCGCTCGAAGCCCACGAACAGGTCGAGGCCCGCCGGGGCCATGGCCTGCACCAGCACCCGGGCGTCGGGTGGCGCGTCGGCGAGCAGGGCGGCCGCCCGCTCACGCACGGCCGGCGCAGCGACGCCGAGCACGACCCCACCCGCCGCCGCCTTGTGCAGCTGACCCATGGCGAGCAGCTTCAGCGCCACCGGGCCACCACCGACCGCTGCTGCCGACTGCGCGGCGGCGGCGTCGGCGACGACCGCCTCGTCGAGGAACGGGACACCGACGGCTGCGAGCGCGGTCCGCGCGTCGTCGTGCAGGAGCACCCGCGAGCCTGCCGGGACGGGCCGCGCGACGCCGGCCACGTAGGCGCGCACCCACGCGGGGTCGACGCCGGCGCGAGCCGCCGCCCGGGCCGCGTGGGCACCGGCGAGCCCACCGAAGACCGCACGTGTGGACCGCAGCACCAGCACGCCCGCGTCGCGCAGCTCCGCCTCGGTCGCCGCGGGCAACGGCGATGGTGGGCAGGCCAGGAAGAGCCGGTGCGGCTGCTGCCCGGCGAGCACGGCGAACTCGTGGCTGCGCGCGTCGGTGGCGTGCTTGAGCAGCGTGACGAGGTAGGTCAGCGGGGCCTCCGGGGCGGCATCGGCGAACGCCGTGAAGACGTCGTGGACCCAGCCGTCGACTCGCGACTCCCCGGTGATGTCCAAGGGGTTGTGCGGCTCGGTCATCCGCATCAGCCCGGCCAGCCGCTCCCGCGCCGCCGCCGGCAGCGGCGCCATCGTCAGCCCCGCGGCGTCGGCGCCGTCGGCGAGCAGCGCCGCCCCCGCACCCGAGGTGGACATGGCGAGCACCCCGGTGTCCGCGGGCAGGGTCCGGCCGGATCCGAGCACGGCGAGGGTGGCGAGGAAGTCCTCCAGGTCGGCGGTCACCGCGACACCGGCACGCGCGCACCACGCCTGCAGCGCCTGCGCGGGGTCGGCGACCCGCGACGCGTGCAGCTCGGTCGCGTGCCGACCGGCGGCGCTCGCCCCCATCTTCAACGCGACGACGGGGGTGCGGGGCCGGCCCGGTCGTTGCGCGGCTACCAGCACCTCCAGCAGCCGCGCCGGATCCTCCAACCCGTCGAGCAGCAGGCCGACCACGGCCACGTCGTCGTCGGCGAGGAACTCCGCGACGTAGTCGGGCACGGCGAGGTCGGCCTCGTTGCCGGTGGCGACGGCGTAGGCCAGCCCGACGCCCAGCCCGTCGAGCGCCGCGATGGCCGAGCCGAGCACGGCGCCGCTCTGCGACACGAGCGCGACCCGCCCCGGTCGCAGGACCATCCCGTGCGAGGTGTTGAACCCGATCCGGATCCCGGCGCGCGCGTTCCACAGCCCGTTGGTGTTCGGGCCGACGACCCGGGTCACCGCCCGGACCTGCGCGGACAGCCCGAGGTCGGCCGTGGCGGTGGCGGCACCGCCCTCACCGAAACCGCTGGACGCGACGATCGCGAACGGCACCCCGTGCTCGGCGCAGTCGGCGAGCGCCTGCGCGCACGCCGCTGCCGGCAGCAACACGTAGGCGAGATCGACCTCGGGGACATCCCGCAGCCGTGCGTAACAGCGCCGCCCGGCTATCTCGGCGCGGCCCGGGTTGACCGGGTACACCTCGCCGATGCCCTCGCTGCCGAGGATGTTGTGCAGCGCATAGCCGCCGAGCGAGTCGGCGCGGTCGGTCGCGCCGATCACCGCGACCGAGCGGGGTGTGAACAGCCGCCGCAGCGACGGCCGGGACGCCATTACCGAAGGAACGTCAGCCACCGAAGGCACTCTTGAACCCCGCGATGAGGTCGGGGGCGGCTGCGGAGACCTCGGCGGGCTGGTAGCCGTAGGGCTCGGTGGGCAGCTTCCACCACGGCTGGTTGGTCACGTCGTTCGTGAACGGCACCGACGACCGGGCGGGCACGGCCCCGTTCTTCTGGCTGTACTGCTTCTGCACGGCGTCCGACAGCATGTAGCTGATGAACAGCTTCGCCGCGTTCGGGTGCTTCGCCCCGGTCGGGATGCCGGATCCGACGGGGATGAGGTCAACAGGTGTCGGGAAGACGATCCGCACCGGCGCGCTGTGGCCGAGCAGCTCCAGCGCCGTGGTGCTCGCGAACGGCCACGCCATGTCGGACTCGCCCGATGCGATGCTCTCCCCCGCGGGCCGCGACGCCGGGAAGACCGTGATCTTGTCCGACTTCAGGTCCGAGACGAACGCCTTCCCGTTCGTCGTGACCATGTCGTAGAACGAGACGAGCGGGGTACCACCGGCCGCGGGTGAGATGACGGCCATCTTCGTGTTCGCGAACGTCGGGTCCAGCACACCCTTCCAGGTGGCGAGCTTCGCGACCTGGGCATCGGAGAGTCGATCGGGCCGGTAGAGGAAGCCCATCGCGATGTTGTACTCGGGGAACCACAGGCCCGGGTTCGGCGAGGCGAGGTCGGTGATACCGGGGGGCTGGTACTGCTGGAAGGCGCCGGAACCCGCGAGCTGCGACAGGATCCCGGGGTCGCTGTTCTCGAAGTAGTCGGGCACGTCACCGGTGCGCCTGCCGGTGGTGAACCGCTGCGCGAGCTCCGCACCGGAGGCCTGCACGACGTTGAGCTTCACGCACGGCACCATCTGCTTGAAGCTGTCGACGACGTCGTTGGCCGACGGCGTCACGTTGATCTGGTAAAGCTGCAGCTGCCCCTCCTGGCACGCGGCCGCGACCACCGCCTTGTCCAGGCCGGGGATGACCTTGCCGAGGTTCGCGAACTCGGTGTCGCCGCTCGACGCCGTCCCACCGCCACCGCCGCCGTCGTCGGCGCAGGCGGAGACGCCCGCCGCGGCGAGCACGGCGACGGCGGCCGCGAGCACCTGGCGCCGGAACCGGGAACGGAGTCGGGGAACGAGCAGATCGTGCGGCATGGGCTGGCCATCCTCATCGATGGATCGGCGGTCAGGGGTTCTCGGGGCGCTCAGTGCTCTCAGGCGTGGCGAGGTAGCCGAACGCCTCGTCCGGTTCGAGGTGGATCGTCACGATGTCGCCGATGCCCGCGACGCCGGCGTGGTCCTGCACGCGGCACTCGATCCCGTCGGCACCGTCGATGCTCACGACGTACTCCCACGTGGTGCCCAGGAACGCGAGTGCGGTGACCCGGCCCTGCGCGGTGGGCCGGTTGCGGCCGCTCGCGCTGAGCCGGGCGGTCTCGGGCCGGAACGCGACGGTGACGGGCTCGCCGGCGCGCGGCGTCCACCCCGGCGCGGCGACGAACGCGACGGTGGCGGCGCCCGTTCCGATCGCCATCCGGGGTGCGCGGCCCGCGGTCCCGATCTCGCCGACGACGCCCGCCAGCGTGTTGCGGGCGCCGAAGAAGCGCGCTCCGATCAGCGTGGCGGGCGTGCGGTAGATATCGACCGGGGTGCCCAGCTCGACGAGCCGCCCCTGCCACATCAGTCCGATGTGGTCGGCGACGGCGAGCGCCTCGTCCTGGTCGTGGGTGACGTACACGCACGCGAGGCCGGAGCGGGTGATGCTCTGGCGCACCTCGTGGCGCAGGTCGAGCCGCAGCTGGGCGTCGAGTGCCGACAGCGGCTCGTCCATGAGCAGGATCGACGGGTCGCCCGCGAGCGCCCGTGCGACAGCGACGCGCTGTTGCTGCCCGCCCGACATCTCGCCGGGCCTGCGGTCGACCAGCGCACCGAGCTGGTAGGAGGTGAGCAGCTCCACCGCGCGCGCTCTGGCCTCGGCGCGGCCGAGCCCGCCCTGGCGCTGGGCCACGAACGCCACGTTCCGCGCGACCGTCATGTGCGGCCAGAGTGCGTAGTTCTGGAACACCATGCCGACCCGCCGCCGGCTGGCCGCCACGCGGCGGCGCCCGTCGTCGACGACGTGGCCCGCGATCTCGATCGTGCCGGCGTCGGCGGCCTCCAGCCCGGCCACGCAGCGCAGCGCCGTCGTCTTGCCCGATCCGCTCGGGCCGAGCAGGGCGATCGTCTGGCCCTTCTCCACCGAGAACGACACCCCGTCCAGCGCGGTGAACGAGCCGAAGCGCTTGCGCAGCGACCGCACCGACAGCACCGCCGTCGCGCTCGATCCGGCGTCCGTCGCCATCACACCAGTACCTCCTTGACGCCCACGTCGACCCGGGTGGCCGCGACCCGGCGACGCCGCGGGGCGCCACCGAGCAGCCGCAGCGCGAGACGTTCCAACCCGCTGGTGAGGACGACGACGGCGGCGCAGAGGCCGACCTGGACGACCGCCAGCGGGAAAACCGCAGGGCTGAAGCCCTGGTCGAGCAGCACGAAGTTGAGCACCGACACCGTCACGGACGGGCCCTGGTACAGGAAGATCAGGACGTCGACCTCGAGCACGGACAGGACGAACAGCGTCCGCCAGATCGACACGAGGCTCGGCAGCGCCATCGGGCCGATGACGTGCAGCAACCGCCGCCACATCGGCGCGCCGCCGACCGCGGCAGCCTCGTCCAGCTCGACGCCGATCCGTTGCATGGCGGCCACGCTGGTGCGGACCCCGACCCCGAGGAACGTGAGCGTCACGACGCAGACCAGCAACCAGAAGTTGGCGATGCGGTGCAGGAACGTGACGTCGGCGATCGTCCACAGGAACCCGAACGCGAGTGCGAGGCGTGGCACGGCCAGCGGCAGCGACGCCGACGCGTCGAGCAGCCGCGACAGCACGCCCTTGGTGCGCACGATGGCGTAGCCGAGGAGCAGGGCGAGGAATGCGCCGACGGTGGCGACCACCACGGACAGGACCACGGTGTTCTGCAGCGCCAGCCGGGTCGTGTCGCGCGCGAACAGGCCGCTGTAGTTGTCGAGGGTGAACACCGAGGCCGTCAGCTCCGGCGTGATGAAGTGCATGAACGACACCAGCACCAGCGCCCCGATCGGCAGCACGACCGTGATCAGGAAGTACAGGCCCATCAGCACGAGAAGGGGCCAGCGCCACCGACCGAGCGACACCGTGGAGGTCCGGCCCGATGCCCGCCCGGCACCGCGGGTGACCGCGGCCGAGCGGGTCTGCACCCGCCACAGCAGGACGAACGCGACGGCGCCGACGACCAGCAGGAGCAGGCCGAGCGCGTTGCTCTCCGCCACCGGGATCTGGCCGGTGACCTCGCCGAGGTACATGTCGACCGGGATGGTGTGGATACCGGCGGGCTCGCCGAGCAGCAGCGGCACCGAGAACGTCTGCAGCGCGAAGGAGAACACCAGCACGAACGACGTCACGAGCGGCACCCGGATCGACGGGATGGTGACGTGGACGAGCAGCCGCCACACCCCGCAGCCGTGGATCAGCGCCGCCTCCTCGTCGTCGGTCGGCAGCGACGCGAACGGGCCGGCCAGCACCAGGTAGGCGAACGGCACGAACACGATCGTCAGCACGAACACGAGGCCGACCGGGGAGCGGATGGCGAGCAGGTCGTTGCCGTCGCCGACCGTCGCGGCCCACCAGTGGTTGAGGAACCCGGCCCGCGGCGCGAGCAGCGCCGTCCACGCGGTGGCGGCGAGCACCGGTGGCAGCGCGAAGCCGGAGATGAGGATGGCCTCCCACACCCGGGCACCGCCGACGCGCACGCGGTGCACGAACCACGCCATGGTCGCGGCGAGCACCGTGGCGAGCGCCCCGGCGACGGCGGAGAACAGGACCGAGTTGGTGATCTCGGTGAGGTACGCGGTGGTGCCGAACACCTTCGCCAGCGCGGCGAGCCCCGACTCCGACGGGTCGTACGGCACGAACGTCCGGAAGATCAGGAACCCGATCGGCACGATCGTGAGCAGGAACAACACCACACCGAGCAGCCGCACCACCACCAGGCCGGGCTCCGGTGCGCGCCGCACACGAGCTGCGGTGGCCCGGTCGCCGATGGCGGCCGTCGAGCCGTAGGTCTTCATCGTCCTCCGACCGGAAAGGTAGGGAAAATCTACGATGCCTGATCGGATATCGCAAGATGTTGGGACGGCTGAATCTCAGGGCTGCCGGCTCGTCCGGGGCCGAGCGCCTCATGGAACCTTGTGGCTGTCAGGCGGTCGCTGCTGAGCGCCTCACGGAACCTTGTGGCTGCTCCCGTCGCGACAGAGCGCCTCACGGAACCACGAGCCCCAGCAGACAGCTCAGCTGATGCCGGCGATGTGCAGACCCCCGTCAACCCGCAGCGTCAGCCCCGTGAGGTAGGACGATGCCGGTGCCACGAGGAACCCGACCGCGTTGGCCACGTCCTCAGGTGTCGCGAGCCTGCCGACGGGTATCCGCCGCTCCCGCTCGTGGCGCGCTTCCGGTGTCAGGATCCGGCGGGCGGCGGGCGTGTCCACGGCGCCGGGGCACACGGCGTTGACGGTGATGCCACGCGGCCCCAGCTCGAACGCGAGCGAGCGGGTCAGCCCGATGACCCCGGCCTTGGCGCTGCCGTAGGCGATCTGCCGGGCGTTCACCAGCTCGGCCGACATCGAGGCCATCATGACCACGCGGCCGTAACCGGCGGCGACCATCGCCGGCACGACCTGCTGCGTGACGACGAACGACCCGGTGAGGTTGATCTCGACGATGCGCCGCCAGGTCGCGAGGTCCAACTCGTCGAGGGGGGCGGCGTGCGCCAACCCCGCCACGTTGACCAGCGCGGACGGGTCGCCCGCCGCAGCGCGCAGCGCGTCGTGCGCCGCCGCCACCTGGTCGGGGTCGGTGGTGTCGGCGACCAGCGCGACGGCGCTCCCCCCGGCGGCCTCGACCGCGTCAACGGTCGCGGCGGCCGCCGCCGCGACCACGTCGAGCACGCCGACGACCGCACCCCGCTCGGCGAGGTCGAGCGCGACCGCGCGACCGATCGCCCCGCCTGCCCCCGTCACGAGCGCGACCTGGCCGGCGAGCGGCCGGGCGGCTCCCGGCGCCCCGCCTGCGGTCACGGCCGCGCCGCCGGGGCCACGGGGCGGGTCAGCACCACCGGATAGGTCGCGTACTGGGCGCGCAGCGAGTCCGGGTTGAGCGTCGGCGCGCCCGCCGTCCGCAGGCCTGCCGCGTACAGCGCGGTGACGATGCGGGCGAGCATGCCCTGCACCGTCTCGCCCGCCCGGTCCCGAACGGGTCCCGAACCGGCGGCCAACTGCCGGCCGGGGCAGTTGTGCGCGCCGGAGGAGAAGCTCAGCCCGAACGCCTGCGACGCGTTGCCGGTGGCGCGCCACGGGTCGAACCGGTCGGCGCCTTCCCCGTACACGGCCGGATCGCGGCTGGCGCTCAACAGGTCCAGCCCCACCAGCTCGCCACGGTGCAGCGCCCGTCCCGACTCCAGCGTGACGTCCGCGACGACGCCACGGAACGCCGTTGCGGTCGGGGCGTGCAGGCGCAGGGTCTCGGCGGCGCAGCGCGCGACGAAGTCCGGGTCGGCCACCCGCTGCCGGTCCTCGGGGTGCGCGGCGAGCCAGCCCTCCAGGTCGGCGACGGCGTGGGTGAGGCCGTTGCTCGCGGTGTGCGCCGCCGCGATCAGGTAGTGCAGTGCCTCGGTCAGGTACTGCTCGTCGGTCCAGCCGAGCTCGTCGGCATGGGCGACGAGCAGCTCCAGCAGGTCCAGCGGCCGGCCGGCACCCGGCCCGCCCGCGCGACGGCGCTCGAGCGAGGCGGCGAGGAACTCGTCGCGGAAGGCGACCTTCGCCGCCCGGGCCTCCGCCAGCACCTCGGCGTGCGGCCGGGCCGACCAGCGAACCACGACACCGGCGTGCAGCGCCGTCATCAGCTCCGCGAGCCGCTCGACCCGCTCGCGGGAGGTGCAGTCGTCAACGCCGACGACGGCCGTCGCGACCCGGGTGGTGATCCGGCGACCCACGGTGACCAGGTCGAAGGCCCGGTCACCGAGCTCCGCCAGCTCCATGGCCACGATGCCGGGCAGCACGTCGCGGTCGTAGGCCCGCACGACCGGGGGGCGGAAGAGCCGCTGCTCGATCCGGCGGCGCGCGCGGTGCTCGGCGCCGTCGAGTGTGAGCAGTGCACCGCCGAAGATGTCGGGCTTCGCCTCGTCGTAGCTCGCCTGCACGAGCACGTCGTCGCGCTGCAGCGCCTCGTGCACCTCCGCCCACGAGGTCAGCAGCTGGTCGGGGCCTGAGACGTCGACAGTTCCGGACACGGATCGCTCACCCCGACTTCGGCTGCACGAAGTCGTTGTCCAGGAAGGACCACGCCCCGCCGCGGAACTGCGCGACCTTGGCACCCTTCGTGCCGGTGTGGCCGCCGGGCAGCGGGCCGAACGTGACCGGCGGGATGAGCCCCGTCGCCACATCGGAGATCTTCTCCGCCGCGGCCTGGAAGCCCGACTGGCAGACGTCGTGCCCCATCTGGCGCAGCACCTGGAAGAACACCTGGGATGTGGCGTAGTTGATGAGCGCGTAGGAGTTCGTCGCCTGATCGGGGGCGTAGGTCGCCATCGCCGCCCGGTACTTCGTGACGGCGGGGTCGGTCGAGGTCGGGAACTCCGAGACACCGGTCGCGGTGAACCCGTCGGCGGCGGGACCCGCCGGCGCCACCGTGTTGGTGCTGCCCGGCGCCCCGCTCGTCGAGTCGCCACCGACCGGTACGTTCCAGCCGAGCTGGTGCACCTGCTTGAGGATGAGCGCGGTCTGGGCGTTGTCACCGCCGGAGATCAGCGCGTCCGGGCCCGCGGCGCGGGCGTTGAGGACGGCGCTGCTGACGTCGGGGCTGTTGGGGTCGAGCGTCTCCTTGGCCACGAGCGTGACGCCGTCGAGCGCGGCCTGCTCGGTGATGCCCTTCTCCACCGCGTGGCCCAGGTCGTTGTCCTGGCCGATCAGGGCGACCTTCCTCACGCCCGACGCGGCGAGGTGGTCGACGAGCACCCGGATCTGGTCGGTGTGGCTGGTGCTGAGGAGGTAGACGTTGGGCAGGTTCGGGTCCGGCGGCAGTACCGGGCCGAACAATGGGATGTTCTTGCTCTGCAGGTAGCTGTAGCTGCCGGGCAGGTTGGCCGAGCCGCTGGGCCCGAGTATTGCGAACACCTTGTCGTTGTCGACGAGCCTGCGGATGTTGGCCACCGACCGCGCCGCCTCGAACGCGTCGTCGTAGGAGACGAGCTCGAGCTTCCTCCCGTTGATCCCGCCTGCAGCGTTGATCTCCCCGATGGCGGCGACGACACCGGCCTTGGACCCGGCCGCGCCGACGGCGGCAGCGCCGGTCAGTGGCCAGGTCGAGCCGATCCTGATCGTCGTGTCGGTCACGCCCTGCGCGTCGGCGCAGGCGCCGGACGTGCCGGCAGCGGCAGGAGCGGCACCGCGTTGCGCGCAGGCACTGGTCATGGCGAGTGCCACGACGGCCAACGCCACCACGGCGATGTGGGATCTCGATCGGGTCACTGTCGCTCCTCAGTCACTGTCACTCCTCGGGGGGCTCGACGAGCTGGGGGGTCAGCTCGCGGTGCCGAAGTACCGTTCGACGAAGTCACGCCGGTCGCGCAGCCCGACGGTCTCGGGGACCAGTCGCACCGCGCCGCCGCTGAGCAGGTAGACCCGGTCGGCCACCGCCATCACCGCGGCCTGCTGCTCGACGATCAGGAAGGCCGTGCCGGCCTTGCGCAGCTCGCGCACCTGGCCGAGCAGCTCACCGACGATCCGGGGGGCGAGCCCGAAGGACAGCTCGTCGATCATCACCAGGCGGGGCCGGGCGATGAGGGCCCTGGCCAGCGTCAGCATCTGCTGCTGCCCGCCCGACAGGCTCGCGGCGCGGTCGGCGAGCTTCGGGCGCAGCTGCGGGAACAGGTCCAGCAGCCGGTCCCGGTCCGCCTCGACCGCGGCCCGGGAGTCGCGGCGCGTCGACGCTCCGAGGCGCAGGTTGTCGGCCACCGACAGGCCGCCGATGATCCCCCGGCCCTCGGGAACGTGCGCGATGCCGAGCGCGGCCCGGTCCTCGGGCAGCTGGCGGGTCAGCACCGTGTCGGCGAAGGTGAGCCGCCCGGCGAGCAGCGGGACGACGCCGGAGATCGCGCGCAGCAACGTCGACTTCCCCGCACCGTTGGGACCGAGGATCGCGACGATCTCACCCTCCTCGACCGACAGCGACACGTCCCGGATCGCGGCGGCCCCGTCGTAGCCCGCGGTGATGCCCTCAGTCGACAGCAGCAACATCGGCTCCCAGGTAGGCCTCGACGACCTCGGGGCGCCGCAGCAGCTCCCGCGGCTCGCCCTCGGCGATGACCCGACCGAAGTCGAGCACGACGGCGTGGGGACACAGCCTGCTGATCAGCTCCACGTCGTGCTCGATGATCAGCACGGCGAGCTCGGTGCGGTCCACGACGGCACGCAGCCGCTCGACGAGCGCATCGGCGTCGGAGCGCCCGAGCCCGGCCGCGGGCTCGTCGAGCAGCAGCACGCTCGGGCGGCAGACCAGCGCCCTGGCGATCTCGACGAGCTTCTGCGCCGGCAGCGGCAGGTTGGCGACCGGCTCCGCGGCGCGGTCGGCCAGGCCCAGCTCGTCGAGCTGGGCCCGGGCCTGCTGGCGCGCACCGCGGCGGCGCGCCAGCCCGAACACCTCGGCCCACTGCGCGGCGAGACCCTGTCGCCCGTCGAGCCCGAGCAGGACGTTGTCCAGCACCGACGCCACCTTGATCAGCTTGGGGGTCTGGAACGTGCGCCCCACCCCGAGCCGCGCGATCCGGGCCTGCGAGAGCCCGGCCGTCGACCGGCCGTGCACGAGCACGCGGCCCGAGACCGGGGCCACGATCCCGGACAGCACGTTGAGCAGCGTCGTCTTGCCGGCGCCGTTCGCCCCCAGCAGCCCGGTGAACCCGGTGCGGACCTCGAACCCGACCCCGCGCAGCGCGTGGTTGCCGCCGAACGTGACCGAGACGTCCTCGATCGTGAGCGCCGGGTCGGTACCCGCCGACGGCCCGGTCACGGTGCGAGCCCCTCGACGACGGCGGAGCGCCGCCCTCGACCGCCTGCCCGTGCCCGACGCAGCCGGGCGGGCAGGCTCGCGATGCCCAGCGGGAGGAAGCGCATGGTCAGCACGAGCGCACCGCCGTAGACGAACGTCTGCCACGAGCCGAGGTCCTGCAGCACCTGCTGCAGCACCACCACGAGCGCGGCACCGATGACCGGGCCCGCCAGGTAGGTGGTGCCGCCGATGAAGACGATCACGAGCAGCTGGATCAGCAGCGTTGCGGAGAACGTGTCCGGTGTCAGGTACGACAGCGCCTGGCCGAACAGCGAGCCCGCGACGGAGCCGAAGACGGCGCTGACGGCGAACGCGAGCACCTTGAGCCGCAGGGCGGAGATGCCGTTGGCGCCGACCGCGACCTCCATCTCCTTGACCGACAGCAGGCACCGGCCCAGCCCGCTGCGGGAGATCCGCCGGACCAGCAGCAGTCCCAACGCGAACAGGACGAACGAGAGGTACCAGAGGCTGGTGGCCGGGTCGAAGGGACCGAGGGCTACGGGGATGACGGACTGCCCGGCGACCCCGCCCGTGATCGGCGTGGCCGTGACCGCGACGCGCTGCACCAGCTCGCCGAAGGCCAGCGTCGCGATCGCGAGGTAGAACCCGCGCAGCCGCGCGGCGGGGAAGCCGATCACGGCGCCGACGACCGCCGACAACGCGGCCGCCAGCAGGGCGGCCAGCGGCCAGGCGAGCCCGGCGTTCGTGAGGTAGCTGGCGCCGTACGCGCCGATGGCGACGAAGCCGACGTGCGCCAGCGCGACCTGACCCGTCCAGCCCATGATGACCGTCAGCCCCGCACCGGCCAGCGCGAAGATCGCGATGAGGGTCAGCACGAACAGGTGGAAGGAGTTCACCAGTGCCGGCACCAGCGCGGCGAGCACGACCACGGCGATGATCGCGGGGACGACCACGGGAGCGGTCCCGATGCGCGCGTGGACCCCGGTGCGGTCGCTCATCAGACCTCCCGCACGCGGAGGCCGCCGAACAGGCCCTGTGGCCGGACCATCAGCACCACCACGACCACGACGAGCGCGACCGCCGACTTGCTCCCGCTGCCGATGTAGGCGCCCGCGAGGTTCTCCAGCACGCCGAGCGCGAGGCCGCCGACATAGGCCCCGGTGATGCTGGAGAAGCCGCCGAGCGTCGCCGCCACGAACCCGTTGACGATCATCGTCGAGGCGGCGTCGGAGCTCAGCACCGTCGCCTGCGCCTGCATGGTCATCGCCAGCGTCGCGACGAGCGACGCGAGCGTCCACGCCACGACGAGCACCGTCGACACCCGCACCCCGAGCAGCCGGGGCGTGACCTTGTCCTCGGCCAGTGCCTCCAGCCGGATGCCGATCGCAGACCGGAAGAAGGACCGCAGGCCGACCATCAGCGCCAGCCCGACGACGATCGACACGATCTCCGCGCTCGTCACGGTCTGGCCGAGCACCGTGAACGTGGCGTCGTACGGCGTCGAGATCGACCGCGGCTGCGGCGACCAGATCAGGTCGATGGCGCTCTGCACCATAACCATGAGGCCGATCGTCATGAGCACGGTCGCGAAGTGCGAGTACTCGAGCAGCGGCCGGATGAACGCCCGCTCCATGACCAGCGCGAGCACCACCCCCGTGGCCAGCCCGATCACCAGCGCCACCGGGTAGGGCAGGTGCGGCCCGGAGTCGTGGAGCATCCACAGGATGTAGGCGGGCGCGAGCCCGGTGGCCGCCATGGCGAAGTTCGGCACGTCGGTCGACTTCAGCACCAGCACGACGGCGAGCGCGAGCACGCCGTACCAGCTGCCGGCCTGCAGTCCGCTCAGGATCTGCTGTCCCATCCGGACCCTTCCCGCCCCTCGCCGAACGCCGCGCGTTCGATCGGATATCAGATATTCGGTCCTTAGTATGGAGGCGGCGCGACCCGTGTCAAGGCCCCGTCGCCCGCAGGGAGCAGTCCATCCGGCTGCCCGCCGGGCAGGTACCCGTGCGGCGGGGTTTGCCGGCCCGACATCCAGGGGATCTCGCAGTCCGGCACCGGGAAGTCGACCTGTGGCCATCGAACGTCCGGGAAGAGGAAC
>NZ_JBHSIR010000064.1:0-129977 GCF_042653605.1 Pseudonocardia sp. GCM10023141
GGGAGAGTAGGTCGCCGCCGACATCAAATGTGATTAAGGGCCCCTCTGTCTTCGGACGGAGGGGCCCTTTTTTGTGCGTTCTCGTGCCGGGCGTGTTTTTGCCGCAGCATGCCAGTCGGCACCGACAGAACCGGCTACGCCAGCCGCTCCGGCCACACGTTGTCCCCATCGCCCTGCGCTGTCCACAGATTCGACATTCGGCTGCCACGCCCCGCCCGCACCCGGCAGGCTCGTTCGTACGAGACCGGATCGCTACGGATGGAGCATCAGATGAACGAGACGCAGCTGACGGCAGTGGGCAACGTGGTCACGGCGATACAGATGCGCACGCTCGCCGACGGCACGACCAAGGCCTACTTCCGGATCGCGTGCAACGAGCGCTGGTTCAACCGCGCCGATGGCACCTGGCAGGAGCGCGACTCCGTCTACATGTCCGTCAACTGCTGGCGCGGGCTCGCCGAGCATGTGGGCGCATCGCTGAAGGTGGGCGATCCGGTCATCGTGCGCGGCCGGTTGCTCACCCGCCAGTACGACAAGGACGGCCGGCAGGCCACGGCCGTCGAGATCGAGGCCTCGGCCGTCGGGCCCGATCTGACGTGGAGCACGGCCGAGGTCACCCGCGTGCGCAAGGCCACCGCCGTCCCGGAGCAAGGCGTGGCGCTCAGACCGGCAGAGCCTGTGGAGGCGGGCGTCGGGGGCTGAGGACCTCACGCCTACCATCGTGATGTGGCGGAGTTCATTTACAGCATGCTGAAGGTCCGTAAGGCCCACGGCGACAAGGTCATCCTCGACAATGTGACGCTGAACTTCCTGCCGGGCGCGAAGATCGGCGTTGTCGGTCCGAACGGGGCCGGCAAGTCGAGCGTCCTCAAGATCATGGCAGGGCTGGATCAGCCCAACAACGGAGACGCGTACCTGAAGCCGGGTGCGACGGTCGGCATCCTGCAGCAGGAGCCTCCCCTCAACGAGGAGAAGACCGTCCTCGGCAACGTCGAGGAGGGCCTCGGCGAGATCAAGCAGCAGCTTGATCGCTACAACGCGATCCTCGTCGAGATGGAGACCGAGTACACCGATGAGCTGATGGAGGAGATGGGTCAGCTCCAGGAGATCCTCGATCACAACGACGCGTGGGAGCTCGACTCCCAGCTGGACCAGGCGATGGACGCGCTGCGGTGCCCGCCGCCGGATTCGCCGGTCACCACCCTGTCCGGTGGTGAGCGCCGCCGGGTGGCGCTGTGCAAGCTCCTGCTGAGCAAGCCGGATCTGCTGCTGCTCGACGAGCCCACCAACCACCTCGACGCCGAGAGCGTGCTCTGGCTGGAGCAGCACCTCGCCGCCTACCCGGGCGCGGTGCTGGCCGTCACCCACGACCGGTACTTCCTCGACAACGTGGCGGAGTGGATCCTCGAGATCGACCGCGGCCACACCTACCCCTACGAGGGCAACTACTCCACCTACCTGGAGAAGAAGGCCGAGCGACTGGCCGTCCAGGGGCGCAAGGACGTGAAGCTGCAGAAGCGGCTCACCGAGGAGCTCGCCTGGGTGCGCTCCGGAGCTAAGGCACGCCAGGCCAAGGGGCGGGCCCGCCTGCAGCGCTACGAGGAGATGGCCGTCGAGGCCGAGCGGCACCGCAAGCTCGACTTCGAGGAGATCCAGATCCCCGCCGGCCCCCGGATGGGCAGCGTCGTCGTCGAGGTCGACCACCTCGACAAGGGCTTCGACGGTCGGATGCTGATCAAGGACCTGTCCTTCTCGCTGCCGCGCAACGGCATCGTCGGCGTGATCGGTCCCAACGGCGTCGGCAAGACCACGCTCTTCAAGACGATCGTCGGGCTGGAGCAGCCGGACTCGGGCACGGTCCGGGTCGGCGACACGGTCAAGCTGTCCTACGTCGACCAGGACCGCTCGGGTCTGGATCCGAAGAAGAACCTCTGGGAGGTCGTCTCGGACGGGCTCGACTACATCAAGGTCGGGCAGACCGAGATGCCGTCGCGGGCCTACGTCGCGGCGTTCGGGTTCAAGGGCCCGGATCAGCAGAAGCCCACCGGCGTCCTCTCGGGTGGCGAGCGCAACCGGCTCAACCTCGCGATGACGCTGAAGGAGGGCGGCAACCTGATCCTGCTCGACGAGCCCACCAACGACCTCGACGTCGAAACACTCGGCTCGCTCGAGAACGCACTCGACCAGTTCCCCGGCTGCGCCGTGGTGATCTCGCACGACCGGTGGTTCCTCGACCGGGTCTGCACCCACATCCTCGCGTGGGAGGGCACCGACGAGAACCCGGCGTCGTGGTTCTGGTTCGAGGGCAACTTCGAGGCGTACGAGGCCAACAAGGTCGAACGCCTGGGAGTGGAGGCCGCGCGCCCGCACCGAGTGACGCATCGTAAGCTGACCCGTGACTGAGAGCGATACTTCGCTCGTAAGATGATCACGGTCGGCTCTGCCGTGGGATGCCCGAATTGCAGGAGGTCATGTGGGCACGACGCGTTCGGGCATCGCGCTGGTGGGGTCGAGCCGGGGGGCCGAGGCCGACCTGCTGTCGTCTGCGGCGTCGTTGCGGTGGTCGCGGCCCGATCTCACCGGGGCGCTCGCCGACCACGTCCTCGAGACGGCGGTCGCCGAGGCCGACCTGGACCGATGGCTGCGGGCAGCCGGCTGGGCGGTGCACGCCCGGTCGGCCACCGGTGACGGCCGGGTCGTGGCCTGTGAGGTCCTGAGCGGCTTTGCGCGATGGGGCGGCGAGCCGCTGTCCGACACCGCCGCCTACCGGCTGCGTGTCGAGCTCGCCGTGCTGGCCGCCGCGTCGGGCGAGGTGCGGGTCACCCGGGCGCTGCTGGAGCCCGTCACGGCCGATGACGTGCCTGCGGGTCTGCGGGCCGACGCGTTCTGCGCGCTGGCCCGATGCGCGGCGGAGGACAGCCCCGGCGAGGTCGCCGCAGCGTTGCGCCGCGCCGAGTCGGCATGGTCGGACGTCGCGTCGCCGCGTGCCGATGTCGGCATCGCGGCCGTCACGCTCGTCGCGGCTGCCACGGCGCGCCGCGCCGGTCGCTCCGGCGAGGCGGTGGAGCGGGCCGCGGAGGGTCTCGACCGGCTCGACCGCGGTCGGGGCGCCGCGCTCTCGGGCACCGCGTCGGCCCATCTGTCCGCTGCGCTCGCCGCGGAGTGGATCTCGGCACTACTGGATGCGGGTCGGCTCGGTGAGGCCCGGGCCGCCTGCGAGCCGTGGGGTGCCCGGCTGCGCACCTCCCGGCCGAGCCGCCAGGTCGCCCGCCTGCGGCTCACCCTCGCCCGGGCGCTGGCGAGCGGATCGGGTGCCGGTGCGGCCGACGCGCTGGAGAGGGCCGCGGTCGACGCCGCGGCCAGCGACGCCGCGGATCTCGAGTCGGTGTGCCACTCGGCGCTGGGTGCACTGCACGAGAAGGCGGGCTCGATCGACGCCGCGCTCGAGTCCATGCGGCTGGGGGTCGCCGCCCAGCTGCGTGATGGACGTCGAGGAGCCCGGTTCCTCGAGGCCCTTCGCACGGTGGCCCCCACCGTCACCCCTACTGTGGCGCCGCGTATCCCGCAGGACCGTCAAGTCGTTGGTGGTCGAGACGAGACCGGTGGCCGTGACGGTGGTGTCACCGCCCGCGGCGGCAGCTCGTCCAACGGTTCCACCACGAACAGCGGCGGGCGCAACAGCGGTGATCGGAAGGCCGGCAACGTGAACGGCAGCCATGGGCGCGACGAGCGACCATCGCGCGGCACCGGAAACGGCAGGTCTGCTCATCAGCGGCCCGAGCCGCAGGCCCCGGCGCACCGCAAGCCCTCGCTCACCGCCGAGCTGCCTGCCGTCGACCCGTGGTCGACCGGTCGCTGGTCCACATCGCTCGACGAGCAGGCTCTGCCCGAGCCCGGCCGTTCCGGCACCGGGCCCAACGGCACCGGGAGCAACGGCACCGCGTCCGAGAACGGATCCGGCGACCGCAACGGGCGGCAGCGCGGCGGCAGGCGCCGGCGCGACAGCGAGCCCGCCGACGTCGCTCCGTCCGCGCCGGAGCACCGCGAGCTGCCCCGCGAGATGGCTGACATCGACACCAACGCCGAGGGCTGGTTGGAAGCCGCACTCGCCGAGCTCGACCGCGTCTGGGGCAAGCCGGGGGATCAACCCGCTGCGGCTGCGACCCAGCAGGCGGCGCCCGACGCGGCTGCTCCCGCCGGCTCCGGGAGGCGCTCCGCCCCAGAACGCCGGGAGACGCCGGAACGCCGGGAGACAGCAGCGGAGGGCTGCGTCGTGGTGATCGACGTCGCGCGGGAGGGGCGCCGCTTCGCCGGGCGCCGGGCCCGCGCGATCGTGCGGGATCTCACCGAGCGGCTCACCGACCGGCTGCCCTCAGGAGCCCGCCTGCGCCAGGACGAGAACGATGCGCTCTCCGTGGTGCTGCCGGGATGGGGGCGCTCCGAGGCCACCCAGTGGATGCACCGCACCCTCACCGGGCTGCTGGAGGGGTTCACCGCAGCCGAGGATCTCGCGGGTGCGCGGTTGCGCGCCGCCGTCCACGACGCCGACGGGCCGGTGGGTGCGCAGCTGATGCAGCGTCTCGACGCCGCCCCCGCCCGCCGCCCTGATCCGCTGGCCGACCCCCTCACCGATCTCTCCGGCGCGGGTGAGCCGGCTCCCGACAACCGGGGGATCGACGACTGGCGAACCCCGACACCGGCCGGGTACACCGAGCCGCAGCCCGCCGCTGCGTCCGAGGACCGGTGGCCGGAACTCACCTCGGCGCTGAGCGAGTCGTCGCGTCCCGCGCGGGCCTCCTGGTCGGAGCTCGACGGCCCGAGGAGCGCGGAGCCCGCAGGTGGCGCCGGGCGCCACGACGCCGGTGGGCGCGCCCCGTTCCGGCCAGAGGAGCGCGGCAGCAGCGACGACGGTCGCCGGCACCGTCGTGAGGGCGCGAGCAACCGGGACCCCAGCACCAGCAGCCGTGGGGCCGGCAGCGGTGGGGACACCGCCGCTTCGGACGCTGCGGCCGGAACGAGGGCCCGCCGCGCCGCAGCGGATCCGGATGCCCAGGGGGCCGGGCAACCGGCATCGGAGGCCCGGCCCGTCGCCGACTCCACCGATGGACTCGGCCTCGCCGACCTCCTCGCCGGTGCGCTGGCCGCCTACCGCGGCATCTGAAACCGCCCGCACCCGAACCCGCCGCATCCCCGACGGGCGCGGCACCCTGTACGCCGCGACCGGGGCCCCGCTGCGGCATGCTGTGACCGCGGCCACCACGTGCCGCCGTGCACATCAAACCTCGCTCAAGTTCCCGGCCCGGGTGGTGCTGTGGGCGAGGGCGAAGCGCACGATGGGTGAAGTGTCGTCGGGGATAGGGTTGCTGCCGCCGACGTCACCCACAAGGTGATCACCGCCGATCCTCGGAGCCGCATGTGACGAGCCGGACCGCCCACACTCCGGACCCCGATCTGGCCGACCTGAGCGCGCTCTACGCGCGTCACGCGCCCGAACTCCGGGCCGCGTCGGGCGACCTGCTTCCGATGCTGGAGGCGGCCGCGCGCGGTCACCTCCAGCTCGCCGCCGAACGTCCGGGCGGTGAGACGCTGATCCGGGTGCGCGACCCCGAGCCGGGCGCCGGACCCGACGGCGATGCCGGGCCGGTGGTGGAGATCGTCACCGACGACATGCCCTTCCTGGTGGGGTCCGCGTTGGCGGGCGTCGCGAAGGCCGGTGGCGAGGTCCGCCGCGTCATCCACCCGATCGTCGTGGTGCGCCGCGGCACCGGGGGCAAGCTGGCCGAGGTGCTCGCCACGGCGGATCCCGCGTCGCCGCCCGCCGACACCGTGGTGGAGTCCTGGATCCACCTCGACCTCGCACCGCTCGCCACCCCGCGCGAGGACCTCGAGCGGGTGCTCGCCGAGGTGCTGCAGAACGTGCGCGAGGTCGTCGAGGACGCCGAGCCGATGCAGCAGCGCGCGAGCAAGCTCGCCGACCGGCTGCCCGCGCTGCCCGGCCCCGGCACCGGTCACGGCACGCACCCCGCCGAGGTCGCGAAGCTGCTGCGGTGGATGGTCGACGGGCATCTGACGTTCATCGGCTGCCGCCGCTACACCGTCGACCCGCAGGATCCGTCGCAGCTGGTGGCCGAGCCCGGATCGGGACTCGGCATGCTGCGCAGCGACACCGGCATGGCCGCCTCGTTCGCCCCGCGCGTCGATGCGCTCGACCGCGAGCGCGACATGCTCGTGATCACGCGGGCCAGCGCGCCGAGCCCGCTGCGTCCGGTCTACCCGTACTACCTGGCCGTCACCACCTACGACGGCTCCGGCCGCCCCTCGGGTGAGGAGCGCTTCCTGGGCACGCTCACCGTGCCGGCGCTCTACGAGAGCGTCCTCGACATCCCCGTGGTCGAGCGGCGCGTCCGGGAGGCCATCCACCAGGCCGGCTTCCCGATCGAGTCCTACTCCGGCCAGCAGATGCTCGAGGTCATCTCCGGGTTGCCGCGCGAGGAGCTGTTCAGCGCAAGCGCGCAGCGGCTGCACGACACGGCCGTCGGCGTGCTCGCCGTGGCCGGTCGCCGCGGCGTGCGGCTGTTCCTGCGTCCCGACCCGTACCGCCGCTTCCTGTCCTGCCTGGTCTACCTGCCGCGCGACCGGTACACCACCTCGTCGCGGCTCGCGATGGCCGATCTGCTGCAGCGCCGGCTCGGCGGCACCTCCGTCGACCACACCGCCAGCGTCTCGGAGTCGCGGCTCGCGCTGGTGCACTTCACCGTGCACACCGGAACCGACGCCGTCGGCTTCGCCGGCGTCGACGTCGCGGCGCTGCAGGACGAGCTGACCGAGGCCGTCCGCACCTGGGACGACCGCCTGCTGTCCGAGCCCGACGGCCCCACGGTGGCGGGATCGCTGGCCGGCGTCCCCGAGGCGTACAAGGCCGTGGCCACCCCCGCCCAGGCCGTGGAGGACCTGCGCCACATCGCCGCGCTCGGCGGCCCCGGCGCCTTCGCCGTGCGCCTCTACCCGGCCACCGGTGAAGGCTCCGGCCCCGACGAGCGGCGCTTCACGCTCTACCTCGGCGGTTCCCCGGCCACCCTGACGGCCGTGCTGCCGCTGCTGCAGCAGCTGGGCCTGGAGGTGCTCGACGAGCGGCCGTCGGAGTTCGTGCGCCCCGACGGGCTGCGCGTGTTCGTCTACGACTTCGGGCTGCGCATCGACGAGCTGACCCGCGCGGGATTGGCCGGTCGCAGCGAGGCCGACATCGAGCGCGGGTTCTGCGCCGCGTTCAGCGCGGCCTGGCGCGGTGACGCCGAGACCGACCGCTTCTCGGCGCTGGTGCTGCGCGCCGGCCTGCCGTGGCGGGAGGTCGCGATCCTGCGCGCATACGCCCGCTACCGCCGCCAGCTCGACACCACCTACGGCCAGCAGTACATGGCCGACACACTGCTCGCCCAGCCCGATGTGGCGCGCGGGCTGCTGGCGCTGTTCCGTGCCCGGTTCGACCCGGCTCTGGAGAACCGCGAGGCGGCCGTCGAGGAGTCGCTCGGCCGGGTCCAGGCGCTCATCGACGCCGTCACCGGCCTGGACGCCGACCGGATCCTGCGCGGCTACCTCGCGATGATCACCGCGACGCTGCGCACCAACTGGTTCCGCGACCGCGAGTTCTTCTCCTTCAAGATCGACCCGTCGGCCGTCCCGGACATGCCGGCGCCGCGGCCGAAGTTCGAGATCTTCGTCTACTCGCCCCGCGTCGAGGGCGTGCACCTGCGCTTCGGCGCCGTCGCCCGCGGCGGGCTGCGCTGGTCGGACCGGCCGCAGGACTACCGCACCGAGATACTCGGCCTGGTGAAGGCGCAGGCGGTGAAGAACGCCGTGATCGTGCCCGTCGGCGCGAAGGGCGGGTTCTACGTCCGCCGCTCCGAGCTGGGGCCCGCCGAGGTCGAGGCGTGCTACCGGATGTTCATCTCCGGCCTGCTCGACGTCACCGACAACCTCGTCGACGGGGCAACCGTGCCGCCGCCCGACGTCGTGCGCCACGACGCGGACGACTCCTACCTCGTGGTCGCCGCCGACAAGGGCACGGCCAAGTTCTCCGACACCGCCAACGACGTGGCCAACTCCTACGGCTTCTGGCTGGGCGACGCGTTCGCCTCCGGCGGCTCGGTCGGCTACGACCACAAGGCCATGGGCATCACGGCCAAGGGCGCCTGGGAGAGCGTCAAGCGGCACTTCCTCGAGCTCGGCGTCGACACGCAGAGCGAGGAGTTCACGGTCGTCGGCGTCGGCGACATGTCCGGCGACGTCTTCGGCAACGGCATGCTGCTCTCGCGCCACATCCGGCTGCTCGCCGCCTTCGACCACCGCCACGTCTTCCTCGACCCGAACCCGGACGCGGTCACGTCGTTCGCGGAGCGCGAGCGCATGTTCGCGCTGCCGCGCTCGTCGTGGGACGACTACGACCGCTCGCTGATCAGCGAGGGTGGTGGGGTCTGGCCACGCACGGCGAAGGCGGTGCCGATCGCGCCGTCGGTGCGTGCAGCGCTGGGCCTGGCCGACGGCGTGGTGAAGCTGAGCCCGCCGGAGCTGATGGCCGCGATCCTGCGGGCACCCGCCGACCTGCTGTGGAACGGCGGGATCGGCACCTACGTCAAGGCGTCGGACGAGTCCCACGCCGATGCCGGTGACAAGGCCAACGACGCGCTGCGCGCCGACGGGCGGGAGCTGCGCGTCAGGGTCGTGGGGGAGGGCGGCAACCTCGGCCTGACCCAGCGCGGTCGGATCGAGTTCGCCAGGGCCGGCGGCAAGATCAACACCGACGCCCTGGACAACTCGGCGGGCGTCGACTGCTCCGACCACGAGGTCAACATCAAGATCCTCCTGGACCGGCTCGTCGCCGCGGGCGACCTCGACCGGGAGAGCCGCAACGCGGTGCTCGTCGAGATGACCGACGAGGTCTGCGAGCTCGTGCTGCAGGACAACCGCGACCAGAACGCCGTGCTCGGCATCGCCCGCGCCCACGGGGCGTCGATGGTGGGTGTGCACGGCAGGCTCACCACCGACCTGGTGGCTCGCCACGGGCTGGACCGCAGGCTCGAGGTGCTGCCAGACGAGCAGGGCTTCGCCGAGTTGGAGGCGTCGCAGACCGGCCTGTCCAGCCCCGAGCTCGCCACCCTGCTGGCGCACACGAAGCTCGACCTCAAGGCGCAGGTGCTCGCCACCGGCCTGCCCGACGCGGCAGCGTTCGCGGGCAGGCTGCCGGAGTACTTCCCGCACGAGATGCGCGAGCGGTTCCCGGAGGCGATCAAGGGTCACCCGCTGCGCCGCGAGATCGTCACCACGATGCTCGTCAATGAGATGGTCGACGGCGCCGGCATGACGTACGCGTTCCGCCTCGGTGAGGAGCTCTCGGCCACCGCCACCGACGCGGTGCGCGCCTACGCCGTCACCACGGCCGTGTTCGACCTGCCGCAGCTGTGGGCTGAGCTGCGCGACGCGCGGATCCCGACGCAGGTCTCCGACAGCATCGCGCTGGAGACGCGCCGGCTGCTCGACCGCGCGTCGCGCTGGTTCCTCAACCACCGCCCGCAGCCGCTCGCCGTGGGCGCCGAGGTGGCGCGGTTCGCCGACACGGTGCGGGAGCTGCGGGCGAAGCTGCCGGAGCTGCTGCGCGGGCGCGAGCTCGCCGCCGTCGTGGATCCGGCAGCCGAGCTGCGCGCCGCGGGTGTCGAGCGCGGGTGCGCGCTGCGCTCTGCCGGGCTCGTCTACGGCTACGGGCTGCTCGACGTCGTCGAGCTCACGGAGCTGGCCGAGCGCGACCGCGAGCCGCGCGAGCCGATGGAGGTCGCGGCCCTCTACTACGCGGTCTCCGAGCACCTCGGGATCGATCTGGCGCTGACGTCGGTCAGCGCGCTCGAACGCGGCGACCGCTGGCACGCGTTGGCGCGCCTCGCGCTGCGCGACGACCTCTACGGGTCGCTGCGGTCGATCACGCTCGACGCGCTGCGGGAGTCGGCGCCGGGCACCCCGGTGCAGACGGCGATCATGCAGTGGGAGAAGTCCAACGCGTCCCGGCTCGTGCGGGCCAGGGCGGCACTGCACGAGGTCGGCACGGCCGGCCAGCTGGACCTCGCCACGCTGTCGGTCGTCTCGCGGCAGCTGCGCGGACTGGCCCGCTGACGCATGAGCCGCTACGTCACGCAGGTTCCGCTGCGCTGGAGCGACCAGGACGCCAACCGCCACGTGAACAACGCGCGGGTGGTCACGCTGCTCGAGGAGGCCAGGGTCGGGCTGCTCTACGAGGCCCGCACCACCGACAAGATCGGCGGGCTGTTCGTCGCCGGGCTCAACGTCGACTACCGGCGCCAGCTCCCGTACCGGCCCGAGCCCCTGCACGCCACGCTGTGGGTAGCCGAGCTGCGCGCCGCGTCCTACAAGATCCACTACGAGCTGCACGTCGGCCCGAAGGAGGACGACCCGGTGGCCGTCGAGGCGTGGACGAAGATGGCCATGTTCGACTTCGATACACAGCGACCCCGCCGGTTCACCCCTGACGAGCTGGCATTCCTGCGCACCTGGGTGGACGAGTGACGGAGCTGCGGATCCCCGACGGCGACGAGCGCTCCGATCTCGGCTCGTTCGTCGGGCGGGTGGTGCGGCTGGACCAGGCGGCCACCGTCCGGCTCCGCGCCGCCGGTGATCGTGTCACCACCTGGGCCACCACACCGTTCGACGTGCTGGCCACGCGGTCGGTGCACGGCACGCTCGACCCGTCCGACGTCACGGCGCCGGCGGTCGGGCTGCTGACGGCGCTCTCGGTGGAGCGCGGCGACACGGTCGACCCCGGCCCGGGCGGGCTCTGGCAGGGTGACCTGCCACCTGATGACGGCTGGGCGCAGGTCGACGACGTGCCCGCCGCCGAGGTGGAAGGGCTCACCGAGCGCGGGCTCACGCTGGCGCGCGAGAACGCGGGCCCCCTCGGCCCGCCCGCTTCGCTGCTCGACCAGACGGTGCTCACGGTCAGCGCCGGCTCCGGGCCGGCCGTCAAGGTGCCGTTGCGGTGCCTGTTCGCGCTGTCCGGGATGGGCTTCATCGGCACCGACAGCTCCGCGGTGCGCGTGTCGGCCACCGGCTCCTGGCTGCGCCTCGACGCCCGCTACGGCGCGGTGGTGCGCCGCCGCCTCACCGCGTTGCCACTCCTCGTCGGCTGACTCCCGCTCCCACCGCGCCAACCCCGCAGCCACCGCGCCAACGTCTCGACGTCGGCGCGGTGGCCAACTGGTGGGCGCCGTCGGCGGCCCACCCCGCGAACGCCTACCTGTTCATGATCGAACCGGAACCAGTGGGCGTTCGTCAGGCGAGCCAGGCCGCTGTGTCGGGTGGGAGGAGCCCGTCCTGCAGCGGGCCGCTGGTCAGCAGGATGTCGCCGGGGGGCAGCGGCACCGCGCTCGTCGACGTGTTGAGCGCGCACACCAGCGTGGATCCGCTGCGCCGGAACGCGAGGCAGCCCTCGGGCGCGCCGAACCACTCGACGCTCGCGCCGTCGAACCCGGTGTGGGTGCGGCGCAGCTCCAGCGCGGTGCGGAACAGCGACAGCGTCGAGTCGGTGTCCTCGAGCTGCTCGGCGACGGTCAGCTCCCCGTACTCGGGCGGCATCGGCAGCCAGGGAGCCCCGGTGGTGAACCCGTAGCCGGGCGCCCCGCCCTCCCACGGCACGGGCACGCGGCAGGCATCGCGGCCGCGTTCGGTGTGCCCGGACCGCTCCCAGGCGGGATCCTGCAGCACCTCGTCGGGCAGCTCGACATCGGGCAGCCCGAGCTCCTCGCCGTTGTAGATGTAGGCCGAGCCGGGCAGCGCGAGCATGACCAGCGCCATCGCCCTGGCCCGGGCCGTGCCGAGCGCGCCGCCGCCGTAGCGGGTGACGGGCCGTGGCTTGTCGTGGTTGGCCAGCGCCCACGTCGGCGCCGCCTTCACCCCGGCGACCGCGGCGAGCGAGTGCTCGATCGCCTCGCGCACCACGGCGGCGTCGAACGCGGCCTCGAGCAGCCGGAAGTTGAAGCCCATGTGCAGCTCGTCGGGGCGCAGGTACCGCGCGAACCGCTCGTCGTCGCGGACCCAGACCTCCCCGACGGCGGCGCGGCCGGGGTAGTGGTCGAGCACCGCGCGGATCATGCGGTGGACGTCGTGCACGGCGTCGTCGTCGAACCGGGGGTCGTCGGCGGCGTCGTCGAGGAGGCCGCCCTCGGTGTTGACCGCGTCAGGCAGGCCGTCGGGCTTGCTCATGCCGTGGGCGACGTCGATGCGGAACCCGTCGACGCCGCGGTCCAGCCAGAACCGCAGCGTCTTCTCGAGGTCGGCCCAGACCTCGGGGTTGGTCCAGTTCAGGTCGGGTTGCTCGGCGGCGAACAGGTGCAGGTACCACTCGCCGGGCACGTAGCCACCGGAGGGATGCGGATCCTGCACGCGCGTCCAGGCCGGCCCGCCGAAGACGCTGCGCCAGTTGTTGGGCGGCTCGTTGCCGTCGGGCCCGTGGCCGGGCCGGAAGTGGTAGCGCGCCCGCTCGGGGCTGCCGGGGCCGGAGTCGAGCGCGGCGCGGAACCACTCGTGCTCGCTGGAGGTGTGGTTGGGCACCAGGTCCACGGTGATCCGCAGCCCGTGCTCGTGCGCGTCGGCCACGAGCGCGTCGAAGCGGTCGAGGTCGCCGAACACGGGGTCGACGTCGCGGGGGTCGGCCACGTCGTAGCCGTGGTCGGCCATCGGCGAGGTGAAGAACGGTGTCAGCCAGATCGCGTCGACGCCGAGCAGTTCCAGGTAGCCCAGGCGCGCCCGGATGCCGTCGAGGTCACCGACGCCGTCGCCGTCGGAATCGGAGAAGCTCCGGACATAGACCTGATAGACCGTCGCGTCCCGCCACCACTGCACGAGGGAATCTTGCCAAACATCCCGCCGAATGGCGGCATGTCGGTGACACGGGGTAGTGCCTGTCGGCGATCGGGTGGGTCCCGGCCGCCGCGTGTCCTAGAAGTCCGAGTTCTGCATGCTCGCGGCGGCGTACTGGATGTAGTTCCACAGCTGGTCGCGGTGGGCGGCGTCGAGCCCGGCCTCGTCGACGGCGATGAGCATGCACCGCAGCCATGCGTCGCGCTCGATCGGCCCGATCTTGAACGGGGCGTGTCGCATCCGCAGGCGGGGGTGTCCGCGCTGCTCGGAGTAGGTGCGGGGGCCGCCCCAGTACTGCTCCATGAACATCCGGAAGCGGACCTCGGCCGGGCCGAGATCCTCCTCGGGGTAGAGGGGGCGCAGTACCTCGTCCTCGGCGACCTGCTCGTAGAAACGGGCGATGATCTTCTCGAAGACGGGTGCGCCGCCGACCTCTGCGTAGAAGTTCTGCGGATCCGTCACGGCTCCATCATCCATGGTGGCCGCGCCGGTACCGGACGTCAGGGTGCGGCAGGTGGCGACGGGGTGGGAGCCGGTGCCGGGTCCGGCGGCGCGAGCACCGGGACGGCCACCGCGGGGGGACCGGGCCGCGGCACCGACGCGTCCTCGAAGGCGTCGCTGAGCGCGGCGTTGAGGGCGCGCTGCACGGCGAACTGCTTACCGGGGTTGACGCGCACGGTCAGGCGCAGCGTCGTACCGTCCGAGGTGATCTTCTCGGCGCCCAGCACCTGGACGTCGTCGAGGATGTCGGGCTGGAGGTCGGGTTCGGCGACCCGCTCGCGGGCCACCCGCCCGGCCAGCTCGCTGGCCTCGGCGATGTCGGCGTTGTGGGCGACGGGCACGTCCACCACGGCGACGGCGTAGCCCTGGCTCTTGTTGCCCACGCGCAGGATCTCGCCGTTGCGCACGTACCAGACCGTGCCGTTGACGTCGCGCAACGTGGTGATGCGCAGGCCGACGGCCTCGACGGTGCCGCTCGCGGAGCCGACGTCGACGATGTCACCCACGCCGTACTGGTCCTCCAGCAGCATGAACATGCCCGACAGGAAGTCCCGCACCAGGTTCTGGGCGCCGAAGCCGACCGCGACACCGACGATGCCGGCCGAGGCGAGGATCGGGCCGAGGTTCACGTCGAACTCGGCGAGCACCATGATCGCGCCGATGAGCAGCACGACCGCGGAGGTGATCGACCGCAGCACCGAGCCGACCGTCCGGGCCCGCTGCAGGCTCCGCTGGGTGGCGACGGCGCTGCGGCCGTTGCGGCCGACGATTCGCGAGAGCCGCGAGCTCGTGGCGCCGTCGACCATCCGCTTGATCAGGCGGTGCAGCAGCAGGCGCGCCACCAGCGCCAGCACGACGATCAGCAGGATGTGCAGCGTCGTGGAGACGATCGTGTCGGCCGAGCGGGCGATCGCGTCGTTCTTCGTCCACTCGTAGAAGGTGGCGCAGAGCGACCCGGTGTCGGCGGCGCACGGCGGCTGGTCGGGGAGCAGGGAGTCGATGCCGGCGGGGGTAAGGGTGTCGGGGCTCAGGGTCATCCGCCCAGCTCCAGCCCGGTGTGCGTGGCGAGGAACGCCAGCCAGTCGGCCGTCAGGTCGACGGTGCGCGACACCGAGCGCGCGCCGTGCCCGACGTCGGTCTCGCGGCGCAGCAGGATCGGGCGCGTCTCGGGGTCGCCGGAGGTGGCGTGCTGCAGTGCGGCGCACATCTTGCGGGCGTGCAGCGGGTCGACCCGGGAGTCGGCCTCGAACACGGTGAACAACACGGCGGGGTACTCCGTTCCGGTCTCGACGTGGTGGTAGGGGGAGTAGGACAGCAGCCAGCCGAGCTCCTCGGGGTCGGCCGCGGTGCCGTACTCGTCGTTCCAGGTGCGCCCGAGCGAGAACTCCTCGTAGCGCACCATGTCGAGCAGCGGCGCCGAGCAGACGACGGCGCGGTAGAGATCGGGGCGCTGCGTCAGCGCGGCCCCGACGAGCAGGCCGCCGTTGGAGCCGCCCATGATCGCGAGCTGGTCGGGGGTGGTGGTGCCGGCCGCGATGAGGGACTCCGCGGCGGCGTGCAGGTCGTCGAACACGTTCTGCTTGTGGGCGCGGTTGCCGGCGAGGTGCCAGGCGTCGCCCTCCTCGCCGCCGCCGCGCAGCGACACGAGCGCGTAGGCGCCCCCCGCGGCCACCCAGGCCAGCGCCGACGGCGCGTAGGCAGGTTCGCGGCTGAGACCGAAGCCGCCGTAGCCCGTGACGAGCGTGGGTCGCTGCCCGGAGCCTGCCGGCTGGAGCACGAACATCCGTACGGTCGTGCCGTCGCGGGAGGTGAACTCGCGCTGCTCGCTGCGCACCGCCGGAGCCGCGGCGGCGCCCGGCGCGGCGTCCTCCAGCACGGTGGAGCCGGACTCGAAGCGGTGCACCTGCGGCGGCGTGACGAAGTCGGTCCAGCCGATCCAGAGCCGCCCGGCCTGCGCGGGGGTGTCGCGGTCGGCCACCGACAGCCCGGTGAGCGAGCCGGGCCCGGGGAGCGGGACGACGCCGCGGGGCGTGCCGTCCAGCGCGTGCAGGGCCAGCTCCGCCACGGCGTGGCGGCTGCGCATCAGCACCAGCAGCGTCTCGCCGGATCCGGCGGCCGGCTCCAGCCTGCGGACGCCCTCCAGCACCGATCCGGGGTCCTCGGCCACCAGCTCGCGCCAGTGCTCGCGGCCGGGCGTGCGTGGATCGGTGACGGCGAGCCGCCAGCGCGGGGCACCGTCGGTGGTGATCACGTACAGCAGCCCGTCGCGGTCGACCCAGGCGTCGGCCCGCACGTCGTCGGACTGGACGAGCACGGGCGTCAGCTCCGGCGCGCCCTCGCCCAGCTCGGCGATCCACAGGCTGTCGCGACGGGCCGTGCCGACGTTGCCGTTGACGAGCAGCCAGCGCCCGTCGCGGGAGACGCGCACGCCGTAGTAGGTGTGGTCTTCGTAGAGGCCGGGCCCCTCGATCAGCCGGTCCTGCTCCGGCGGCGTGCCGATGCGGTGGCGCCAGACGCGCCGGTGGAAGGCCTGCTGGCCCGCGGGGGCCTCGTCCTCGGCGACCATCCGGACGTAGCAGAACTCGGCGCCGCCGGGCAGCCAGGCCACCGACGAGTAGCGGCACCGGTCGATCGGCGGCTCCACCTGCTCGCCCGTGGTGACGTCGAGCACGTGCAGCACGGAGTGCTCGTCGCCGCCGACCGAGAGCTGGTACGCGAGCTGTCGGCCCTCCAGGTCGGGGACCCAGGCGTCGAGGGTGGTGAGCCCGGTCGGGTCGATCGCGACCGGATCGAGCAGCACCCGCTCGACGCCGTCCGGGTCCGTGACGTGCAGCACGGCATGCTCGTCACCCGGGTTGCGCAGCGTCCGGAACCGGCGCCCGGCCCGCCACAGCGGCGCCGAGACCGAGCCGGTGGCCAGCAGCTCGCGCAGCGTTGCCGCCGCGGCGTCGCGGCCGGGCAGGGCGTCCAGCACGGGCCGCGCGAGCTGGTCCTGGGCCTGCGACCAGGCGACGGTGCGCGGGTCGGCGGCGTTCTCCAGCCAGCGGTACGGATCCGCCACCGGGTGGCCGTGCAGCTCCTCGACGAGGTCGAGTCGCTCGGCCGCCGGGTATCGCTCGATCAGGTGCTCGGTCACGCGGGCCGAGGTTACGTGACCCGGATCAGTCGCTCCCGGCCCCTCCGGTGAACGCGCCGGGCCAGCGCTCGGCGATCGTGGCCAGCAGCGCTGCCACCTGCGCGTCGAGGGTGGCGAGCTGCTCGTCCTCCGCCGGGCTGCCGGCGAAGGCCGTGCGATCGCGCGGTCGGCCGCCGCGCCAGACCTGCCGGATCCGCCGGGTCGCGGTGATGTCGGTGAGCGGGTCGCCGTCGACGAGCAGCAGATCGGCCCGCCGGCCCGGGGCGATCACGCCGCGGTCGGCGAGACCGAACGCGTCCGCGGTCGTCGACGTGGCCGACTGCAGCGCCGCGGTAGGGGAGAGGCCCGCCGCGACGAGCAGCTCCAGCTCCCGGTGCAGCGACGCGCCGTGCACGACGCCGGGGTTGGGGGCATCGGTGCCGGCGAGCAGCGGGATCCCCGCGGCGAGCAGCTGCCCGATGATCGGCGCCGAGACGTCCGGACCGGCACCGATCGGGCCGGTGGGGAACGGGCCGCGCAGGCGCTGCTGCCAGCGGGGTCCGAGTGCCGGACCGAGCGCGGGGTCGTCGGCGAGCACGGGTCCGGCGGTGCCGCTCGCCGACTCGACGACGGTCAGAGTCGGGCACACCGCGGTGCCCGCGGCTGCCATCCGCGCGACGAGCGTGGCCGGGAGCACGCCGTCCACCGGGAGGTGGGTGACCACGTCGATCCCTGCCTCGACGACGAGCTCGACGCCCGCCACCGACGTCGCGTGGGCGACCGTGACCAGGCCCCGGTCGCGCCCGGCTGCCACCAGCGCCGCCACGGTGGGCAGGTCGAGCGCGGGGATGCGGAACAGGCGCACGTTGCCGGGCTCGACGATGATCTTCAGGTGGTCGGCGCCCTCGGCGACGCGCGCAGCCACGAAGGCCGCGGCGTCTGCGGGCCCGGAGACGGTCGGGAACGACCCGTACATCAGCGACGGGTGCCCGCCGGGAGCCGTGGCGCCGATGCCACTGGAACGGGCGTCGGCAACGTCGTTGCAGGCGGCGGCCTCCGCGCGGCAGCGCTGCGCCAGCTCGGGCCTGCTGAACATGTCGAGCTCGGTGGTGACCCCGAACGCCAGCGCCTGCCGGGGTGCGCCCGGCAGCAGGTGGACGTGGGCGTCGATCAGGCCGGGCAGCAGCGTGGCACCGGACCCGTCGACGACGGTGTCGCCCGCCTCGGCCGGGGCCGCGATCGCGGTGACGACACCGCCCGCGAACCGCACCGAGGTGCGGCCGCGAGCGGTGCGCCCGTCGAACAGCGCGACGCCGGTGATCGTGGTGCTCATGCCGGCCGCCTGCTGAGCCCGGCCGCGGCGGACCCGACCAGCGTCAGCGTGCGCGGCGTGTCGGGGAACACACCCACGACGGCCGTGACGCGCTCCGGGGCGGCCTCGGTGAGGGTGGCCGGTACCCAGGCCGTGCCGTCGCGGTACCACCAGCGCTCGGCGAGCACCGCCAGCCCGACGGCGGCGACCTGCTCCTCGGCGCCGTCCCGGTCGTCGGCGGTGGCCAGCTCGGCGCCGAACACGCTGAGCGCGCGCCAGCCCCCCACCGCGTCGGGCTCCACGAATCCCAGCAGCTCGCCGTCGTCGCGTCGTACCTCGTACCTCGACATGCCACTACGGTCGGTCCTGACGCGACGTCAGGTTCAAGCGCGAGGAGGGTGATGTGGCGCACACCGTGGGGCAGGTGGCGGCGCTGGCCGGCATCACCGTGCGCACGTTGCACCACTACGACGCGATCGGGTTGCTGGCGCCGTCGCAGCGCTCGCGCGGAGGCCATCGCGCCTACGCCGACGCCGATCTGGAGCGGCTGCAGCAGATCCTGTTCTACCGCGAGCTCGGCTTCGGGCTCGACGAGATCACCACGCTGCTGAACTCCGACGCCGACCCGGCCACCCACCTGCGCCGCCAGCGCGACCTGCTCATCGAGCGGTCGCGGCGACTGCAGGACATGGCCGCGGCGGTGGAGGAGGCGCTGGGCGCCCAGCTCGTCGGGCTGGCGGTGAGCCCGGCGGAACGGTTCGCGGTGTTCGGCCGTTGGCGGCCACCCACCGGGTACGCCGACGCCGCGCAGCAGCGCTGGGGTGCCACGCCGCAGTGGTCGCAGTCGCGCGACCGGATGGCGTCCTACACCGCTGCTGACCTGCAGCGGATGCAGGACGAGACCGACCGCTGGATCGACCGGCTCCGCGCCGGGATGGCCGCGGGCACACCCCCCGATGCGCCCGCGGCCGTCCAGCTCGCCGAGGAGCATCGGCTCGCGCTGGACCGCTGGTGGTTCGACTGCCCGCCCGCGATGCACGTGCAGCTCGTCGGGCTCGCGGTCACCGACCCCGAGCAGCTGGCCTTCCTCGTGCGCCCCGAACGGCAGCTGCCGGGGATGGCCGAGTACCTGCAGCGGGCTGCGATGGCGAACGCGGCGCGGCTCGCGGCTGATCCAGCGGGGTGACATCGCTGACGTTCGACGTCAGCGATGTCACCCCGCTGGATCAGCCGGAGGCCCGGGCCGTCACGTGCGCCGGCACCTTCTCGTCCGAGGGCAGCGTCGGGCAGGTCTGCGCCCCGTCGAAGGCGGGCCGGACCGGCAGCACGCCCGCCCAGCGGCCACCCTCCTCGACATCGGCTGCATCGTCGACCGGTGGGCCGACGCGCATCTTGACGCTGGCCTCCGACAGGTCGATCGCGATCACCGCGGTGGCGGCGAGCTCCTTGGGATGGGGCCGGCGCGCGTGCTCCCACGAGCCGGGCGCGAGCTGCTCGGTGATCGCCTCGAGCGCGTTCCACCGCTCGTCGGCATCCCGGACGACACGGGCGTCGGCGAGCACGACGGCGCTGCGGTAGTTCATCGAGTGGTGGAAGACCGACCGCGCGTAGACGATGCCGTCGACGTGGGTGACGGTGAGGCAGACCGGCGTCCCGTCGATGATCCGCAGGTAGCCGGCGCCCGTGGACCCGTGCACGTAGACGGTGTCGCCGATGCGGCCGTAGCCGGTGGGCAGCACGACCGGCCCGCCGTCGCGGACGATGCCGAGGTGGCAGACCAGCCCGGAGTCGAGGACGCCGTAGAGGTCGGCGCGATCGGTGCGGCCGCGCTCCCGGTCGCGGGTGATGGTGGTGCGGGCGGTGGTGGAGAGCGGCTGCGTCACCCTTCCAGGGTCGGTCACCGAGTGGCATCCTGATAGTGCCACTTCCCATCGATACTGGAAGGCCACTTGTGGACCTGCCGCCGCTGCTCCTCGACCGCACCGACGGGCGACCGCTCGCCGTGCAGCTCGTGGCAGCGCTGCGGGCCGCCGCCGTCGACGGCACGCTGCGCGCGGGAGATCGGTTGCCCTCCACCCGCATGCTGGCCGCCACGCTCGGGGTGAGCCGCACCGTGACGTCGGCGGCGTACGACCAGCTGCTGGCGGAGGGGTGGGTGGCCGCGCGGCACGGGTCGGGCACGTTCGTGGTCGGGATGCCGGCCGCCCGGCGCGTCCTGTCGCTCCCCAGCGCGCCACGCCCGCGCCCCGATGCGGATCGCGCCGACCGGGTCGGGCTGTACGCGGGCGTGCCGTGCGTCGAGGTGCTCGACCGGGCCGCGTGGCGGCGGGCCTGGCGGGTGGCCTCGGATGCGCCGCCCGACGCCGACACCGACTCCGCCGGGCTCGCGGAGCTGCGCGGCGCCGTCGTCGAGCACCTGATGCGTCACCGCGGGCTGCCAGCCGACCCCGCCGAGGTGCTCGTCACCGCGGGCAGCACGGCGGCCATCGGCGAGATCGCGCGGACACTGCAGCCCGGCGCCCGGGTGGCCGTCGAGGAGCCCGGCTACCAGCGCGCGGTCGGCGCGTTCCGCGCGGCCGGGCTCGTGACGGTGGCGGTGCCCGTCGACGAGGCGGGACTCGTCGTCGACGCGCTACCGGCGGGGATCGCCGCCGTCTACTGCACGCCGGCGCACCAGTTCCCGCTCGGGGCGCGACTCTCGGCCGCCCGCCGTGTCGCGCTGGTGAGCCGGGCCCGTGCCGAGGGGTTCCTCGTGGTGGAGGACGACTACGACGGCGAGCTGCGCTACGACGTGGCCCCGCTGCCGCTGCTCGCCGCGCTCGGACGTGACGTGGTGGCGCACCTGGGTACAGCGAGCAAGCTGCTGACCCCAACGCTCGGCATCGGCTGGCTGGTGGCCCCGGCCGCGGTCCGCGCCGCGGTGGTGGACCTGCGCGAGCGCACCGGCGCCCGGCCCGCCCGCGCCGGGCAGCGCGTGTTCGCCGCGCTCGCCGCCCACGGCGACCTGGCCCGCCACCTGCGCCGGTTGCGCCGCGAGCTGGCCGACCGGCGGGCGGCCACCGTCGCCGCCGTGGTCGGTGCGGGGCACACCGTGCTGGGCGACGCGGCCGGTGCGCACATCGCCGTCCCACTGCCGGATGCGGCCGCCGAACGGGCCGTGCTGCGCGCCGCAGCGGTGCGCGGCGTCGGGCTGGAGGGACTGGCCGCCTACCACGAAGGGCCGGCGGCAACGGCCGGCATCGTGATCGGCTACGCCGGACCGCCCCGCCCCGATCTGGACCGCGCGCTGCCGCTGGTCGGGGCCGCCCTCACCGCAGGAAGTCCGTGATCGCCTGCCGCAGCCCGGCCTCGTCGAGCCCGTGCCGGGCGTCGTGGTGCGTGCGGGAGCCGTAGGTCCGCAGCTCGTCGAGGCCGACACCGAGCCCGAGCACCCGGTGCCGGACGTCGCGCAGCGCCCGGCTCACCTCGGCCGTCGAGGTGTCGCGCAGGTACGGCTCGACGAGCACGACGTCCGGGGCATCCAGGGTCGCCCGCAGCGTCGCGCCGTCGAAGGGGCGGACGGTGGCGGCGTAGAGCACCGTGACGTCCAGCCCGGCCGTGGCGGCGAGCGTGCGCTCGGCCATCGGCCCGATCGCGACGATCGTGCCGCGTGAGCCGCGTGAGCCGCGGCGCAGCACCGCCATCCGGCCGTCGCCGCGGTCGAACGCCGTGGCGTTGCTGCGCCCGTCGAGCCGGACGTAGACCCGGCCGGTACCGGCGGCGGCAGCGCGCAGCAGCGCCTCGGCCTCGTCGGCGTGCCCGGGTACGTGCACCGTCCAGCCGTGCAGCGTGTCGAGCAGCGCGACGTCGCGGTGGCCGAAGTGGGTCTGGCCGCCTCCGGGCATGTCGTAGGAGCCACCCGCGCTCACCAGCACGGCGCCGACGTCCTGGTGTCCGAGGTCGAGCTTGACCTGCTCGAACGGTCGTTCCACCAGGAACGGGGCGAAGGTGTGGACGATCGGGCGCCGGCCCGTCAGCGCCAGGCCACCCGCGACGCCGATGAGCAACTGCTCGCGGATGCCCAGGTTGAGCACGCGGTCGGCGACCGGGGCGACCGCGGCGGGATCGAGGTAGCCGGCGCCGATCTCGGCGAGAACGGCCACGAGCCGATCGTCGGCGGCGAGCAGTTCCGGGAGCAGCCCGTAGAAGCGTTCCCGCTGGTCGGTGCCCCGGGTGATCGTGGCGGTCATCAGGACTCCTTCGGCTCGACGTGGGCGACGACGACGTGCGGGCTGTCGCCGGGTTCGGCGAGCGCGCGTTCCAGCGCGTCGTGGTCGCGACCGTCCACGTCCACGCCCGACCAGCCCTCCACGGTGAACCGCCGCAGGATCCCGCCCGGCCAGCCCAGCGACGCCGACGAGTTGTCGATCACGACGGCCGTCAGGCGGTGCAGCCCGACGCGTCCGGCGTACTGGATCGCCTCGGCGTTGCTGCCCTCCTCCAGTTCGGCGTCGCCCAGTAGCACGACGGTGCGCGAGTCGGTGCCCGCCAGGCGCAGGCCCAGCGCAGTGCCGACGGCGAGGCCCAGCCCGTGCCCGAGCGAGCCGGAGCCGATCTCGACGCCGGGCACGAGCGTGCGGTCCGGGTGGTACCCGAGCCGCGAGTCCGGACCGCCGAAGCCGCGCAGGTCGTCGGGGGAGAGGAAGCCCATGGCGGCGAGCACGGCGTAGTAGGCCATCGGCCCGTGGCCCTTGGACAGCAGGAACCGGTCGCGTCCCGGATCGTCGGGGACGGCGGGGTCGACCCGCAGCACGCGGTCGTAGAGGACCCACAGCACGTCGAGGGTGGAGGTGGCGCTGGCACCGTGCTTCTCGTCGCCGGTCATCAGCGTCATCAAGCCTGGTAGGTCCGCGTAGGAGCGGGCGGCGAGTGTCATGCCACCCACCCTGCGAGATGAACCTGGCTTCAGGTCAAGTGCCGTCCGGCTGACCCACGGTCAGCAATGCCCCCGACTCGCGGGCCATCCATCCCGACTCGCGGGTCCGTTCGTCCCGACTCGCGCTGGAGCGGGGACCGCCCGCCGGCGAGTTGGGGTGGAACGCACCGCGAGTTGGGATCGCGAATCACCGTGCCGGGATCGCGAAATCAGCGGGTTGGGATCGCGAGATCAGGGGGTGCAGCGTTGCCCGTTCGCGATCGCCTCCAGTACCGGGAGTGCGGCGGCCAGAACCGCCCGCGCGCCCGGGTCCAGGCCGTCGATGCGCTCGGCGATCAGGCCGGTGCCGAGCTCGCGCACGGCGTGCAGGCCCGCGGCACCCTCGGCGCTGAGGTTGACGCGGACCGCGCGGTGGTCGCGCGGGTCGGCGGTGCGCTCGATGAAGCCGCGCTCGTCGAGGCACTCGATCAGCCGCGACGTGGTGGGCGCGCTGATGCCCACCCGCTCGGCCAGCTCCCCGACCCGCAGCGCCCCGTCCGACTCCAGGACGGCCAGCGCCGCGAGCCGCGTCGGCGTCATGCCGTCGAGCTTGCTCTGGACACCCGCCTCCCGCGACAGCCGGCCCGCGGCGATGCGCAGCCGCCCCGCGAGCTCGGCAACCGTCGGACCCGCCGTTGCGTCCGTCGTGGTGCTCATGTCCTCAGCGCTCCGAGGGAAGGGGATCCGACCGGAGCGCGTGTGCCGGGCGATCGGCCGCCGGTGCACCCAGTCGCAGGTCGATCCGGGCCGGTGCGCCCGGTGGGAGCTCCACCTGCACCGCGGCCGGCGCGTGGCTGGTGGCGACGACGGTGTACCGGCCGGGAACGAGGCCGGTCAGCGTGTAGGCGCCTGCGGCATCGGTGGTGGCCATCGCGACGACGTCGCCGTGGATGTCCGATGCGGTGACGGTGGCCCCGGCGAACGCGGTGCCGTCCGGTGCGCTGACGACGCCCTCCAGCCCGCCGATCGACGCGTCGAGGGTCAGGTCGAGCGCCTCCACGGTGTCGGGGGCGATCGTCAGCGCCGTCGCGGTCGGCAGGTGCCCCGGGAGGCTCGCCGTGATCGTGACCGGTCCCAGCGGCAGCCCGCGCAGCTCGTAGGTGCCCTCGTGCGCCGTGCGCGTGGTGCCGACGACGCGGCCCGCCGCATCGGTGGCCATGACGACCGCGTCCACGAGCGGGACGCGGGCCGTTCCCGAGCGGACCGTGCCGGAGACGGTGCCGTGGCCGTCGAGCGCGAAGTCGTGCTCCGCGCCGGACCCGTTGAGCGTGATCGCGGCGACGTCCGGGCGCAGGCCCGGCGAGCTCGCGACCACGGTGTAGGTGCCCGGCGCCAGGCCCCGCAGCGCGTAGCGGCCGCTGGATTCGGCGCTCACGCGCCCGACCTGCCTGCCGGACTGGTCGGTGACGGTGACGACGCCGTCCACCACACCCGATCCCGACGCGGTGCGCATCGCCCCGAGCAGCTCGCCCGCGGCAGGGCCTGCCGGACCGCGAGCAGTGCCGACGCTCTTGGTGTCGAAGTCGTTCGTGACCAGCTCCGACGGACCGTTGCCACCACCGGCGGCGACGGCGGCGAGCTCACCGCCGACCGTCTCGCGGGTGAGCTCGACAGCGGCCAGCGGCCCCTCCACGGTCGCGACCGTGCGGCGTCCGGTGAACCAGGACGCGACGGCCGCGACGACGCACGCGGCGATCGCGAACCAGAACGCGGCGGCGAGGCCGTCGGCGAACGGGCCGGAGATCAGCTGCGGGAAGAAGCTGCGCCCGGTCAGGAAGGACGCCTGGTCGGCCGGGATCGAGCTGAGCACCGGCCCGAGCAGCTGCTGGATCGGGTTGAAGCCCAGGAAGGACGCGAAGAGCACCGCGACCGGCGGCAGCCCGGCGATCTGCGACGCGTTCGCCGCGGGCACGCCGTTCTGGACGAGCCCGGCCTCCATGACGGCCGGCAGGTGCTGCGAGAGGCCCGCGATCATGAGGCTGAAGAAGAAGCCGATCGAGAGCACCATCGCGGAGTTCTGGAACGTCGCTGTCATGCCGGCGCCCGCGCCGCGCGCGTTGGCCGGCAGGCTGTTCATCACGTCGGCCCGGTTCGGCGAGGAGAACAGGCCCATGCCGACGCCGTTGAGCAGCAGGATCAGCGCGAACGGCACGTAGCCGAAGTCGATCGGGAGCAGCTCGAGCAGCAGGAAGCTCACGGCCGAGAGCAGCATGCCGCCGGTGGCGAACCAGCGGGCGCCGTAGCGGTCCGACAGCAGGCCCGACAGTGGCGCCGACACGAGGAACCCGACCGTCAGCGGCAGCATGTAGATGCCTGCCCAGAGCGGCGTGTCCTCGAAGCTGTAGCCGTGCTGGGGCAGCCAGATCCCCTGCAGCCAGATGATCAGGATGAACTGCAGCCCGCCGCGGCCGAGTGAGGCGAGCAGGTTGGCCGTGTTGCCCAGGGTGAACGCGCGGATCTTGAACAGCGAGAGCGCGAAGAGCGGGTTGGCCACCTTCGCCTCGATCACGCCGAAGCCGATCAGCACGATGACGCCGCCGATGATGCAGGACAGCACGAGCGGGCTTCCCCAGCCCATGACGCTGTCGCCGTAGGGCTGGATGCCGTAGGTGATGCCGACCAGCAGCGCGATGAGGCCGACCGCGAAGGTGATGTTGCCCCACCAGTCCATGCGGGCCCGCACGCGCTGGCCGTTGTCGCGCAGCTTGAGGTAGGCCCAGATCGTGCCGAAGATGCCGACCGGCACCGAGACGAGGAACACCAGGTGCCAGTTGGCCGGCCCGAGCAGCCCGCCGAGCACCAGGCCGAGGAACGAGCCCGCGATGGCCGCGACGCCGTTGATGCCCATGGCCGTGCCGCGCTGGTGCACCGGGAACGCGTCGGTGAGGATGGCGCTCGAGTTGGCCATGATGAACGCGCCGCCGACGCCCTGGACAACGCGCCAGCCGATGAGCCACAGCGCGGCCGCGTCGCCGGTCTGCCACGTCACCGCGAGCAGCACCGACGCGACGGTGAAGATCGCGAAGCCGAGGTTGTACATCTTGACCCGGCCGTACATGTCGCCGAGGCGGCCGAAGCCGACCACCAGCACCGCCGTGACGACCAGGAAGCCCATGATCATCCACAGCAGGTAGCTGGTGTTGCCGGGCGCCAGCGGGTCGATGTCGATGCCGCGGAAGATGTCCGGCAGCGCGATCAGCACGATCGAGGAGTTGATCGTGGCCATCAGCAGGCCGAGCGTCGTGTTGGACAGGGCTATCCACTTGTAGTGGGACCCGGGTTCCTTGTCGATATCGCCTGCTGTCACCCGTCCGTCTGAGACCACGACGGCACCACCCCCTACAGAACGCAATATTAGTTGTCTAAAGCTAAGCACTTTTGGGTGACCGGGGCCACCACCGGGGGTGGAGTTCTCTGCCACACCCCACTATGGACCAGTAGTCAGTGCAGGGTTTGGCTCTGTAGTCCCGGACCATATGCGGCGCAGAGTGCAGGGGTGCCCCCAATCCTGTCACTGACCCCGGTCCGCGCCGGTGCGCTGCTCGCCACGGCCGGGATGCTGTGCGTCGGCAGCTCGATGGCCGTGTCGCAGACGATCGTCGACGCCCCGTTCTTCACCACCCAGGCCGTCCGCTACGCGCTCGCCGCGGTGGTGCTCGTCGTCATGGCCCGGCTCACCGGGCGCGCGTTGCCGCGCCCGCGGGGTGTCGAGTGGTGCTGGCTCGCTGCCGTGGCCGGCTCCGGGCTCGTGCTGTTCAACGTCGGTGTCGTGCGCGGGGTGGAGCACGCCGAGCCCGCGGTGATCGGGGTCGCCGTCGCCTCGGTCCCGCTGGTGCTGGCGGTGGCAGGCCCGCTCGCGGCGCGCCGCAGGCCCGCGCCGCTCGTCGTGATCGGCGCGGTCATCGTGACGGCGGGCGCGGTGCTCGTGGAGGGCGGCGGTCACACGGATCTCGCTGGGCTGGGCTACGCGGCACTGGTGCTCGTGACCGAGGTCGGGTTCACGCTGCTGGCGGTGCCGGTGCTGGGCAGGCTCGGGCCATGGGCGGTGTCGATGCACGCCACCTGGATCGCGGCGGTCGTGCTCGTCGTGCTCGGGGTGACGGTCGAGGGGCCCGGTGCCGTCGCCACGCTCACCGGCGCCGACCTCGCCGCGGCCGGCTACCTGGCGCTCGTCGTGACAGCGGTGGCGTTCGTGCTCTGGTACAGCGCGGTCGGCAGGCTCGGGGCCGGTCGGGCCGGGCTGTTCACCGGCGTCGTCCCGGTGTCGGCGGCGGTCGGTGGCGTGCTGCTCGGCGGTCCCGTCCCGGCGCCTGCGGTCTGGGCGGGCTCGGCGGTGGTGGCGCTCGGACTGATGGTCGGCTTCGGACGGCGGGCTCAGCCGGCCGATGTCAGCGGCCGGGTGGCGGGCGACCACGGCGCGTCGTAGCGCGGGTCGGCCGCACCCTCCCGGAACGCTCCGGCGGAGGTGGGCGACCCGCCGATGCGCCAGTCGACCTCGCGGACGGCCTCGTACCAGATGAGGCCGATGATCTGCGGGTAGCGGGGGATGGACCGGAACATCCCGGTGATCCACTCGGCCCGGCGGCCGGTGGCGTCGGTCGCGCCGACCTCGGTGATGACCACCGGTCGGCTGCTGAGCTTGGCGACCTCGGCCAACGTGGGCCCGAAGATCACGTTGAACGAGCGGTAGGCCAACTGCCCGTCGACGCCGAAGTAGCCGGAGAGCCCGATCCAGTCGACGTAGCTGTCGCCGGGGTAGAGCCCGGGTAGCGGCGTCGCCGTGTCGTAGGTGACGTTGGGGGACCACACCCAGATGACGTTCGAGGCGCCCGCGGCGGTGAAGATGTCGTGGACGTGGCGCCACATCTGCACGTACTCGCCGGGCCGGTTCCCGTTGGACTGCTCCGACCAGGGATACCAGTAGCCGTTCATCTCGTGTCCGAGCCGCACGGCCACCGGGTAGCGCAGCGTGGCGATGCCCTGCGCCCACGAGGTGATGTAGGCGTCGAACGATCCGTCGATGATCCGCGCGAGCCGGTAGTCGGGCTGGTTGCTGCGCTCGCGGTCGAGGCGCGACTCGTCGCGGAAGTCCCACGGCTCCCACGACATCAGCGGCAACATGCCCCGCGCCGCCGCCTTCGCGAAGGTGCGCGGATCGAAGTCGTCCACCGCCCAGCCCAGCGAGAACTGGTAGACCGACGGGCGGACGCCGGTCGCCGCGGCGAACGTCCGCTCGTCGGTGAAGTCGTCGACGCCTGCCCGTGTCTGGACGCCGAGGAACGTCCGGCCCGCCGGGGGGAACGTGGGCAGCGCGGCGGCCGCCCGCTGCCCGGACGGTACGGGCGCGGGGGGAACGTAGGTCCAGGTGCTCTCGGGCGCGTCGGCGGCACCCAGTTCCGGTCCCCACCGGAACACGTAGAGGCCCAGCAGGAGCAGGAAGACGGCGGCGAGCGCCCGGGGGACGGTCGGCTTCACCGCGGGCGGTGGCGCTGCGACCGCGCGCGCGTCACGGCGGCGGCGATCGGCGGGCCGAGTCCGGTGACCAGCGCCAGCCCCGTCCAGACCTGCAGCGCGGGGGGCGAGTTGCCGAGCACCACGCTCGCGGCGATCACCACGACCGCGGCCGCGGCCCACAGCCAGTGCAGCCGGAAGGTGCGGGCCGAGTCGGTGCTGCGCAGCCCGCCCTTGGCCGTCACGGTGTAGGTCAGGGGCCGACGCAGCGTGGCGGCGATCGCGGCCGCCACGTAGACGGGACCGGCCACCAGCGTCAGGACGATGCCGTGCAGCCCCAGGTCGCGCCGCTCGTGCGGGGCCAGGTTGAACCGGCGCAGCCACAACCACAGCACCAGCCAGCTCGCCATGCTCAGCCCCCAGAGCGCGACCCACTGCGTGCCGTCGACGCGGGCGGACTTGCCGCCGATCAGGAGGTACGCGGTGGTGGCGAGGCTGCCCAGCACGAGGTGCAGCGCGACGCTGGGGTAGTAGAACTGCACCATCCCGAACAGCAGCCGCTGCGGGGCGGCCAGCGCGATCCCGCGCCGCAGCCTCGAGGTGACCTTGATCTGCCAGATGCCGTAGGCCCAGCGGCGCTGCTGGTTGAAGTAGTCGGTCCAGGTCGTCGGGCCCTCACCGATCGCGAGCACGTCCGGCGTGTAGACGCCCCGCCACGGGCGGCCCGTCGCGGGGTTGACGGTGCCCAGTATCCGCATGCCCGTGAGGTGGTCCTCGGTGATGGAGTCCTGGTAGCCGCCGATCTGCCGCCAGGCCGCAGGGCGGTAGAGGTGGTTGGTGCCGATCAGCAGCGGGGCCCCGAACCCGTTGCCGGCGCGCTCGATCACACCGCTGAACACGTACTGCTGCACCGACGCTCCGCGCGAGACGAACGTGTCGTAGACGTTGCCGTACACCTGCGGCCCGACGACGAACGCGGTGTCCGGGTCCCGGAAGTAGCCCAGCGTCCTGGCCAGCAGGCACGGGAAGGGCACGTGGTCGGGATCCATCTGGCAGACCACGTCGTAGGCCGCCTCGTGCTCGGCGCGCCACGCGTTGTGGTTGCCCGCCTTGGTCTTGGCCCGGAACTCGCCTGCCGGCTGGTTGTACTCGGGGCGGCCCCGGCGGGTGAAGTGGCGCACCCCCAGCCGCCTGGCCATCGCGCGGACCTCGGGGGAGTCCTCCTCGTCGAGCACCCACACGTCGAGACGGCCGCGGTAGGTGAGGCGGATCATCCCGTGCAGGGTGCGCTCGACGAGCGCGATGGGCTCGCGCGACGCCACGATGGTGGTCAGCAGCGCCACCCGCAGCCCCGTCGGCGGCGCCAGCGGCACCGGGTCCATGGCGCGGTACACCAGCAGCCAGATCGCCACGTTCTGGCAGACCTTGATCGCCTCGACGATGACCACGAGGCAGAAGCACACCCTTGCCGCCAGTACCCGCCAGTTCTCGATCCGCACGTAGCCGGGATCGGGCAGGTGCGACGGCAGCAGCAGCCAGAACAGGAACGCCGCGGTCAGGATCGTGTTGACCACGACCATCGCGGTGAGCGCGGCGCGGGTGCGCGACGACAGCAGTGGCCGGTAGATGACGGAGGGCTCGCGCGCCGCCGGCATCATCGCCGGGCCGGTGAGCTCGGCCGATCCGAGGTAGGCGGCCCACACCGCGGCATTGCGCGCCGACCGGCGATCGGACACGTCCGCCAGTGCCGCCGACCGCGACGGGCTCGTCGTCATCGCCGATCCGGCCTGACGGGATCGCTGTGGCGCACGTGCACTCCGCTCTCCCCCGGTTGAGGTTGTCGGGCGACGTCGGGATTCGTTACGCAGCATCGCCGCGGCGGTGGTGGGCGTCTTGCGTAGTCGGCTACCCGAGTCGATCCGCGCCCGCGCCCCGGTTCCGATCGGGCGAACGGCAGGGGCGCTCAGGCCTGCACGGCGTAGAGCCGGTTGTCGTCGGCGCCGACGTACACCGTGCCGTCGGTGACGAACGGGCTGAAGGCGGCGCCGCCCGCCTGGTAGCTCCAGCGCTGCTTGCCGGTCGTCGCCTCCACGGCGTAGAGGGTGCCGTCGGAGCTGCCCACGTAGAGCGCGGAGCCGGTGGCGCTGGGGGTGTGCAGCTCGCCGGCGGCGCCGAACGTCCAGCGCGGGGTGCCGGCGGCGATGTCGAGCGCGGTCAGCGCGTTGTCCGTGCTCGCGACGTACACGGAGTTGCTCAGCACCGCGGGCGATGCCGCCGACGTGGCCGCGTCGAAGCGCCACCGCATGCGGCCGTCGGCCGCCGCGACCGCGTAGAGCCGCCCGTCGGTGCTGCCGACGAGCACGGTGCCGCCCGTGACGGCCGCCGTGCCCGAGACGGCGCCCTCGGTGGGGAAGCGCCACCGCTCGCGCCCCGAGGAGGAGTCGATCGCGTAGAGGTTCGTGTCGCTGCTGCCGATGTAGACCGTGTTGCCGTTCACGACGGCGATGTGCATGTCGTTGCCGCCCGGGAAGGCCCACCGCTGGGTCCCGGTCAGGACGTCGACGGCGTAGAGCCGCTTGTCCGACGAACCGACGTAGGCCACCCCGCCGGTCACCTTCGGGGTGTGGACGATGCCCCCGGTCTTGAACCGCCAGCGCTCCTTGCCGGTGCCGGCGTCCACGGCGTAGAGGAAGCTGTCGTCGCTGCCGACGTAGACGACGCCGCCCAGCACGTCGGGCGCGGACCCGAGCGTGCCGCTGGTGGGGAAGGTCCACCGCAGTGCCCCGTCGTCGGCGTTGAACGCGTACACCGAGCCGTCGGTGCTCGCCGCGAAGACCGTGCCGCCCACCGCCCGGGGCGTGGCGAGCACCTTCCCGCCCGTCGGGGCCGACCAGCGCACCGCTCCGCCGCCACCGCGGCCTGCCAGCTGCCAGACACCGACTCCCACCCCGGCCGCCACGACCGCCGCCCCCGCGCCGATCAGGACGTTGCGCCGCGACAGCACGGGCCCACGCGCGACGGCCCCGGTCGTCCGGACGTCGGCGACCGGGCCCGTGGGGAAGGCGCCCGGCACGAAGGGCTGACGTGGTCCCGTGGACGGCCCGGTGTCCATCCCCAGCGCGGCGCGGGCGGCGCGGCCGAGCTCACCCGCCTGCTGGTAGCGCTCGGCCGGGTCCTTCGCCATGCCGCGCGCGATCACCGCGTCGAGCTCCGGTGGCACGTCCTCGCGGACCGTGGAGGGCCGCGGCGGGTCGGCGTGGAGGTGGGCGAACATCACGGCGAGTGCCTCCCCGGTGAAGGGGCGCAGGCCGGTGAGGCACTCGAACAGCACGCACGCGAGCGCGTAGATGTCGATCGTGGGACGGCCGATGGGCTGGGTCTCGTCGGTCTGGATCACCGCGGCGTCGAGGCGTTCGGGAGCCGAGTAGGCCAGCGTTCCCATCAGCGACGCGGGGCTGGTGCGGGACGTGCCGCCGGCCTCGGGCAGCAACCGGGCGATCCCGAAGTCCACGAGGTAGGCGAACGGCGGGCCGAACCCGGCACCGCCTGCGATGAGGATGTTGGACGGCTTGACGTCGCGGTGGATCATCCCGACGGCGTGCGCGGCGTCGAGGGCGGAGGCGACCTGGGAGATGAGGTCGACCGCGAGCGCGGCCGGCATCGGGCCGTTGGTGGCGAGCACCTTGCCCAGGTCCAGACCTTCGACGAGGCGCATCTCCAGGAACAGTTGACCGTCGATCTCGCCGTAGTCGTGGATCGGGATCACGTGCGGTTCCTGCAGCCGCGCGGTGCGCTCGGCCTCGTTGCGGAACAGGCGCTGGTAGCCGGTGTCGGAGGCGAGGTCGCGCCGCAGCCGCTTCACCGCCACGTGGCGGCCCTTGGCGACGTCGAACGCGCGGTAGACCTCGCCCATCCCGCCCTGCCCGAGCAGCGCGTCGAGCCGGTACCGACCGAACTGCTCAGCCACAGACCCCGCCTCAGCCTCGCGCCAACCACCTGGGCGCCGACCGGTGACGTGACCCCCCCCGATCGGGTCGGCGGTGGACAGGATAGTTCCCGATCGGTCAGCCGGTGGTGACGCAGCGGTGGGGCGTACGCACCGCGCCCACCTTTTCGCCACGGCGCCGATGTCGTGACGTCGGCGCCGTGGCTGCCGGGTCGGCGCGGTGGGCGGGGATGCCCGGGCTCAGCCCTGGTGCGGGTACCCCGAGGACGTCGGCGCCACGAACGTCTCCTTGATGGTGCGGGGGCTGACCCAGCGGAGCAGGTTGTAGATCGAGCCCGCCTTGTCGTTGGTGCCCGACGACCGCCCGCCACCGAAGGGCTGCTGCCCGACGACCGCGCCGGTGGGCTTGTCGTTGACGTAGAAGTTGCCCGCGGTGAACCGCAGCGCCTCCGAGGCCTGCGCGACGGCCGCCCGGTCGCGGGCGATCACGGCGCCGGTGAGGCCGTAGGCGGATCCGCGGTCGACCTGCTTGAGCACCTTGTCGAAGTCGCCGTCGTCGTAGACGTGCAGCGCGAGGAACGGGCCGAAGTACTCGGTGCGGAAGATCTCGTGGGTGGGGTCGGTGCCGACCGCGATCGTCGGGCGCACGAAGTACCCGACCGCGTCGTCGGAGGTACCGCCCGCGATGACGTCGATGGTCGGGTCGCTCTTCGCGAGCGCCTGCGCGGCGCTGACCTTGGCGAACGCGCGCTTGTCGATGACAGCGCCCAGGAAGTTGCGGAAGTCGGCGACGTCGCCCATCGCCAGCGCGTCGACCTCGGACGCCAGGTCGTCGCGCAGCTTGGCCCACAGCGAGCGCGGCACGAACGCGCGCGAGGCGGCGGAGCACTTCTGACCCTGGTACTCGAACGCGCCCCGCACCAGCGCCGTGCGCAGGACGTCGACGTCGGCCGAGGGGTGGGCCAGCACGAAGTCCTTGCCGCCGGTCTCGCCGACGATCCGCGGGTAGCTCGCGTAGGTGCTGATGTTGGCGCCGACACGGCCCCAGAGGTGCTGGAACGTGGCGGTGGAGCCGGTGAAGTGGATGCCGGCGAGCGCGGGATCGCCCAGCAGCACGTCGGAGACGTCGCGGCCGTCGCCGGTGAGCAGGTTGATGACACCGGGCGGCATGCCGGCCTCTTCGAGCAGCCGCATCGTGAGGTGCGCGGCGAGGCCCTGGGTGGGGGAGGGCTTCCAGATCACCGTGTTGCCCATGAGCGCGGGCGCGGTGGGGAGGTTGCCGGCGATGGCCGTGAAGTTGAACGGGGTGATCGCGTAGACGAAGCCCTCGAGCGGCCGGTAGTCCATGCGGTTCCACACGCCGGGGCCGCTCGTGGGCTGGTTCTCGTGGATCTGCTTCGCGAACGCCACGTTGAAGCGCCAGAAGTCGGCCAGCTCGCAAGCGGAGTCGATCTCGGCCTGGTAGCTGGTCTTGGACTGGCCGAGCATGGTGGCGGCGTTGATCCGGGCCCGCCACGGTCCGGTGAGCAGGTCGGCGGCGCGCAGGAGGACCGCGGCGCGCTCGTCGAACGGGAGCGAGCGCCATGCCGGGGCAGCCCGCAACGCTGCCTCGACGGCGCCCTTCGCGTCCTCGTGGGTCGCGTTGGCGCCGGTGCCCAGCACGTGCTGGTGGTCGTGCGGGGCGACGACGTCGAAGCGCGCTCCGGCGGCCATGTGCTGGCTGCCGTCGATGGTGACGGTCAGTTCGTGTTGCTGACCACCCAACTCGGAGAGAGCCACTTCCAGGTCCGCGCGCTCCGGCGATCCGGGCGCGTAGTTCAGTACCGGCTCGTTGCGGGGCGCGGGCGTGCTGGTGGTGGCGTCCATGGAAGAACCCTAGGAAGCTGCGCCCGCCGATGGTTCGTTCGTGCGGACAGCAACCTTGCCGCTGGCTTGGTGAACTGAACGAAGTGCCAGCAGCAGTTGCAGGTGGTGCACGAGCCGCGCCCGCGGGTCGTCCAGATCCAGGCCGCCCACGGTGCCGGCGCGCCGCAGCCGGTAGCGCAGCGTGTTGGGGTGCACGGTCAGGCGGGCGGCGGCGGCGCGGACGTCACCCATGGCATCGAGGTAGGCCACCACCGACTCCGCGAGCTCGCTGCCGTGCTCGGCGTCGTAGGCCAATAGCCGGGTCACGGCGGGATCGCGCAGGTCGGCGGCGTCGGCCAGCAGGGCGAGCGTGCCGTCGAGCAGGATCTCGGCCCGCAGGTCGCCCAGCGCGGCCACCTCGAGCTGCTCGCCCATGGCGGCGAGCACGCGGTCGGCCTCGACGCGTGACGCCGGGATCCCGGCCAGGCTCGCGGCGGCCGACCCGATGCCGGCCTGCACCCGCACCCCGGCGCGGCGGGCCGTCAGCGTCACCACCTCGGCGCACATCGCCCGCAGCCCCGGCTCGGTGCGGTCCAGCGGGACGTCGGGCAGCACGGCGTAGACGTGCGCGCCGTCGGACGCCGTGAGCGCGCGGCGCCGGTAGGTGGCCGCGTGCACCGACACGACGTCGGCCAGCTCGGCGACACCGAACGCGTGCGCGCCGCCGGGTGCCGACCGCACGGCGAACCCCGCCACCACCGCGGACCGTTCGACGTCGAGGCCGAACGTGGCGGCCACCAGCTCCGGGTCGACCCGCCCGTCGAGCAGCCCGACGACGAGGTCGTGGCTCCAGCGGGTGCCCGGCGAGCGCTGCGACCGGCGTCGGACCAGGTGCCCGGCCGCCACCCGGGCCGCGCCGACGAGCGCGCGCTCGGCGTGCTCGGCGAAGGGCTGCGCGCCTTCCTGCACCCAGATCGTGCCCAGCCAGCGCTGCCCGGCGTGGATGCCGATGGCCAGCCGCCTGCGGATGCCAAGCTCGGCGTGCTCGTCGACGTGCACGACGTCCTCGCCCGTGCGGACCCGGTCGAAGACGCCCCACTCGCGCAGCATCTGCAGGTAGTCGGCCGGGCCCTGCCAGCCGAGGATCGAGAGCCTGCGCAGCTCGTCGGCGGCCGCGTCGTCGGAGCGGGAGTAGGCGAGCACGCGGCTCGCGGCGTCCTCGATGATCACGAGTCCGCCTGCCATCATGCCGATGGTCTGGGCGAGGGCGAACAGGTCGCCGTCACCCGCCGCCTCGCCGCTGCCACCCGCCTCCTCGATGACGCTGCGGGCGAGCTGCTCGACGTGGTCCCAGCGGGCGTCGTCGCGCACGGCCAGCAACGCGACGCCGGCCTCGGTGCACACGGCCCGCAGCTCGCGGGCGGCCCCGGGGCCGGCCTTGACGGCCACGGCGACGGCACCGCCGCGCGCGACCCCGCGCACGGCCCGCTCCGCGGAACGGCCCCGCGCGCCGATCACGAGCACCAGCCGGCCCGCATGGTCGTCGGGCTCGTCGTCGGGGTCGACGATGGCCAGCCCGGTGACCGCGACGTCCAGACCCGCGGGCGCCACGAGCACGTCCACCAGCGGCTCGCCGATGGCCGCGAGCAGCCGTCGCACCGTTGCCTCCATCAGACGATCGTACGACTCGGCGGGGCATTCGTTGTCCGGCTGAACCAACCGGCGCCGGATGTGGCGCTCTAACGTTCCTGGCCATGATGACCGCGCCGTTGAGGTCCGGGCTGCTCGCCGCGGCCCGGTCGCAGACCTGTCGCAACCTGGCCGAAGGCACCCCGTTGCTGCGTCCCGTGGTGGACCGCTTCGTCGCGGGCGTCACCACCGACGACGTGATCGCCGCTGCGCGCGGGATCACCCGCGACCGGCTGGTGACCATCGACCACCTCGGCGAGGACGTGACCGACCGCGAGCACGCCGACGCCGTGGTCGACGCCTACGTCACGCTGCTCGCGCGCGTCGCCGACGAGGGACTGGCCGGGCGCGTCGAGGTGTCGGTGAAGCTCTCGGCACTGGGGCAGAGCCTCGCCGTCGACGCCGACAAGATCGCGCTGGAGAACGCGCGCCGGATCTGCGCAGCCGCCGCGGCGGCGGGCACCACCGTCACCGTCGACATGGAGGACCACACCACCACCGACCGCACCCTGGAGACCGTCCGGGACCTGCGCGTTGACCACCCGTGGGTCGGGGCCGTGCTGCAGGCGATGCTGCGCCGCACCGAGTCCGACTGCCGCGACCTCGCCGGCGCCGGCTCGCGCGTCCGGCTGTGCAAGGGCGCCTACGACGAGCCGTCGAGCGTCGCGTTCCGGGACGCGGCCGATGTCGACGGCTCGTACGTGCGCTGCCTCAAGGTGCTCATGGCGGGCGCCGGGCTGCCGATGGTGGCCAGCCACGACCCGCGCCTCATCGCGATCGCCCGCCACCTCGCGGGGGCGCACGGCCGCGGTCAGCAGGACTTCGAGCTGCAGATGCTGCACGGGGTGCGCCCGCAGGCCCAACAGGAGCTGTCCGCCGACGGGCTGGCGATGCGCGTCTACCTGCCCTACGGCACCGAGTGGTACGGCTACTTCATGCGCCGGCTGGCCGAGCGTCCGGCCAACCTGGCGTTCTTCGCCCGGTCGCTGCTGACGCGCAGCTGATTCACCAGGTTCACCAACCCGGCCAGCTCGCCCGCAGCGCCTTCTTGTCGACCTTCCCGAACGCGGTGACGGGCAGCTCGGCGACCCTCCGGTAGGCCTTCGGACGCTTGTACGCCGCCAGCTCGGCGCGGCAGGCCGCGGTGGTGGCCGCCTCGTCGAACGCGCTCCCCTCCTGGTGATCCGTGTCGGGCTCCGCCGTGGTGACGACGAACGCCACCACCGCCTCGCCCCAGTCCGGGTGCGGGATGCCGACCACGGCCACCTGAGCCACCCCTGGCGCGGTCTGCACCACGTTCTCCACCTCCGTGGAGTACACGTTCATGCCGCCGCTGATGATCATGTCGTGCTTGCGGTCGAGCAGGTGGACGTACCCGTCGGCGTCCATCCGCCCCAGGTCACCGGTGTGCAGCCAGCCACCGCGCAGCGTCTCGGCGGTCTTGTCCGGCAGGCCGAGGTAGCCCTCCATGACGTACGGGGCCCGCGCGCAGATCTCGCCCGGCCGCCCCGATTCGACCGGCACGCCGTCGTCGTCGAGCACGGCGATCTCGGCGAGCGTCGCGGCCCGTCCGCAGCTGCCCAGGCGCTCCGGATGGGCCAGGTCGTGGTCCTCCCGGGTGAGCCTGGTGAGGAAGTTGGGTGCCTCGGACTGCCCGTAGAGCTGCATGAACACCGGCCCGAGCCGGCGCAGCCCCTGCTCGAGGCGCTCCAGGGTGATCGGCGCGGCTCCGTAGAGGATGGTGCGCAACGACGTCAGGTCGACGTCGCGGCGCCCGGCGGCGTCGAGCACCCGGTAGATCATCGTCGGCACCATGAACAGGAACGTGGCGCGGTCGCGCTCGATCCGGTCGAGCACCAGGTCGGGGTCGAACCGCCGCTCGACGAGGTGCAGCGCCCCCTTGAGCAGCCCGGCCTGGGTCAGGAAGCCCGCCGAGTGCGGCAGCGGCGAGGTGAGCAGCAGGCGCTCGTCGTCGAGCAGGCCCATCTCGACGACGTGCGCGAGGATGTTGACCGCCAGCCCGCGCTGGGTGTGGACCACGCCCTTCTGCCGGCCCGTGGTGCCGCCGGTGTAGGCGATGATGCCGACGTCGGAGCCGGTGACGTCGGCCTCGGGCGGGCCGCCGTCGGTGACACCGTCCGGCGCACTCGCCAGCACCTCGTCCCACGACCGCGTGCCCGCCACCGGCTCGCCGACCACGATCACGGTGCGCAGCGCAGCCGAGCCCGCGCCCAGCGCCGCATCGACGAGGCCCGCGTCGGCCAGCGCCACGACCGCGCCGGAGTCGCGCAGGATGTAGCCGATCTCCGACGCCGAGAGCATGTCGTTGACCGGCACCTTCGCCGCGCCCGCACGGATGATCGCCTGGTCGGCCACCACCCACTCGACGCAGTTGGACATCATGATCGCCACCGGCGTGCCGGGCGTGACGCCGGCGGCGACCAGCACGTGCGCGAGCCGGTTCGCGTCGCGGACGATCTCCGCGTAGCTCCACGTCCGCCCCGCGAAGACGACGGCCGGACGGTCGCCGAACCGGTCCAGCGCGCCGACGAAGAGCCGGCGCAGCGTGAGCTCGGCCGGCGCCGTCGCGACCGTCATGCTCAGTACCCCGAGCTCAGCGGCTCGGCCTTGGCCCCGGCGACCACCCGGTGGCGGATCTCGCCGAGCTGCTCGACGACCAGCCGCACCTCGTCACCGGGCTGGAGCCAGCCGCGGAAGTGGTCGGGGTCCATCGCGAAGTGCTCGAACAGGCAGCCCGACGGCACGGTGCCCGACCCGATCACGTCACCGGGCCGCAGGTGCGTGCCCCGCGACGTGTAGGTGATCATGTCGGGGAAGCCCCAGTCGATCGAGTCCCAGCGCCCCTCGCTGACCAGCTCGCCGTTGACGTAGCCGGTCATGCCCAGGTCGAAGGCGTTGCGGCTGCGGTAGGGCGCGATCTCGTCGGGTGTGACGAGCATGGGGCCGAGCGTGTTGGTGCCGTCCTTGCCCTTGGCCGGCCCCAGCCGCAGCGCCATCTCGTTCATCTGCAGGTCCCGCGCGCTCCAGTCGCAGAACAGCATGTAGCCCGCGATGTGCTCCTCCGCGCGGTCGAGCGCGACGTTGGCGGCGGGCTTGCCGATCACCGCGCAGACCTCGAGCTCGTAGTCGAAGCGCTCGCACCCCGGTGAGATCGGCACGTCGTCGTGCGGCCCGACCACCGCATTGACGTTGCCCTGGTAGAAGGCCGGGAACTGGTTGTTGCGCTCGTCGACGGGGATGTCGGCGGCGCCCTGGCAGTTGCGCAGGTGCTGCAGGAAGCCCGTGCAGTCGCGGATCGAGCGGGGCTGCAGCGGTGCGCGCAGGGTGAGCCCGGCCAGTGGCACGGTCTCGCTCGGCGACGCGGCGGCCCGCTCGCCCGCCTCCCGCAGGCCGTCGGCGTCGAGCAGATCGAGCAGGGTGACGCCGGGCTCGTAGCCGTGGACGTCGGTCCCGTCGACGACGCCGACCCGGTCATCGCCCGCTGCCGCGGCGTAGGTGACGAAGCGCATCAGTTGCCCACCTTCTCGTCGGACGGTGCGGTGAACCCCTCGAGCGCCGCGATCCGGGTCAGTACCGTGAGCCGGTCCGGGCGCGGCAGGCTCGGGTCGAGCTGCTGGTAGACGTTGAGCACGTTCTGCGCGAGCCGCCCGTGCTCGGGCATCTCGGCCCACTTGCCGAGGTCGATCGAGGCGATCGCGTCGTCCACGCCCACGCCGTCCTCGAAGCGCTTGCGGGCCTCCGCGTCGACGAACACCAGGTACTCGCGCATGCCGTCGACACCGGACTTGTCGGTGATCGGGCCGTGGCCCGGCACGATCTGGTCGACCTCCATGTCGAGGATCCGGTCGCAGGCGTTGATCCAGCGGTCGATCGGGCCGGCCCACGCGATCGGGGTGCCGCCGATGAACAGGATGTCGCCCGCGTAGAGGATGCGGGCGTCCGGGACGAGCACGAGCGTGTCGCCGGGGGTGTGCGCCGGGCCGACCTGGATCAGCTGCACCTCGCGGCCCCCGACGTCGAGGCTCAGCTCGCCCTCGAACGTGCGGTCCGGCCCGGTGGCGGTGATGCCCTCGAACTCGAACGGCCCGAAGATCGCCCGTGCGAACTCGCCCAGCACGTCCTCGCGTCGCTTGATCGACGCCAGCGCGTCGACGGCGTCCTGGGTCATCAGCTCGGCCGCCGCGGCCGAGGCGATGATCTCGACGTCGCGCTCGGCGAGCAGCTCGTTGCCGAAGACGTGGTCGCCGTCCGAGTGCGTGTTGACCAGGGTGGCCAGCGGGAACTCGTCGGTGACCGGCGCGATCCCGGCCAGCATCTCCCTGGTCAGCGCGAGGTCGAAGAGGGTGTCGACCATGAGGGACGTGCCCGACCCGGTGATCAGGCCGGAGTTGCTCCACCCCCAGCTGCCGTCGGGCAGCATCCAGGAGTGGCAGCCGCTGCCCAGGTCGTAGAGGCCCTTGCGGTAGTCCAGTGTGCTCACGGCTTCCCCTTCGTTGCGGTGTTGATGAGGGCGGGTTCCGGCGTCGGCGCGGCGGTGTCGGTGTGGTGGCAGGCGGCCGAGTGGCCCGGTGCGATGGCGACCTCGGGCGGTTCGGTGGTGCGGCAGATCTCGGTGGCGAGCGGGCAGCGGGTGTGGAACGTGCAGCCGCTGGGCACGGCGAGGGCGCTGGGCACCTCCCCGCGCACCGGTGGCCGCTCGCGGCGGCGCTGCACGACCGGGTCGGGCACCGGGGCGGCGGCGATCAACGCGCGCGTGTACGGGTGCGCCGGGTCGGCGTAGACGGCCTCGGTCGGGCCGGTTTCCACGATCCGGCCCAGGTACATGACCGCGATGTCGTGGCTGACCACCCGCACGAGCGCCAGGTCGTGGGAGATGAACAGGTACGCCACACCGAGGCGCTCCTGCAGGTCCTGCAGCAGCCCGATGATCCCGGCCCGGGTCGAGACGTCCAGCGCCGCGACGGCCTCGTCGAGCACGACGAGATCGGGCTCGCAGGCCAGCGCCCGCGCCAGCGCGATCCGCTGCCGCTGCCCGCCGGAGAGCTCGTGCGGGTAGCGCCGGGCGAACTCCGGTGCGAGCCCGACGAGCTCCAGCAGCTCGCCCGCCCTGGCGCCCAGCGTGGCGCGGTCGCGCTCGCCGGTCAGCCGCAGCGGCTCGGTGACGATGTCGCGCACCACCCACGTCGGGTCCAGCGAGGAGTAGGGGTCCTGGAACACCATCGGCATCCTGCGGCGCAACCCGTGCAGCGCGGGTCCGCGGGCGGCGAGCACGTCGGTGCCGTCGAGGTGCACCGCACCGGTGTCGGCGCGGACCAGGCCCAGCAGCAGCCGCGCGGCCGTCGACTTGCCCGAGCCCGACTCGCCGACCACCCCGAGCGTGCGGCCGCGATCGAGCGTGAACGAGACGTCGCGCACGGCGTGCACCCAGGCGCGCGGCCGCCCGAACCCGCTGCGCCGGGCGGGGAACGACTTGGCCAGGCCGTGCACCTGCAGCAGCTCGGTCACGATGCCGCTCCCGCCAGCTCGTCGAGCCGCACGCAGCGGGCCCCGTGATCGGTGGTCACGGCGTCGAGTGCGACGGGTCCCGCGGCGCACCGCGGGGCCGCGTGCGTGCACCGCGGCGCGAACCGGCACCCCGGTGGCAGCGCGTCGAACGCCGGGACGGTGCCCGGGATCGTCGCGAGCCGGGTGCCGGTAGCGCCGGGGACGCAGCGCAGTAGCGCGTCGGTGTAGGGGTGGCGGGGCGCGGCGAAGAGCTCGTACACCGATGCGGTCTCCACGACCTGGCCCGCGTACATCACCGCGACGCGGTCGCAGATGTCGGCGATCACGCCGAGGTCGTGGGAGATGAACAGCAGCGCGAGCCCCGACTCGTCACGCAGGTCGGCCAGCAACGTCAGAATCTGCTCCTGCACCGTGACGTCGAGCGCGGTCGTCGGCTCGTCGGCCAGCAGCATCACCGGGTCGCACGAGAGCGCCATCGCGATCACCACCCGCTGCCGCATGCCGCCGGAGAAGTGGTGCGGGTAGTCGCGGGCGCGGCGCTCCGGCGACGGGATGCCGACCCGGTCCAGCAGCGCAACGGCGCGGGACCAGGCCTCCTTGCGGCCCACCCCCCGGTGCCGGCGCACGGTCTCCGCGACCTGCTCGCCCACGGTGTAGGCAGGGTCGAGCGCGGTCATCGGCTCCTGGAACACCATCCCGATCCGGCCGCCGCGGACCTCGCGCATCCGCTTCGCGTCCAACGTCGTCAGGTCGGTGCCCTCCAGCAGCACCTGCCCGCTCGCGACCCTGGCCGTCGAGCCGAGCAGTCGCATGATCGCCAGCGCGGTGAGCGTCTTGCCGGAGCCGGACTCGCCGACGAGCCCGAGCGTCTCGCCCGCCGCGACCGCGAGGCTCACGCCGTCGACGACGACGAGTGGGCCGCCCGCGGTGCCCACCTCGACCACCAGGTCGCGCACGTCCAGGACGTTCACACCAGCCTCCGGTTCTCGCGGCCGACCGAGTCGCGCACGGCGTCGCCGACGGTGTTGAGCGCCAGCACCGTCAGCAGGATCGCGATGCCGGGCAGCAGCACCAGCAGCGGCGCCGCGCCGGCGAACTGCGTGGAGCGCTGCAGCATCGAGCCCCACGACGCGTCGGGCGGCTGCACGCCGAGTCCGAGGAACGACAGCCCGGCCTCGAAGAGGATCGCGAAGCCCATCGTGATCGAGACCTGCACGATCAGCGGCGACGCCATGTTGGGCAGCACGTGCGTGCGCACGATCCGCCCGGTCGGGCAGCCGATCGAGCGGGCCGCCTCGATGTAGGTCTCCTGGCGGATCACGAGCGCGACGCCGCGGGCCATGCGGTAGAACCGCGGCGCCGTCACGATCCCGATCGCGATCATCGCGTTGGTCACCCCGCGCCCGAGCACGGCCACGATCGCCATCGCGAACAGCAGCGGCGGGATCGCCATCAACGCGTCGGCGACGCGGCTGAGCACCGCGTCGGTCCAGCCGCGCAGGTAGCCGGCGAGCAGCCCGAACGGCAGGCCGATGGCCATGCTGACGGCCGTGGCGAGCGCGCTCGCGTAGATCGTGACGCGGGTGGCGACGATCAGCCGCGACGCGACGTCGCGACCGAGGTCGTCGGCGCCGAGCCAGTGCCGCGCGCTCGGTGGCGCGAGGCGGTCGAGCAGCGTCTGCGCGTTGGGGTCCAGCGGCGTGATCCACGGCGCGAGCACGGCGATCACGACCAGCACCGCCAGCAGCCCGGCCATGACGAGTGCGAGCCGCTGGGTGGCGAAGCGGCGGCGGAACGCGCCCCACGCCGTCTCCGGTGCGGCCGCGGGTGCGGTCCTGTCCAGTACGGCCGTCATGAGGTCAGTGCCGCCTTCGGGTTGAGCCAGCCGTAGGAGAGGTCGACGAGCAGGTTCACGGTGACGACGACGACCGTGGCCAGCAGCACGGTGCCCTGCACCATCGGGATGTCGCGGTCGAACACCGACGCCACCATCAGCGAGCCGATGCCCGGCAGCGCGAACACGGCCTCCACCAGCACCGACAGCCCGAACAGCCGGCTGACCTGCAGGCCGATCACCGTGACGACCGGGATCATCGCGGTGCGCAGCGCGTGCTTGCCCACCACGCTGACCGGGCTGAGGCCCTTGGCGTGCAGGGTGCGGACGAACTCGAGCTGCAGGGTGTCGACGACGCTCGCGCGGGTCTGCCGCGCGACCTCCGCGGCCCCGCCCGCCGCCAGCGTCACGACGGGCAGCGCCAGGTGCGCGAACCAGCCGCCGGGGTCCTTGCCCAGATCGACGTAGCCGCTGGTCGGGAACAGCCCCAGCTGGGCGCCCAGGAACGTCACGAGCACCAGTCCGAGCCAGAAGTTCGGCATCGCGATCCCGACCGAGCTGCCCAGCAGCGCGATCCGGTCGAGGATGCCGCCCTGCCGCACGGCGGCGAGCACGCCGATGACCATGCCGACGACCACGGAGACCAGCAGCGCCAGCGCCACCAGCGAGACGGTGATGCCGATCCGGTCGGTGATCGCCTGCGTCACCGGGTAGCTCGACAGCATCGACGTGCCGAGGTCACCGTGCAGCGCCCCGCCGAGCCAGTCGCCGTAGCGGACGATCAACGGGTCGTCGAGGCCGAGGCTCGCCCGCAGCGTGGCGACCTGTTCCGGCGTGGCGTTGTCGCCGAGCAGCGTGCTGGTCGGGTCGCCCGGGATCAGCAGCACGAGCGCGAACACCGCGATCGAGACGACCCAGACCAGCAGCACCAGCGTGGCCACCCGGCCCACGATCATGCGCAGCATGCTCAGCCCGTGACCAGTTCGACGGCACGCAGGTCGGGCGCGCCCGCGATCGTCGTGCCGAGCCCACGGACCTTGGAGGAGGCCATCAGCAGCACCGGCGAGCTGCAGATCGGCAGCTGGATGTGCTGGTCGACGGCCCGGGCCGCGATCTGCTGGTAGACCTTCGCGCGGGCGTCGCCGTCCGGGATCGCCAGGCCCTGCTTGGCCAGCCGCGCGATCTCCTCGTCCTGCGTGCCACCGGGGTTGAACGTGCCGCCCGCCAGGAACAGCGAGGCGACCGTGCGGGCCGGGTCGACGGCACCGGGCCACGCCGAGACGTAGGAGTCGACGCTCTTCTGCCCGGTGAACCCGGCGATCACCTGTGCGGGCTCGGCGACCTGCAGGTCGACCTTCACCCCGATCTGGCCGAGCTGGCTCGCGACGGCCTCGGCGACCGTCGAGTAGGGCGCCACGTTGATCACGGTCATGGACATCGAGAAGCCGTTCGGGAACCCGGCGTCGGCCAGTTTCTGCTTGGCCGCGGTCACGTCGAACGTCGACGCTGCGGGGCCGAGATCGGTGGCGGCGGCCCAGTAGCCCTTCGGGAAGATCTGCGGCGACGCCGCGCACTGGCCACCGAGGATCGCGCTGGAGATGCCGGCCCGGTCCACGGCCATCGACAGTGCGGCGCGGACGTCGGGCTTCGCGAGCGCGGGGTTCTTGCTCATGTTCAGGTAGACCAGGAACGCGCCGGTGCCGGGCTGCACGAGGACCTGGCCGCCCGCGCCGGCCGCCGCCGCGTACTGGTCGAGGTTGATCGCGGTGGCGTCGAACTCGCCCGCGCCGATCGAGCGCAGCCGCGTCTCGGGGTTGAGCTGGATGCGCATCTCGATGCGCTTGACCGCGTTCGTGTTGGCCTGGGCGTTCCAGTAGCGGTCGAACTTCTCGTAGACCACGAGCGCGCCCGGCTGGTCCTCCACCACGCGGTAGGGCCCCGCGCCGACGGGCTTGAGGTCCAGATCGGGGTTGGTGAAGGCCTTGGGGGAGACCATCATCCCGGCCCGGTCGGCGAGCGCGGCCGGCAGCGACGCGGTGGGCGCGGAGAGCCGCAGCGCGACGGTGCGGGCGTCCACGACGTCCACGGCCGTCACGACGGCGAGGTCGGGCTTGAGCGTCGAGCGCTCCGCGGTCTTGCCGCGCTCGATGTTGGCCTTGACCGCGGCGGCGTCGAACGGGGTGCCGTCGTGGAAGACCACGCCTTCGCGCAGGGTCAGCGTCAGCGTCCTGCCGTCGTCGGTCAGCCCCGAGCGCTCCGCGAGCATCGGCACGACCGCGCCCTTGGCGTCGATGTCGAAGAGCCGGTCGTAGGCGGGCAGCAGGAACGCGTTGACGAACTGGTTGGCCGCGGTGGCCGGGTCGTAGTTCTTGCTCGCGTCGGTGGCGTAGCTGAAGCGGAGGGTGGCGTTCGGGTTGGCGGGCCCCGTCGGCGCGGTGCCGATCGACGCTCCGGGGCCAGCGGGCGCAGGCGCCTGCGCACCGGTCCCACCGCCGCATCCGGCCAGCACCAGGCCCAGCACGGCTGCCGCCGCAACGGCGGCCCTCGTTCGGCGCGATCCGATCAGTCCGGACATCCGGTCTCCCAATGCGCGTCGTTGCGAACCCCGAAGATCGGCGTAAGCCGCTGCCGGGGAGAGTGATAGGGTCGAATATCGGCACTTGATGGGTTATTGATGCCGATTTCGGGGAGTTAACGGGATGAGGGGGTAGGACGTCAAGATGCCTGGGAGAGAACGTCGCCGAGATCTGGACGAACTGGATCGGGCGCTGATCGCCGCGCTGAAGCAGGACGGCCGCGCTCCGAACGTGGAGCTGGCGAAGCTGGTGGGGGTGTCGGAGAAGACGGTCCGGAGCCGGATCGCGCGCCTCGTCGCGGAGCACGGGCTCACCGTCACCGCGGACCTGGCCGAGTCGACGCAGCGCAGCCGGATGGTCTACCTGCTCCATACGGAGGCGGGCAAGCGCTTCCAGGTGGCGGAGTACCTCGCCGCCCTGCCGGAGGTGGACCGCGTGCACCTCATCACCGGCTCCGCCGACGTCCTCGTGGCCGCGTCCTTCCCGGACGACGCCGCGGCGCTGCGGTTCCAGGTGCAGACGGTGGAGAGCCATCCCGGCGTGCGGTCGGCCGCCTCGTGCCACCTCATCGGCGAGGTCGGCGGCCCGGCGCGCGCCGGGGGCCCGCCCGGGCCGCGGATCGACACCGAGGTGCTCGCCGCGCAGATGATCGGGCCGCCGCGCTACGGCAACTTCGACGAGCTCACCGAGGCGATCTGCGACGCGGTGACGATCGGGCTGGGTGCCGATCGCGCGCTGATCGCCACGAGCAAGCCGGGCGTCGGGAGGCGGGCGACGAGCGTGGCGAAGCTGCGCGGGATCTCCACGCGCTACCTCGACGCGCTCATCGAGCGGATCGAGGACGGCCGCACCGACGGCGTGATCAAGCGGGTGTGGGACACGCGGCTGCACATGGTGGTGGCCGACGCGCGCACCGACCCGCTGATGGCGGCCGCCCATGACCTGGTGCGGGCCGAGGGGTACGTCAGCCTCCTGACGCTGCCGATGCTCTACGGCGACTCGCTGGTGGCCACGATCAGCATGTACTACGACCGGCTGACCAACCTCGACGACGACTACGTCGCCACCGCGCAGGGGGTTGCCGACCATTTCGCCGTCGCGGTGGCCAGGACGCTGGGACTCGCCCCCGCGCCGCTGGTGGCGGGGACGGCGCAGCGGTGATCAGGGCCGCCGCCCCGCCACCCTCGCCTTGCAGGAAAGCCACTTTCCTGCAACCTCCTTGCGGGAAAGTGGCTTTCCTGCAACAGGGCGTGCCGAGGCGCCGGGGTCAGGTGGCCTCCACCTCCCATCGGGTCCCGCAAGGGCAACCCCAAGCCCGGCGCGCGGAAGATCAAGGGTTCCGGCGGGTTCTTCACCTGCCCGATCCTCGACCTCTGACGTCCGGACCGGCGGTGCTCAGCGGCGCACCTCGAACACCGCGACCCGGTCGGCGGCGGCAGCGAACTCCGCCGGGCTCGCCGTCGTGACCAGGCCGAGCCGGACGAAGAACGAGACGCCGCCCGGCACCTCGGTCGGAAACGCCATCATGACGGCGCGCCGGACGTCGGCGTCGGTCACCTCCACGAGATCGACCCGCTGGTGGCGGCGGCCCTTGGCGAGATCGCCCCGGCCGGCCGCCCGGACGTTGCGGGCCCAGTCGCCGTCCGGCAGCCCGGCGACGACGTAGCGGCGCCCGTCCACCGTGAGCGGGGAGACGGGTGTCGGTCGCGGCCGTCCCGAGGTGCGGCCGGGCACCGTCAGCACGTGGATCGTGCCGAGCGACAGGCCGATCCGGCTCATCCCGCGAATGAGCCGGTTCGCCGGTCGGAGCCAGCCGGGGAGCGCGGTGGAAACCATCTGGAAATCCCTTCGGTAGCCGAATCTTTTCCTCGACGCTACAGTCCTTCGGGTGCCGAAGCAATCTGCCGTGGAGCGCGCGGCCACCGCGGCCGAACGCTTCGGTGACTCCGTGGACGTCGTCGACCAGGCGGCCGCGGCCCTGTTCGGGATCAACCGCACCGACCTGCGGCTGCTCGGCGTCGTGACGGTCGGCGGCCCGCAGTCGGCAGGGACGCTCGCGGCCGCCGTCGGGCTCAGCCCGGCGGCGACGACCGAGGCGGTCCAGCGGCTGGTGGCGCGCGGGTTGCTCGCGCGCGACACCGACCCGGGCGACCGTCGTCGCGCCGTGATCACCGTCGTCGCCGGGTGCGCGGAGCGGCTCGATCGGGTCTACGGGCCGATCCGCGACTCGGGCGTCGCGCTGCTGGAGCGCTACACGGAGGCGGAGCTGGGCGTGATCGCGGACTTTCTCGAACGGGGCCGGGAACAGCAGCTGGCGGAGGCGGCGCGGATCCGGGACGACGTCGCGGGACTCAGAGCCGCCGTACCCCGGCCCGGGTGCTGAGGAAGATCCCCCGCAGCGCCATCCCGGCCCGCTCGCAGCACCCGATGAGCGCGGCGGCCCACTCCCGGTCGGCAGGCTGCACCGCGTCGGGCCCGACCCGCTCGTAGGTGAGGATCACCGACCCGGAGCCGCGGTCGGTGATCAGCTCGCGGTGCAGGCCGCCGATGACGCCGGTCAGCCCGGCGAGCAGGCCGGTCGGCGGGTGTCGGGGGACGTCCGAGACCGGCATGACGACCGGGGCCTGCCGGCCGTCACCGTCGACGAACATGATCCAGAGCTGGCTCGCGGCGATCGCCGGTCCGACGATCTGTCGGACGCGCTCGAGCACGTCGGCGTCGGTGTGCAGCGGCGGGGCGTCGGAGGCGTTCGGGAGTGTCATGCGGGGGAGGGTGCGCCACGGGGTCGCCTCCCGTGGTCGATTCGCGAAAGACGTCAGCCGTTGCCGTAGACGCGGGTCGGCTCGATCAGCACCGCGACGCGGCCCTGATCGCGCATGACCTGGTCATACGTGTCCCAGTCGTCGTGCGAGCCGCCCGCCCCGACGAAGATCGCGCGCAGTAACAGGCGCAAACCCTCGGCGTCGATGCCCTCGCACGGGTCGTCCGGCCCGATGAGCTGGCTCGGCCCGTCGATGCCGGCCCACTGCCAGCCCGAGCGCCACAGCACGGACGTGGCGGGGCGGGCGCGGAGGTTGCGCAGCTTCACCTGCCCGTAGGTGACGTAGGCGACCACCGGCACTCCGCTGATGGGATGGTCGAGCACGCCGGCGTTGACCAGCGAGCTGTGCGGGGTGCCGTCGGCGCGGACGACGCTGATGCTCGCCAGCCCCGTCTCCTTGGCGACCATGGCGCGGACGGGATCGAGATCGATGCTCACGGGTCGAGTGTGCCCTGTGCCCCGTTGTCCCGCGCCCGGTTGCAGGAAAGCCACTTTCCCGCAACGACGTTGCAGGAAAGTGGCTTTCCTGCCATCGCCGACAGCAGGCGGCCTGCCTGCGTGGACCTACTTGCAACTGCACCCAACGCGAGAGCCCGCCGCGCCGGGCGAGTGATCAACGCCCACAGGTTCCGGTTCGATCATGAACCAGTGCGCGCTCGGCCACCGGCACGGAGATCAACGCCCACTGGGTCATGGTCAACACCGAACCAGTAGGCGTTGATCACAGAATCGCACCCCGCAGCCCCACGCCGGGCCCCTGCTACCCGCAGCTCTCAGAGCTGCCGCAACGCCTCGGCCAGGTCGATCACGTCGGCGTACTTCGCATCCAGGTCGGCCAGGTTGGAGTCGTGCAGCGCCGTCGTGCGGTCGGCGCACGCCTGCCGCACGACCTGCGGGCGGAAGCCGTGACCCAGCGCGTCGGTGGCTGTTGCCCGCACGCACCCCGACGTCGAGACGCCGGCGATCACCACGGTGTCCACCGCGGCCGCATGCAGAGTCGACGCGAGGGAGGTTCCGAAGAACCCCGACGCGTACTGCTTCGCCACCACCGGTTCGCCCGCGATCGGCCGCACGGTGAGCTCACCCCAACCTCCCGTTGCATCCTCGGCGAACGCGGCGAGCGCGGGCACCTTCCGCACGAACAGGCCGCCGTCGATCATTCCGCTCGTGTAGCGCACGACCGTCCACACCACCGGGTGGCCTGCGGCGCGGGCCGCGGCCACCAGTTCGGCCGTCGCGGCGACGGCCGGGGCCGGGTCGGGCAGCGCGAACGGCCCGGCGGGATCGGTGTAGGCACGCACGAGGTCGATGACGAGCACCGCGGGACGGGTGCCCCAGCCCACCCGTCCCGAGAACGCGGTGCCGTGCGGGCCGCTCACCGCGCACTGCCGATTAAGGGTAGCCTTACCCAATGCTTCAGGTGATCACGTCCCGGGAAGCGTTGGGCGAGGTCGTCAAGGAACCGCATCGGGCGGTGGCGGAGAAGTCCACCGACCACATCGACGCGGAGTCGCGCCGGTTCCTCGAGGCGAGCCCGTTCTTCCTGCTCGCCACCATGGCCGACGACGGCAGCTGCGACGTCTCGCCGCGCGGCGACCCGGCCGGCAGCGTCATCGTGCTCGACGACCGGACGCTCGCTTTCGGCGACCGCAGGGGCAACCGCCGCCTCGACAGCCTGCTCAACATCCTGGAGCGCCCGCAGGTCGGGATGCTGTTCATGATCCCGGGTATCGGCGACACGTTGCGCGTCAACGGCACCGCGACGTGGCCCGATCGCAAGGACGTGCCGACGGCCGGGCAGATCGCGCGCAGCCAGCACGGCTTCAAGGTGCCGGCGCGCATGATCGACGCGGCCCTGCGGCTGGAGGCGCGTCGCAACCAGTACTGAGCGGGTCAGGCCCATGTCGGTCGCTTCGGCGCGGGCAACCCCGTCTCCGCCTCGCAGTTGGCCAGCAGTTCGGCGATGGGCGGGCCCATGTCGAAGACGGGCAGCTCAGCCGGTCGGGCGGCCCGCAGCTCGGTGCGCAGCGCCGCGGTCGCCGCGGCGTCGCCGATCACCACGCCGTAGCGCCGGGCACCGTCGGTCGTCACGAGCCCGCGCCGCACCTCCAGCTCGACGAGCGCCGGGTCGCGTTCCAGCGGGTCGCCCCAGCCGCCGCCGCCCCACGTGACGAAGTGCAGGACGTCGCCGGGGAACACCTTCACGTCGTGGCACTTGGACGGCAGCACCGTGCGGGTGCCGTCGGGGTGGTCGAGCCACTTCGTGCCCCGCGCGCCGGGGGTGCCGCCGTTGACGCCCCACGGGTAGGTGAGCCAGCGGTCGTCGTGGATCGCGATCTCGCCGGGCTCCTCGAACACGTAGGCGACGTCGACGCCGTTTCCGCCGCGGTGCAGTCCCGCGCCGCCGGTGTCGGCGATCGTCTCCCACTTCTCGATCCGCAGCGGGTAGTAGGACTCCAGGTACTCGCACGGGATGTTGACGAAGCTGGGCCACAGTGAGTGGCCGTCGGGACCGTCGCCGAGCGGCCGACCCGGGATCCCGCCGAAGCCGATCGAGTAGAGCTGGAACCACTCGCCCTTGCGGTCACCGCCGGAGTAGTGGCCGGAGTACATGAAGTGCGGGCTCGACGAGAAGCCCGCCGCGTTGAGCAGCGCCGGGTTGGTCTGGCCCAGCAGTCCACCGAACAGGTCGAACACGCGCCCGATGCCGTGGTTGCGCCCGTTGAGCGAGGCCGGGTGCTTCGGCTTCCAGTACGAGCCGTCCGGGATCGTGACGTCGACGAGCGGGTAGAAGCCGTCGTTCCACAGGATCTGCGGGTCGGCCACCGTGATCATGTAGATGCCGAAGAACATCCGGGTGAGGTTCTCGTTGATGTAGTAGTTGATCGGGCCCGCGGCCTGCGGCGAGCTGCCGGTGAAGTCCAGGTGCACCTTCTCGCCGGTGCGGGTCAGCGAGAGCTTCAGCTCGTACGGCCCGTTGCCCACACCGTCGTCGCAGATGTAGTCGGTGAACGAGAGCGTCCTGCCGTCCTCGAACACCATGCCCAGCAGCGCCTTCATCGCGTCGTAGTTGCGCTGCAGCAGCGCGTCGAGCGCGGAGAGGTAGGTGGCGGTGCCGAACCGCTCGCACATCTCGACGACCCGCCGCGACGCGGTGCGGCAGGCCGCGACCAGCCCGTTGAGGTCGGCACGGTTCCAGTCGGGCATGCGCACCTGGTTGAGGATGATCCGCAGCGCGTCCTCGTTGATCCGGCCCTGCGAGTACAGCTTGAAGGGCGGGATCACCACGCCCTCCTCGTAGATCGTGCGCGCGTCGGTGGGCATCGAGCTCGGCGTCTTGCCGCCGACGTCGGACATGTGCCCGAACATCGACGCCCAGCCCACCACGCGGCCGTCGTGGAAGATCGGCACGACGATCAGCCAGTCGTTGGCGTGGCTGATAGCGGCACCGCAGGCGTACGGGTCGCTGGTCAGCAGCACGTCGCCCTCCTCGACGGTGCCGTCGAAACCGTCGAGGAAATCGGGCACCGACAGGCCGAACTGCCCCACCACCATCTTCCCGCTCGGGTCGGCGATCAGCGGGAACTCGTCGTGCTGCTCGCGGATGCCGGGCGACAGCGCGGTGCGGAAGAGCACCTCGTCCATCTCGTAGCGGGCGTTGCGCAGGCCGTTCTCGATCAGGTCCAGGGTGACGGGGTCGACGTCGGTCTTCTCGACGGCACCGGTGGCCGTCTCGATGATGCGCGCCATCTCACGCCTCCGAAATCGGGTTGATCAGCAGGCTGCCGGACGGGTGCACGGTGGCGGCGTGGTCGGGCAGCACGAGGGTCGTGGAGTCCATCTCCGTGACGATCGCGGGCCCGGTGATCACGTCGCCTGCGCGGAGGGTGGCGCGGTCGTAGATGTTCGCCTCGACCGTGGTGCCCGAGACGTGGATCGGGTGCGTGTCGATCGGGGTCGGTGGGCCCTCGCTCGGCGGCAGCGTCACCGCGGCCACCTCCGGGCGCGGGCCGGACACGGTCGCACGCGCGTTGACGAGCTCGTGATCGGTCGTCAGCAGGAACGAGAACAGCCGCTCGTGCTCGGTGTCGAAGTCCGCGGCGAGCGCGGCGAGCGGGTCGCCGTCGAGTCCCGGCACGATGATCGGGATCTCGAAGCCCTGGCCGTGGTAGCGCACGTCCACCTGGTAGGTCACGGTCTGGTCGGCCGCGGCGACGCCCTGCTCGGCCAGCCGCGCCCCGGCGTCGGTGGCCAGCTCCCGCAGGATCGTGGCCAGCTCACCCCCGGTGAGATCGGCGAACCGCCGCAGCACGGTGCGGGCCGACTCGCTGCGCTTGGACGTGGTCGCGTCCCCCAACGCGCAGAGGACGCCCGGAGACGGTGGCACGATCACCGGCCAGGCGCCGGTCAGCTTGCCCAGTGCGTTGGCGTGCAGGGGACCCGCACCGCCGAAGGCGACGAGCGCGAAGTCGCGCGGGTCGAACCCCTGCTGCACCGAGACCAGGCGCAGGCCGCCGAGCATGTTCTCGTTGACGATGTCGACGATCCCGGCCGCGGCCTGCTCGGGCGAGCCGAGTCCCATGGCCTTGGCGACGAGGTCGACCGCGTCGCGGGAGGCGGCGACGTCCAAGGCGATCTCGCCCCCGGCCAGCGTCGCGGGCAGGTAGCCCAGCACCACGTTGGCGTCGGTCACGGTCGGTTCGGTGCCGCCCTTGCCGTAGGCGGCCGGGCCGGGATCGGCACCCGCCGACTGCGGGCCGACGCGCAGCGCGCGGGTCAGCTCGGGCACGTGGGCGATCGAGCCGCCGCCGGCGCCGACCGTCCGGACGTCGACGCTGGAGGCGCGCACGGTGAGGTCGCCGACCTTCGTCTCGCGGCCGATGCGCGGCGAGAGGCCCTGCACCAGTGCGACGTCGGTGGAGGTGCCGCCCATGTCGAACGTGATGAGGTCGGAGTAGCCGCACTGCTCGGCGATCCACACCGCGCCCGTGACGCCGCCCGCCGGGCCGGACAGCAGCATCGTCACCGGTGACGTGGCGGCCGCGGCGGCCGACGACAGCCCGCCGTCGCTGCGCAGGATGGCAAGCTCGCCGGTGACCCCACCCTCGGCCAGCTTCGCGCTCAACGTCTCCACGTAGCGCTTGACCTGCGGCTGGACGTAGCCGTTCGCCACGGTGGTGACGGTGCGCTCGTACTCGCGCAGCTCCGGCAGCACGTCGCTCGAGAGCGAGACGGGGATGCCGGGGTGCAGCTCGGCGGCGATCTCCCGGATCCGCTGCTCGTGCGCGGGGTCGGCGAAGGAGTTGATCAGCGAGACGGCCAGCGCCTGGATGCCGGAGAGCTTGCCGAGCTGCGCGCGGACGTCGTCCTCGTCGAGCGCGCGGATCACGGCGCCGTCGCTCGCGATGCGCTCGTCGACCTCGACGGTGTTCTCCAGTGCGGCCAGCGGCTCGGGCTTCGGCCAGATGATCCAGCCGGCCAGCCCGCCGGGAACGAAGGAGCGCGCGATCTGCAGGACCTGCCGGAAGCCCTTCGTCGTGACGAGGCCGACGGTGGCGCCCTTGCCCTCCAGGATCGCGTTGGTCGCGACCGTGGTGCCGTGCAGCACCTGTGCCACCTCCGAGAGCTCGATCCCGGCCTCGGCGCACACCTTCCCGATCCCGGTGAGCACGCCGACGGCCTGGTCGGCGGGGGTGGAGGCCGTCTTGGCCCGCCACGTGGCGCCGCTGGCCTCCTCCACGAGCAGCACGTCGGTGAAGGTGCCGCCGACGTCGACACCGAGGCGGTACGTCATACGCCTGTCTCCTCTGCAGCCACGCAGACCATCACGGCCCGCGCGTTGTGGATGTGTGCGGTCATGACGGCCTGGGCCCAGGCCGGGTCGCCCGCCCGGATCGCCGCGACGATCTCGACGTGGTGGGACAGGCTGCGGCGCAGCGATGCGTCGTCGTAGGCGTGGAAGTTGCGCAGCACGATCGGGGCGTGGATGGCCCCGGCCAGCGCGGTGGCCATCGCGGGGTGATCGGCGAGCGCGACGAGACGGCCGTGGAACGCGCGGTTGAGCGCAACGATGGCGTCGAGGTCCTGGCCGGGGCCGGGCAGCCCGACGCGTTCCATCGCGTGCGCGAGGTCCGCGAGCTCGGCGGTGTCGGCTGCGGAGGCGCGGGGCACGGCCAACCCGGTGAGGCGGGGTTCCAGCGCGGCGCGCAGCTCGAAGACGCCCTCCAGCTCGGCCACCGTCCAGCTGCTCACGCGGGCGCCGCGGTTGGGGATGATCTCCACGAGTCCCTCGGCGGCGAGCCGGGTCAACGCCTCGCGCACGGGTGTCCGGCTGACGCCGAGGCGCTCCGCCAGCTCCGCCTCACCCAGCCGGGCGCCAGCGGCGAAGTCGCCGCTCAGTATCAGCTCCCGCATCGTGCCGGCGGCCCGTTCCGATGCCCGCGTCATGCCTACCCTCCGTCAGATTGTGTGCAACTTATGGCGGACGGCTTCCCCCGGCAAGGATTCGCGACTACTTTTTGCCAAGTTGCATACAAATAGCGGAAGGAAGCAAGTGGGAGAGCTGCTGTCGGGACCGACGTCACCCCGCGCCCGGTTGCGCGAGCTGCTGGCTCGCGCGGAGCCGCTCGTCGCGCCAGGGGCCTATGACGCGTTGTCGGCCCGGCTCATCGAGCAGGCCGGCTTCGAGGCGGTCTACATGACCGGGTTCGGCACGACGGCCTCGCTGATCGGGCGGCCGGACGTCGGGCTGCTCACGGCCACGGAGATGATCGACAACGCCCGCCGGCTCATCGCCGCGGTGGACGTCCCGGTGATCGCGGACGCCGACACCGGCTACGGCAACGCGATCAACGTGCTGCGGACCGTGCAGGGCTACGAGCAGGCGGGCGTCGCCGGGATCCACCTCGAGGACCAGGTCACGCCCAAGAAGTGCGGGCACATGAGCGGCAAGGAGGTGATCCCGGCAGCGGAGATGGTCGGGAAGATCCGGGCCGCCGTCGCCGCCCGCCGCGACCCGGAACTCGTGCTCATCGCGCGCACCGACGCCGCCGCCGTCGAGGGGCTGGACGCGGCGATCGCCCGGGCCCGTTCCTATGCCGAGGCCGGTGCCGACGTGCTGTTCGTCGAGGCGCCGACCAGTGAGGACGCCATCGTGCAGGTCGCCACGGAGCTCAAGGGCGTCGCGCCGCTGGTGTTCAACTGGGCAGAGGGCGGCCGCACGCCACCGATCCCGCTGGAGCGCATCGCCGAGCACGGCTTCTCGCTGGTGCTGTTCCCGATCGGCACGTTGCTGGCCGCGACGGCGGGCATCCAGGCGCTGCTCGCCACGATCAGGACCGACGGCACGCCGGCGGCGGCGATGGCGGGCCTCCCGACGTTCGACGGCTTCACCGACCTCATCGGCCTCCCCGAGGTCCAGGACCTGGAACAGCGCTTCGGCTCCTGACCGACCCCGCCCCGCCGCTGATTCCGCCATCCCGACACGCCGATTTGCCCATCTCGACACGCCGTGTGCGCGATGTCGACACGGCCACGCGCGCGTGATGCGTGCTCGATCGGCGCACACGGCGTGCCAGATCGGCCAAATCGGCGTGCCGGAATCGCGAAATCGGCGTGTTCGATCGGCGCAATCACCGCGAGTCGGGACGGATCGGCCCGCGAGTCGGGGTGAGGTGGCCCCTGAGTCGGGGTGGGTCGGCGCATCTAGGCTCGCCCGCATGGGAGCCAAGGTGCGGGTGGCCGTCCTGTCCGGTGGGCGTGACGGCGAGCGGGCCTCGGCCGACAGCGTGCTCGCCCACCTCGACCCCGCCCGCTTCGACGCCGTCGCCACCGCCATCACGCCGTCGGGGGAGCTCGACGCGGCGATCGTGGGCGGCGCCGATGTCGTGTTCCCCGTGCTGCACGGCCCCTACGGCAAGGGCGGCACCGTGCAGGGCATCCTGGAGATGATCGGCGTTCCGTACGTCGGTTCGCGGCTGCTGGCCAGCGCCGCGGTGCGCGACCGCGCGCTCGTTGCGACGCTGCTGGGCGCGGCTGGGATCGCCACCGGATCCGGCGAGGGGCGTGCCGTCCGGTGCGGGGTGCTGGAGTTCCCCGACGGGGACGTCCGCGTGAGCGCGCCCGCGGAGCTCCGCACGGTCGAGGACCCTGCTGCCGACGACGGGATCGACATCCCCGCGAAGCTCGACGACGCCGTCGCCGAGCGGGTGCAGGAGGCTGCGCTCGCCGCGTTCCGCTTGCTGGACTGCCGGGGCCTCGCCGAGATCGCCTTCGCCCTCACCGATGCCGGCGCGGTCGTCGACGTGGTGACGACGATGCCGTCGCTCGTGCCGGCGTCGACGTTCGTGCGGGCCTGGGCGGTGACGGGCACCGACCTGTCGAGCCTGCTCACGATGCTCGTGGACGGCGCACGCTAGGAGCGCGCCTTGCGATGACACCACCTGGACGCCGCTCGCCACGGCCGGAGTTCTTCAGCACCCTCCCAGCCGAAACCCGGTTGCCGGTTCCGGCGGACGTGCACGACCATGCCTGCATGTTCTCCCGACTCGCTGACCTGCTGTGTGGTGCCGTCGCTACCGCGCCGGTCCAGCAGCAGACCGGCCGCCGGTGGAGGTCGACCCGCTTCCGCACGTGATCGCCGCGCTGGCCGCGGGGCTGCTGGCGGGGTTCGGCATCGCCGTCCCCGTCGGGCCCGTCGCGACGTACGTCGTGCTGCTCACCGCCCGCACGTCGTTCCGCACCGGGGCGGCCGCCGCGCTCGGCGTCGCCGCGGTCGACGGCGCCTACGCGCTGGCCGCTGTCCTCGGCGGCGGTGCGCTCGCCGCTGCCATCCGGCCCGCGCTGGGTGTGCTGCGCTGGGTGTCGGTCGCGGTGCTGATCGTGCTGGCAGTGCGGGCGGTGTGGTCCGGGCTCCGCACCGCCGCGCCGGGCACCGTGACCGAGCCCGGTGCTCGACCGAAGCGGGTCTTCCTGCACCTCGTGGGCCTGACGATCATCAACCCCACCACGGTCGTCTACTTCGTGGCGCTGGTCGTCGGCCTGCAGACCGGGTCGGCGAGCCCCACGCCCGCCGAGCAGGTGGTCTTCGTGCTCGCCGCGCTGGCGGCCTCGGCCAGTTGGCAGCTCCTGCTGGCCGGGGGCGGCGCGCTGCTGGGACGGGCCGTCACGGGTGCCCGCGGCCGCCGGGTCACCGCCGTGGCGAGCGGTGTGGTGATGGCGGTGCTGGCACTGCGGATCGTCCTGGGCTGACCGGAACGCCCGCGGCCTGCCGCCGGTCGAGACGGACGAGCAGCACCGCCGTGATCGCGAGGACCACCACCATCGCGATGCGGTCGGGCCAGGTGGTGGCCCTCGCGGCGACGGCGAAGACGGTGTGCCCGATCAGCGCGCCGCCGAGGGCGACCAGCCGGTACCGGTCCGACCATTCCGGTGCCGCGCTCCACCGCAGGGCGAGCATCCCGCCCGTCAGCGCGATCACCGCGGCCGCGGCCATCGGCAGCAGCACCCACAGCCCGTGGGTGAACGCCGGCTGCTTCGCACCGTCGAACGGGAAGGTGAGCCCGATGTAGGCCAGCGCGGCCAGACCGCACACCGTGCCGACGACCGTCCGTGACGGCGGCGTCAGCGGCGCCGGCCGCCACGGGCTCCGGCGCGGCAGGATCCGCAGCGCGAGCAGCGTCGCCGCGGCGATCAGCACGACGATCGTGATCGCCGCGGGGAGCGGGATCACGTAGTCGGGATCGATCGTCGGCGGCACGGCGAGGCGCATGAGTGCCGCCCCCAGCAGGGTGACGACGCCCGTGATGATGACGCCCGGCCTGCGCAGGTAGGGGAGCCTGCCGTGCTGCGGGAACACCAGCTCCACCAGCATGATCGGGATCAGGACGCTGAACACGGCGTGGTAGGGCAGGTTGAGCTCGGCATAGGCGACGTTGACGCCGAACAGCGGCGGGGCCCAGTGACTCGCGCCGTACAGCGTCGGGCTGGTCAGGCCCTGCAGCGCCAGGCCCTCCTCCAACAACCCGTAGGCGAGGCCCATCAGCAGCAGGCTGCCCAGCCCGCCGCCGACGCGGCGCACCAGCTCCCGGACCAGCAGCGCACCCGCGCCGTAGATCGGAACGTAGATCAGCACCGTCCACGCCAGCGCGAGCGAGACGTTGCCGAGCATCACCTCGGCGACCACCGGCGCCAGCACGACCAGCAGCAGCGCGGCCCTGCGGTTCGTCGGCCGCGGGTCCGGTGTCGTCGACCGCGGGAACGCCTGGCGCACGACCCGCAGGTTCGTGGCGACGACCAGAGCGGCGAGCAGCAGCACCTGCACCACCTCGATCGACCGCAGCCACACCGGATACGCGCCGGACAGCAGCAGGTAGCCGACGGCGACCAGCCCGATCATCGAGATCGCGCGCACCCGCAGGTAGGCCGCGCGGCGGCCGGCGAGCAGCCGGCGGGCGATCCAGATGTAGGCGACGGCCACGACGATGAGCAGCAGCGCGCGGATCCACAGCGACAGCTCGAGGTCGTCGCGGGTCTGGTCGGAGCCGCCGGCGAGCTGGAAGTCGACGATCTCGGTCCGGAAGAGCAGCGTGAGCACGCCGAACACGGCACTGACGCCGAGGTTCACGAACAGCAGGACGACGATGACGCGCAGGTGGGGCCGGGGCCGGTCGGGCACGATCGCCATGATGATCACCGTAGGTCCGGGCGGGCCGGGGCGCCTCCGTCGCGGCGCCGGTCTTCGATCTACGACTTCAGGATGAGTTGCGGGGGCGCACCAGCCCGGCGTCGTAGGCCAGCACCACCGCCTGCACCCGGTCGCGGACGCCGAGCTTGCGCAGGATCGCCGACACGTGGGTCTTCACGGTGGCCTCCGCGACGACCAGCTGCGCGGCGATCTCGGCATTGGACGCCGCGCGGGCGACGAGCGCGAGCACGTCCATCTCGCGACTGGTGAGATCGGCCAGCCGGGGCCGCGGATCGTCGTGCGGGACGGCGTCGGCGAAGCGGTCGAGCAGCCGGCGGGTGACGACGGGGTCGAGCAGCGCGTCCCCGCGGGCGACCACGCGGATCGCCTCCACGAGCTCTGTGGGCCGGGCGGTCTTGAGCAGGAACCCGCTGGCCCCGGCGCGCAGGGCGGCGTGCAGCGGCTCGTCGAGGTCGTAGGTGGTCAGGATGATCACCTTGGGGGCGGCGTCGGAGGCCACCAGCGCCCGCGTCGCCGCGATCCCGTCCATGACGGGCATGCGGACGTCCATCAGCACGACGTCGGGACGGAGCGCCGCGGCGAGCCGCACCGCCTGCTCGCCGTCCTCGGCCTCCCCGACCACCTCCAGGTCGTCACGGATGTCGAGGATCATCCGGAACCCGGTGCGGACGAGCTCCTGGTCATCAGCGATCAGCACGCTCGTCATCGCGGCACCGGCAGCAGCGCCGAGACCCGGAACCCACCTGCCGGATCGGGACCCGCCTCGAACGTGCCGCCCAACAGCTCGGCGCGCTCCCGCATCCCCAGCAGGCCCTGACCGCTTCCGGCCCGCCCGCTCCCGCCCCGCCCGTCGTCGTGCACGCCGACCAGCATGTGGTGACCGTCGGCGGTGCGGACGACTCGCACCGCCACCTCCGCCCGAGCGGCGTGGGCGTGGCGCAGCGCGTTGGTCAGCGACTCCTGCACGATCCGGTAGGCCGAGAGCTGGATGCCGGCGGGGATCGGGTCGCCCGAACCGGCATCCACCTGCATCCGGACGTCGAGCCCGGCCGCGGCGACCGAGCGGCCCAGCGCCGCCAGCTCGGCGAGCCCGGGCTGCGGCGCCTGCTCGGCGCCGGCGTCGGGACGCACCGTGCGCAGCAGCTGGCGCAGCTCGGCCTGCGCCTGCCGGCCCGTGGTCTCGATGGCCCGCACCGCCTCCCGCGCCCGGTCCGGGCTGACGTCGAACACGTCGTCGGCGGCGCCCGCCTGCACCACCATCACCGACACGGTGTGGGCCAGCACGTCGTGCAGCTCGCGGGAGATCCGGGCGCGTTCCTCGAGGATCGCCCGGCGCGTCTCGGCCCGTCGCCGGGCCGCGCTGAGCCGGCCGAGCTGACCCCAGGTCCACGCCAGCACCGCTCCGGCCGCCCACAGCATCGCCTCGGTCCACGGCCGGGCCACCAGCCCGTCGAGCGCGGCCAGCACCAGCGTGCCGGCCAGTGCCCACAGCGACGTCCGGGGCGGTCGCAGCCACGCCAGCGTGCAGAGCGCGACGAACGCGATGCCGAACCCGACCGCGGGCGCCAACAGCTGGATGCCGGCCCCCGCGACGATCACGACGGCCACGGCCCGGCCCGGGGAGCTGCCCATCAACCACATCGCCGCGGCCTGGACCACCACGAGTGCGGCCGCGACGAGCCGGCCCCACAGCGAGACGTCGGAGCCGAGGAGGACGGTGGGCAGCAGCACCACGACGCAGGCGGCCACCGCCAGCGTCCGGGCCCGGCGCGGCAGGCCTGCGTCGGCGCCGGTGTGAGTATCGGCGACGGCGATCACGGCCCCCATGGTTGTCGAGGTGGCCCGCCACCCTGCGTCACCCAAGGGCCCGTCGAGAACGACGGTACGATGATCAAAAGGCCCTGTTGATCATCACAACGTCGTTCTCGACGGTGTCTGGTGACGCTGAGTGGCTTGCCGATCGATGCAGCCGTCAGGGTATCCGCTGCCCGCAGACCGGCGTTCGGCGCAGCGGCGCTAGGCGCCGGTGACGGTCTGCCAGATCAGGAACCCGTTGAGGCCGATGATCAGCGCGGCCGCGACGCTCGCGACAGCCGTGGTGATCTTGTGGTTGACCAGCTCCTTCATGACCGCGCGGTCGCGGGTGATCAGCACCAGCGGCACGAGCGCGAACGGGATGCCGAAGGAGAGCACCACCTGCGAGAGCACCAGCGCCCGCGTGGCGTCGAGCCCGAGACCCAGCACCACGAGTGCCGGGGTGAGCGTGAGGAGCCTGCGCAGCAGCAGCGGGATGCGGCGCTGGATGAACCCCTGCATGACGACCTGGCCCGCGTAGGTACCGACACCCGAGGACGCGAAGCCCGACGCGAGCAGCGCCAGCGCGAAGGCGAAGGCGGCAGGCTGGTCGAGCACCCGCGCGAGGCCGGCGTGCACGCCCTCGAGGGTGTCGGTGTCGGGGATGTTGCTCCCGAAGAACAGCGCCGCGGAGATCACCAGCATGGCGGCGTTGACCACACCGGCCAGGCCCATGCCGATCAGGACGTCGGCCCGCTGGCGGCGCATGAGGAACCGGCGGTCGTCGGCGGTGACGGCCGGGATCCGGCCGGAGGTGAGCGCGGAGTGCAGGTAGATCACGTGGGGCATCACGGTGGCGCCGAGGATGCCGGTGGCCAGCAGCAGGCTGTCGGTGCCCTCGAACCGGGGGATCAGGCCGGCGGCGAGGTCGGGACCGTCGATCCCGATGCGGAACACGGTGGTGAGGAAGCCCAGCAGGATCACGCCGAACAGGCCGGCGATCGCCAGCTCGAACGGCCGGAACCCGCGGTTCTGCAGTGCCAGCAGCGCGAACGCGACGATCCCGGTGATGACGCCGCCGGTGAACAGGGGGATGCCGAACAGCAGGTTCAGCGCGATGGCGCCGCCGATGACCTCCGCCAGGTCGGTGGCGATGGCCACCAGCTCGGCCTGCACCCACATCAGGCGCGACACCGTCTTGGGGAACCGCTCCTGGCACATCTCCGGCAGGTTGCGCCCGGTGGCCATGCCGAGCTTGGCCGACAGCGTCTGGATCAGCATCGCGAGCAGGTTGGCCCCGATGATCACCCAGAGCAGCAGGTAGCCGTACTGGGCGCCCGCGGAGAAGTTGGTGGCGAAGTTGCCGGGGTCGACGTAGGCGATGGCGGCGACGAACGCGGGGCCGAAGAAGATCAGCTTGCTGCGCATCCCGCGCGTCGCGCGGATCTCCGCGACGGTCTTCGCGGGCTCCTGGACGGCGGTCACAGCTGCTCCTCCGTGGAAATGAGCGCTTCGACGGTCATGTGTCCTCCTCGACTCCGGCGTCCAGGACGTGGCCGTGAATCAACCTGGTCAACTGCGTGCCGAGGCCGTGGCGGGCGCCACGGACCCGGATCCAGAGCGGCCCGCCGAACGGGCCCTGCTCGTCGATGTCGATGGCCACCCCGGGGCGCACGCCCAGCTCGCCGAGGTGGCGCAGCGCGGCGGAGTCGCGATCGGAGACCCGCTCGACGCGGAAGCGGCAGCCCGGCGCGACGGCGTCGAGCGCGATGCCCCAGCCCTCGTCGTGGCGGCCGTGGCGTGGCGGGATCGGGTCGCCGTGTGGATCGTGGGTGGGGTAGCCGAGTGCCGCGTCGATGCGCTCCTCGAGGCGGTCCGACAGCGCGTGCTCGAGCAGTTCCGCCTCGGCGTGCACCTCGTCCCACGGCACGTCGAGTGCCTCGGCGAGGAACGTCTCCAGCAGCCGGTGGCGGCGCACCACGCGCAGCGCGGCCTGCTCACCGGAGTCGGTCAGGCGCAGCGAGCGGGTGTCGGGCCGGTCGACGAGCTCGCCGTCCTCGAGGCGCTTGACCATGGCCGACACCGAAGGTGCCGAGACGCCCAGCTCGGTGGCGAGCAGGCCGGTGGTGACGGGCTCACCGCGCGTGGCGAGGTGGTAGATCGCCTTGAGGTAGTCCTCGGTGGCCCGGGACATAGTCACCATGAACGGCGATGTTAGACACGGCTAACAAGCGGAACCAGGCTCGTCTCAGATTGAGACCTAGCGCACAGCCACCGCCGTGGTGGGCAGTTTGTCGCGCACGACGTCCGAGATCTGCTGCAGCGGCGCGCTGCCGGCGTCGACGGGCACGGTGAGCACCACGTATACGGGGCGGTCGACGGCGACGTAGGTGATGACCACGGGATCGGGCACGCCGTCGTCGAGGCGCAGCCAGCTGACGCCGTTGACGGCCAGCAGTGCGGACGTGGGCGTGAGCTCGGCCGGTCGGGGCAGCCCGCAGCGCAACACCACCGGGCGCGGGACCGCCGCCCAGGCGCGGCTGGCGGGTGGTGCCGGCGCAGCGAGCGGACGGGTGGCGCGGCCGCCGTCGAGCGTGGCGGGCAGGGCGTCGAGCAGCGTGGTGCAGGAGCCGCTGCCCGCGTCCGGTGCGTCCACCGGAGCGAGGGCGAGCGGACCGGTCTCGGCGACGGGTGGTGCGACCGCGTCGTCGCCCCGCACGCGCGCGGTGATCGCGATCCCGGCCACCACCACGGCGAGCAGCAGCGGCAGAGCGATCGCGAACACCACGGCCGGTTGGAGGCGCTGCTTCACGCCGCTCATTGTGCTGCTCAGGAGAGGTGGACCACCGGGCAGGTCAGCGTGCGGGTGATACCGCTGACGCCCTGCACGCGGGCCACCACGAGCTGGCCGAGCTGGTCGACGTCATCGGCCTGGGCGCGCACGATCACGTCGTAGGGGCCGGTGACATCCTCGGCGGACACCACGCCGGCGAGACCGGCGATCTCGGCAGCGACGGCGGCTGCCTTGCCGACCTCCGTCTGGACGAGGATGTAGGCCTGCACCACGGCGTGCCCCTTTCGGAGTCGGAATGACTTCCGGATAGGAAAGTCGGAAGCCGAACGTACCGGAGGTGGACGCGTTGCCCACATCGTCACCACCAGATGGGGAGGGATCCGAGACGAGCGGCACACTTGCTGGCGTCGGCGAGTTCGGGCTGATCGCCCGGCTGACGGCCGGCCGGGTGCAGCCGGCGAGCACGCTGCTGGGGCCCGGCGACGATGCCGCGATCGTGGCCGCGCCCGACGGGCGGGTCGTGGTCAGCACGGACGTGCTGGTGGAGGGCGTGCACTTCCGCTTCGACTGGTCCACCCCGGAGCAGGTCGGGCGCAAGGCCGCCGCGTCGAACCTGGCCGACATCGCGGCCATGGGCGCCGTGCCCACGGCCCTGTTGCTCGGGCTGTCCTGCCCCGAGAGCACGCCGATCGCGACGCTCACGGAGATCGGCGACGGGTTGTGGGCCGAGGCCACGGCCGCCGGAGCGGGTGTGGTGGGGGGCGATGTGACGTCGTCGGCGACCCTGGTGCTGTCGATCACCGTGCTCGGCTCGCTCGAGGGCCGGGAGCCGGTGACCCGATCCGGTGCCCGACCCGGCGACATCGTCGCGCTGGCCGGCCGCACGGGCTGGGCGGCCGCAGGCTGGGCGGTGCTCGCGCGGGGGTTCCGCTCGCCGAAGGTGGTGGTCGGGGCGCAGCGGGTACCGGAGCCGCCCTACGCGGCGGGCCCGGCCGCGGCCGTGGCAGGCGCCACGGCGATGATCGACGTCTCCGACGGGCTGCTGGCGGACCTGGGCCACATCGCGGCAGCGTCGGGGGTCGAGATCGACGTGCGGCCGCCGCCGGTGCCTGCCCGGCTCGCCGATGTCGGCGCCGCGCTGGGCGTCGACCCGGTGCACTGGCTCCTCACCGGCGGTGAGGACCACGCGCTGGTCGCCACGTTCCCGCCGGACGCCGGCCTGCCCGCGGGCTGGGCGGCGATCGGGGAGGCGCGGGAGGGGTCACCGCGCGTGCTGGTGTCGGGGAAGCCCTACGACGGCGGCGCGGCGGGGTGGGACCACTTCGCCCGCTGACCGTCGCGCGGTGAGCTGAGGTCCGACGTCACGCACTCTCAGGGGCAGGCATCGGTCCGGGGCACGAGCCCGACGCGTCCCGCCAACCAGGGCAGCGATTGGCGGAACGCGGCCGACCAGACGTCGAACGTGTGGCCCTGGCCGGGCATCTCGACGAGGCAGCTCGAGATCCCGGCAGCCTTCGCCAGCGGCACGAGCTCCCGGGTCCCGGCGAGCGGCTCGGCGTCGTCGGTGCCGACCTGGAACCAGCCGCCCAGTGACGGGAACCGGGTCGATCTCAGCAGGGCTGCCGGCTCGTGGGCCTCGAACGCCTGCTGCGAGCCGCCGAACAGCTGGGTGATCGTGTCGGCGGTGTCGCTGTTGGACTCCCCGACGCGCGGGCCGACGAGCCCGCCGAAGTCACCGAACGCGCTGAACAGCGCGGGGTGCCGCAGCGCCAGCATGATCGCGCACGTGCCGCCCTCGGAGAGCCCTGCGATCGCCCATTGCGGGCCGGGGGCGGCGGTGCCGAAGACCTTCTGGACGGCAGCGGGCACGTCCACGGTCAGGTAGGTCTCCGCGTTGCCGACCGGGCTGTCGACGCACTCCGTGTCGGCGGTGAGCGAGCCGTTGATGTCGGGCATGACGAGCACCGGGGCCACGCCGTGGTGCTGGGCGGCCCAGGCGTCGGCGGTGGTCTGCGCCGCGCCGCCGTCGGTCCAGTTGGCCGGGTCACCGGGCGTGCCGTGCAGCAGCATGACCACCGGCAGCGTGGGGCGGGGTTTCACCGACCACGCCGGCGGGAGGTACACGCGGGCCTGGCGGGCCGCGAAGCCCGAGACGGTGCCGGGCAGGTCCACCGGCACGACCTGGCCCGCGGCCGGGATGGTGCCGTCGGCGGCCCCCGCCTCGGCGCGGGCGAGGGAGGCCTCGCCGGGAGAGGGCCCGCCCAGCGCCTCCGACAGCGTGGGGTAGTAGCCGTAGTAGGCGTTGACGGCCTGCGCGGCGCTCGCCAGCAGCAGCACCACGCCCACCAGCACGGCGAGCGTGCGTGCCCATGCGCGGCGCAGCACCAGCACCGCCACCGCGAGCGCGGCGACCGCGAACGTGACCAGCAGCGTCCCCAGCGGCCACCAACTGGTCAGCGAGACGTTCGCGAGGGCATCGATCGCGGCATGATAGTGGCGGTGACCGTTCTCGCGGCAGTACTCGCGCTCGTCGCCGCGGCACTGTTCGCCGTGGCGTCGGTGGCGCAGCAGCGGTCGGCGGCCATGGTCTCCGACGACAGCGCGCGCGGGCTCGGCCTGATCCGCGTGCTGGTTCGCCGTCCGCTGTGGTGGGCGGGGCTGGTGGGTGACGCCGGCGGCTTCGCGGTGCAGGCCGCCGCGCTCGGTGTCGGTTCGTTGCTGCTGGTGCAGCCGCTGCTGGTCACGACGTTGCTGTTCGCGCTGCCGCTGGGAGCGCGGTGGGTCGGCCGGCCGCTGGGCCGGGCCGACTGGATCTGGGCAGTGGTGCTTGCCGTTGCCTTGGCGGTGTTCGTGGTGTCCGGCGACCCGACCGAGGGCGTCGACCGCGCAGGCGCCGACGCCTGGTTGCCCACCGGCTCGGTCCTCGCCGGCGTGCTGGCGGTGGTGCTGATCACCTCGGTGCGGGCCCGGGGCACCGTGCGTGCGGTACTGCTCGCCGCGGCCACCGCGCTCTGCTACGGGATCGCCGCGGCGCTGACCAAGGGCGTGGTCGACGGCCTCGGTGACGGCCTCGGCGTCCTCCTGACGGCCTGGGAGACCTACGCGCTGGTGGCCGTGTCGGTGCTCGGCACGCTGCTGCAGCAGTCGGCGTTCCAGGCGGGCCGGCTCGGCGCCTCGCTACCCACCATGATCGTGGGGGAGCCGCTGGTGGCCGTCGCCATCGGGGCACTCGTCCTGCAGGAGGAGCTGCGCTCCGACGGTGCCGAGTGGGTGCTGATCGCCGTCCTCGTCGTGGTGATGGCAACCGCGACGATCGCGCTCGCGCGCTCGTCGGCTCGGGCCACGCCGCAGGTCGCTCAGGCCGCCCGCGGCGTCGACGGTGACGCGACGCCGCCGACGGCCTTGGGCACCAGCAGCTCGCCCACCCCCGGCAGCGCCAGGAATCCCTCCGCCCCGGCGTAGAGCAGGCCGACGCGCGGCAGATCCACCGCGTTGCGGTAGGCCAGCACCCGCGGCAGCCACTCGGGATCGAACTTCGCGTTGAAGTCGTGGAGCGACTTGATCTGGAAGAACGGGTTGAGCACGCCCACCGCCCACCGGGCCGCCCGCTGGGCGGGTGTGGTGGGGATCGTCTCGTCGAACAGCCTGCCCCACATGGCGAAGTTCATCGACAGCCGTCGCACGCCCCGCCCGCCGAGGGCGGCGGCCGTGGAGGCGATCAGGAACTCCGTCATGCCGTTGGGGGCGCCGGGGTCATGGCGCATGAGGTCGAGCGTGTAACCGAACGAGGGCCCGTAGGCGGGCACGACGCGGAGGAAACCGCCGGGCACGCCGTTCTCGTCCAGCGCGACGCACAGCAGGAACTCGGGGTTGGCGCCGGCGCCGGTGATGTCCTGCGAGAGCGACATCGTGAACCCGCGTTCGGGCGCCTTGCCCCGCCACTTCGCGCTGATCGCGTTGAGCTGCTCGACCAGCCGCGGAGCCGCGTTCGCCTCGGTGATCAACTGGAAGCGGTAGCCGCGACCGACCCGACGCACGGCGGCCCGCAGGCTCTTGCGCGCCGAGCCGGCCAGCGAGAAGCGCGCGCAGTCGAGGATCGCCTCGTCGCCGAGGTAGAAGCTGGTGAACCCGCGCGACGCGTACAGGGGCATGCTGGCCTCGCGCACCGCGAGGAACGCCGGGTGCCAGGCACGCTCGTCGCACATCGCGAGGAACTCGTCGAGCACCTGCACCACCGACTCGCGCGCGCCGATCGGGTCGGCCGAGACGAGCGCGTAGCCGCCGAGGTAGGTGTAGGCGAGCACGGCCTCGCCGTCGGAGGAGAACAGGAAGCTCTTGTCGTCGCGCAGCGAGAAGTAGGCCAGTGTGTCCCAGCCGTAGTCGTGCACGAGCCGGTTGGCGTGCTCCCAGTCGTCCTCGGTGTGCGGGCTGCGGCCGATGAGCGGGCGGAACAGCAGGATGCCGAACACCACCAGCCCGGCGACGCCGAGTGCGACGAGCGCGGCGGGGAAGAACGTCGCGAAGAACGGCGAGTCGAACGTGTAGGGCCCGTCGATCCCGACCAGCCCGCCGAACGTGGTGGCGAGCACGCCGCCCAGTGAGAGGTCGGGCTCGACGCGACTGCTCTCCAGCCCGAGTCCGATCCAGCCGAACGCGAGGACGACGGCCAGGTAGATCGGCACGAACCGCACCAGCCGCAGCAGCGACGGCGGGTCGGCGCGGGCCCGGAAGTCCGACCGTCGCCACAGCAGCGCGGCGAGCATCGCGACGCACAGCGCGACGGCCACCGGGTGCGGACCCTTCACCATGTGCGCGATCCCGCCCAGCACGAACAGGACCACCGCCACCCGCCAGGCCAGCAGCTTGCGCTTGGCCAGCTGGTCGGCCAGCAGGATCAGTACCAGCCCGACGATCACGGAGACGACGTGCCCGGTGACCGGCACCCACAGCGGCCCGAACCCCGCCGCCGCGCCGTCGAGACCGGTGTGGACGAACGGGATCATCGAGAGCAGCTGCAGCGCCCCGCACAGCGCGGTGAGCACGGCGAGCACCCGGATCGCGACCCGGCCGCGTTCGGCCGGTCGCACCGGCGGTGTGATCGGGTGCGCCGACGGGGCCATGTCCGGCAGCGCCACCAGGCTCGCCGTCACGGCGTCGAGCGGGGCGCCGGCAACCGGGGTCGAGCCCTGCGCCGTGCCGCCGATGCCACCGGGTGTCGGCGGCAGCACCGGTCGCGGACCACCCTGGGGCCCCTCGCCCGGCGCCGGCGCGAACTCCGGGCGCAGTGTCGGGAAGAGGATCACCTCACGGATCGAGTCGACGCTGGCCAGCAGCATCACCAGCCGGTCGATCCCGATGCCCAAGCCGCCCGTGCAGGGCAGGCCGTGCTCCAGCGCGCGGATGTAGTCGAGGTCGATGTCGCCGGCCTCGGGGTCACCCCCTGCCTTCGCGCGCGCCTCGGCCTCGAACGCGGCGAGCTGCTGCACCGGGTCGTTCTGCTCGGAGTAGGCGTTGCACAGCTCGAACCCGGCGACGATCAGCTCGAAGCGCTCCACGTAGTCGGGGTCGTCGCGGTGCACGCGGGCCAGCGGCGACACCTCGCGCGGGTAGTCGATGCAGAACACGGGGCCGACGACGTCGTGCTGCACCTTCTCGTCGTAGACCTCCTTCATCAGCCGCCCGGCGCCCCAGGTGCGCTCGTAGGGGATGCGCAGCCGGTCCAGTGCGGCCCGCGCGTCGTCGACGGGCATCCCGGGGTGCATGACCTCGCCGGTCTGCTCGGCGATCATGTCGGCGAACCGCTTGCGCGGCCACGGGGTGGCACCCAGGTCGATGGCCCGACCGCCGTGGTGGACGACGACGTCATCGCCGAGCGCAGCGTGTGCGGCGGCGGTGACCATGCCCTCGACCAGGTCCATCATGTCGTGGTAGTCGGCGAACGCCTGGTAGGCCTCGAGCATCGTGAACTCGGGGTTGTGCCGGGTGTCGATGCCCTCGTTGCGGAACACGCGGCCGATCTCGAACACCCGCTCCAGGCCGCCGACGATGAGCCGCTTGAGGTGCAGCTCCAGCGCGATGCGCAGGTACAGGTCGATGTCGAGCGCGTTGTGGTGGGTGACGAACGGCCGGGCCGATGCGCCGCCCTGGATCGAGCCGAGCACCGGCCCCTCCACCTCGGTGAAGCCCTGGTCCTCGAGGTGGCGGCGGATGGCACGGATCGCGGTGTGGCGGATCCGGAAGATCTCGCGCGTTCGCTCGTTGGCGGCGAGGTCGACGTAGCGCTGCCGGTACCGGGTCTCGACGTCGGTGAGGCCGTGGTGCTTGGCGGGCGCGTCCAGCAACGCCTTTCCCAGCAGGGCGAACGTCTCCACGAACACCGACAGCTCGCCGCGGCGGGTGGTCATCACCGTGCCCTCGGCGCCGACCCAGTCGCCGCGGTCGAGCGCGTCGAACGCCTGGTGCTCGGCGACCCCCAGCACCGCGGTGTCGACGAACAGCTGCACCGTGCCGGTGCGGTCGCGCAGCACGGCGAACGTGAGGCCGCCCTGGCGCCGGATGAGGTCGACGCGCCCGGCGACGCGCACGCGGTCCGTGGTGCGGACGTCGGGCGCGAGTGCGGCGTGCGCCGACCGGATCTGCGCGGCGGAGTGATCGGTGGGATACCGGTAGGGCACGCGGCCCGCGTCCCGGGCGGCGGCCAGCTTCGCCAGCCGGTGTTCGCGCTGATCGGGCTGCGCAACCGGATGGATCTCGGGGTCCACCTCGGAGCTCACCGGCACACGATAGGGATCATGGCCGGGCCCGTACATCCCGCGAACGGGCCCTATCGGCCTCGACGCAGGCGGGTTCAGGAGGTCGGTACGGGGACCGGGACCTCCGCGTCGCCCTTCGACCGCCGGTCCCACTCGGCCAGCACCGCGGCGGGGGTGGGGGGTGAGAGCAGGCTCGCCACCACGTAGCCGACCAGCCCGGCGCCGAGGCCGACGTACACCGGCTCGTTGGCGTAGACGTCGCCGACCACCGCCATCGTCACCAGCGTGGCGACCATGCCCAGCCCGATCGCCACCAGCGCGCCGACGTTGGTGCCGCGCCGCCACACCAGCCCGCCGAGTATCGGGATCAGCAGGCCGCCGACGAGGATGTCGTAGGCGATCGTCAGCGCCGCCACCACGTCCTTGAGCACGGCCGCGATGATGATCATCACGATGCCGAACACCGCCACGAGCCACCGGTTACCGCGCACGTGGGCGTCCTCCGTGGTGGCACCCGGCGACCGGCGCAGGCGGCCGAGGATGTCCTGGCCGAACACCGTGGCCGTCGCGATGAGCGCCCCGCTGGAGGTCGACATGACCGCCGCGAGCGCGGCCGCCAGCACGAGACCGGCGAGCGCAGCCGGCATCGTCGCCTCGACGACGGCGGCAAAGGCGTCGTCCTTTGATCACGAACTGGACGAAGTCGGTCAGCGTGATCGACCACATGCCGCCCAGCGTCGAGTAGACCACCACGACACCGCCGCCGATGAGGATCGCCGGCACCTTGTCCAGGTCGAGCAGCGCACCGAAGATCGTGGCGTACGCGATCGTCGAGGTGGCCGAGAGCATCAGCGTGTACAGGAACATCACCACGCCCGAGAGCACGCTCGAGCCCGGCCCGTAGCGCAGCTCCAGCATCTGGCTCACGGTGTAGACGCGCAGGCGCTGGATCCGGCCGGCGAACAGCAGCGACAGCGCCAGGATGCCGGTGCCGATCGCGACCACCAGCCACATCCCGGACAGGCCGTACTGGTAGCCCAGTCCGACGCCGCCGATCGTGGACGCCCCGCCCAGCACGATCGCGGCCATGGTGCCGGAGTAGAGCAGCGGGCCCAGCCGTCTCCCGGCGACGAGGAAGTCCGATGTGGTGGTGGCCCGGCGCTTCCCCCAGAAGCCGAACGCGATCATGGCGACGAGATAGACGATGACGATGGCGACGTCCACAGCTCACTCCGTCCAGTCGAGGTGGATCACGGTCGGGCGGTCGGCGCCCAGCGCGTCGTGCACCAGCTCGCCGATGGCGGCGGTGTCGGTGGTGCGCGTGCCGTGCGCACCGAAGGCGGTGGCGAGCAGCGCGAGGTCGGGCACGTGCAGGTCGACGCCGACGGGCGCGATGCCGCGGCTGTGCTCCTGGTCGCGGATCTCCCGGTAACCGCCGTTGTCCACCACCACGATCGGCAGCGGCAACCGCAGCTCGACGGCGGTGGCGAGCTCCTGCACGGAGAACATGAACGCGCCGTCGCCCAGCAGCGTCGCGACCGGGGAACCCGGCCGGGCCAGCGAGGCACCGATCCCGGCCGGCAGGCCGTAGCCGAGCGTGGCGTAGCCCGGGGTGTAGCAGAACCGCCGCGGCGCGGGCACGTCGAAGAAGTGCACCGAGCCGAAGTAGGTGACCTGCGAGCTGTCGCCGGTCAGCACGCCGTCGGCGGGCAGTGCCGCCCGGACCGCAGCGTTGACGGCCTCGTAGGGACCGGCGTCGTGGCGGGCCTCGGCGCGACAGGCGGCGCGCAGCTCGGCGGCCCGGGCGGAACCGGTCGTAGCGCGCGGCCGGTCGGTGGGTAGCGCGGTGAGCACCGCCCAGAGCGCCTCGGCGGCGTCGGCGAGCAGCGTGACGTCGGCGCGGCAGTTCTTGTGCAGCTGCCCGGCCTCGACGTCGACCCTGATCACGGCTTGACCGCCGATCCGGCCGTCCCACAGGTCCGCGTCGCCGAGCTCGCTGCCCACGACGAGCAGCGCGTCGCTCGCGGCGGCGGCGTCCTGCAGCGCCCGCAGCCGCATCGCGGCACCGACCGACAGCGGGTGCCCCTCGTCGAGCACACCCTTGCCGTTCACGCTGGTGGCGACGGGTGCGCCGATGGCCTCGGCCAGCGCCGCCACCTCGGTGGCCGCGTCCACGGCACCGCCACCGGCGATGATCAGCGGGCGCTGCGCGCGGGCGAGCTGCGCGGCCGCACGGGCGGCGGCGACCGGGTCCGGTGCCGGGGCGCTCGCCGTCGTCGCGGCGCGTGCGGTGCCGGTCCAGACCTGCTCCAGCACGTCGATCGGGATCTCGACGTGCACCGGCCGCGGACGCGTGCCGCGGAACGACGCGAACGCGTCGGTGACGGCGTCGGCGGCCTCGTCGGCGCTGCGGACGCGGCGGCTCCAGCGCACCAGGTGGTCCATGGCGGCGCGGGAGTCCTTGGTCTCGTGCAGCAGGCCGAGGTCGCGGCCCTCGCTGCCGGTCGGGACGCCGGGGGAGAGCACGAGCATCGGCTGCGACTCGGCGTACGCGGTGGCCGCCGCGGTCATGGCGTTGGTGAGGCCGGGCCCGCTCGTCGTCACGACGACACCGGGCCGCCCGCCGACCCGCGCGTAGGCCTCGGCGGCGTACCCGGCGCCCTGCTCGTGGCGCGATGTGACCGGCCGGATCCCGGCGTCGCGCAGGTGCCGGTAGAGCTCGAGGTTGTGGGTGCCGGGTATGCCGAAGATCGTGTCGACGCCGTTGGCCGCGAGCGTCTCGACGACGGCGGCGCCACCGTTGCGGTGGTCGGTCATGACGGCTTCCCGAGTGCCAGCACCGACAGCAGCTCGTACGCGACGTGCGCAGCGGCGATGCCGGTGATCTCGGCGTGGTCGTAGGCGGGCGCGACCTCGACGATGTCGGCGCCGACGATGTCCGTGCCGACGAGCGCGCGCAGCGAGTGCAGCAGCTCGCGGCTGGTGAGCCCGCCCGCCTCGGGGGTGCCGGTGCCGGGAGCGTGCGCGGGGTCGAGCACGTCGATGTCGACCGAGACGTAGACCGGCCCGTCGCCCAGGCGTGCGTGCATGCGCTCGATGACCGTCGCCAGTCCCTGCAGCTGGTAGTCGTCGGTGTGGATGACCTGGAAGCCGAGCACGCCGTCGGCGGTGAGGTCATGGGCGCCGTAGAGCGGTCCGCGGATGCCGACGTGCATGCTGCGCTCGGGATCGATGAGGCCCTCCTCCGACGCGCGGCGGAACGGCGTGCCGTGGGTGTACGCGGCGCCGAAGTAGGTGTCCCAGGTATCGAGGTGCGCGTCGAAGTGCAGCACCGCCACCGGGCCGTGGTCGCGGTGCACCGACCGCAGCAGCGGCAGCGCGACGGTGTGGTCGCCCCCGATCGAGAGGAGCTTCGTGCCGCCCTCGCGCAGGTCGTTGGACGCGTGCTCGACGGTGCGGATGGCCTCCTCGATGTCGAACGGGTTGATCCCGAGGTCACCGGCGTCGGCCACCTGCTGCGCCGCGAACGGCGAGACGTCCAGCGCCGGGTGGTAGGGGCGCAGCAGCTTCGACGACGCCCGGACGTGGGCGGGCCCGAAGCGCGCGCCCGGCCGGTAGGAGACGCCGGTGTCGAACGGCAGGCCGAGTACCGCGACGTCGGCCCGGGTGACCTGGTCGAGGCGGGGGAGCCGGGCGAACGTCGCGGGTCCCGCGTAGCGGGGGACGGCGGACGCGTCGACCGGTCCGATCGGGGCTGGCTGGGTCACCGGGCTCCTCCTCTGCGGGTTGTGTCCAGAAGGGTGACGGCCGGGCGGACCTGCGCGAATAGCGGAACTGTCCAAGCACGGGAATCGAGACTCGCCGAATCGGACAACGTGGCGGAGGATGGCGCGATGCTGACGGTCGAGGGTCTGGTCGCCGACCGGTCGCTGGGCCTGCGGGTCTGCGCGGGTCACGCCGGTATGGGCCGGTCGATCGAAGCTGCCGCGGTGTCGGAGCTGATCACGCCGTGGGCGTGGCTCCAAGGTGGCGAGCTGCTGCTGACGATCGGGCTGATGCTCCCGCTCACCGCCGAGGCCTGCACGACCTACGTGCAGGGGCTCGACGCCGCGGGGGTGCCGGCGCTCGGGATCGGGCTGGGCGCGGAGCTGCGGTTCCAGGAGGTGCCGCCCGAGCTCGTCGCCGCCGCGGAGGCGGCGGGGCTGCCGCTGCTGGCGGTGCCGGAGGAGATCCCGTTCGTCGCCGTCACGAAGGCGGTGTTCGGGTTCCACGCCCGCGAGGAGCGCAAGCAGCTGGAGTGGGCGGTGCGCACCCAGCGGGCGCTGACGGCGGCGGCCGCCGCACCGGGCGGGCCGGGCGCGATCCTGGCCGCGCACGCCCGTGCGACCGGGCGGACCGGGCTGGTCGTCGACCTGCTCGGGCGGCTCGTCGCCGAGTCCGGCTCGGGCGGTGCGGAGCTGGCGGCCGAGCTGACGGAACTCGTCGACACCGTGCGCGGGCAGGGGCTGCTCGCGGCGGGCGTCGACGTGACGCCGCAGCGGCGGCGCGAGGTGCACCCGCTGGGGTCACGGCGGTTGCGGGCCTGGCTGCTGCTCGACGGGCCGTCGGACGCGGCGGTGTCGCATCAGGTCACCGGCGACCTCGTGTCACTGCTGTCACTGGAGCTGGAGCGCCGGCACGGGCTGGGCGCGGCGCAGCGGCGCGGCCGGGCGCAGGTGCTGGCGCGGCTCGCCCGCGGCACGGTGGACGACCTCGTCGCGGCGAAGTGGCTGGAGTCCGTCGGGCTGCCGGACACCGACCTGCGGGCCGCCGCCGTCGCCGCGCCGTCGGACGCCGACGACCTCGCGGCCGACCTCGCCGCCGCCATGCCCGGCGCGCTCGTGCGGGTGGCCGGGGAGATCGTCGAGCTGGCGGTGCCGGTGGACGCCGACCTCCCCGCGGCGCTGGCGACGCTCGTGCCCACCCGGGCGGCCGGGATCGGCATCGGGGTGCGCCCCGGCGCGGTCGCGGTGTCGCTGCGCCAGGCGCGCTCGGCGCTGCCCGACAGCCGGATCAGCGGGCGCCACGCCCACGCGAGCGACATCGCGAGCAGCAGGCTGCTGCTGGCAGCCGTCGAACCCGACCGGCTGCGGGCCTACGCCGATGCGGTGCTGGGCCACATCGACAGCGCGGAGCGGGGGGCGGAGCTGCTGCGCGCGCTGACCGTGTTCCTGGAGCACAACGGGCACTGGGAGGCGGCGGCCGCGGCGCTGCGGGTGCACCGCCACACCGTGCGCAACCGGATCGAGGCGGTGGAGAAGCTGACCGGGCGGCGCATGGCGTCGGCACAGGACCGGCAGGAGCTGTGGCTGGCGCTGCGGGCCCGGGACGTCTCCAGCATGAGCGTGGAGGAGTAGTCGGGCCGGGGCGGTGGGGCGGCGCGGGCCCGTCGGGTGCCGTTGCAGGGAGCCCCGTCGGCAGGCCACCCGCGCGCGGCGATGGCAGGAAAGCCACTTTCCCGCAACGACGTTGCGGGAAAGTGGCTTTCCTGCAACGTCGGCGACGCGGGAGGAGGGCCCTACGTCCGCGGCACCGCCACCCCGCGGATCGAGGCATCCAGCAGCTGGACCGGGTGCAGCAGCGGGATGTCGACCCCCAGGTGCTTGCCGATCTGCAGCAGGCAGCCGGGGTTGGCGGTGACGATCACGTCCGGCTCCACCGATCGCACGTTCTCGGCCTTGCGCACCCCCAGCTCGGAGGCCGCCTCCGGCGCGATCATGTTGTAGATCCCCGCCGAGCCGCAGCACAGCGCCGCCTCCGGCAGGTCGACGAGCTGCACCTCGGGAATGCTGCGCAGGACCGCCCGGGGCTGCTCCCGCACCTGCTGGGCGTGGCCGAGGTGGCAGGCGTCGTGGTAGGCGACGCGCGCCCGGACCGGGTGCCGCACGGCGCGCGGCTCGCCGGCGGCGAGCACCTCGTGCACGTCGCGCACCTTCGCGCTGAACTCCTGTGCCCGCGTGGCCCACTCCGGGTCGTCTGACAGCAGGTGGCCGTACTCCTTCATCGACGAGCCGCAACCGGCGACGTTGGTGACGACGTGGTCGACGGGCAGCGTCCCGAACCGCTCGACGGTGCGCCGGGCCCGCACCAGCGCCGGGTCCTCGCGCCCGGCGTGCAGCTCCAGCGCGCCGCAGCACTGCTGCGCGCGGGGCACGAGGACGTCGTAACCCTCGGCGGCGAGCACCCGCACGGTCGCGGCGTTGACCCGGTGGAAGAACACGTCCTGCACGCAGCCGGTGAGCAGCGCTACCCGCCCGCGACGCTCCCCGACGGCCCGCGTGATCACCGGGAGCGTGGCGAACGCGTCGCGCAGCGAGACCGGTGGCAGCAGCGACTCCATCGCCGCCAGCCGCCCCGGCAGCTTCGCCGCGAGCTTCGCGACGATCGGGGCCTTGCGCAGCTGCTGGTAGAGCGCGCCCGGCAGCGCGGCCGCGCGCAGCCTGCGCCGGTAGGGGAACAGCGCGAAGATCGCGTTGCGGAACAGCCGGTCCGGGCGCGACCGCTCCACGTTGCGCTCGATCTGCGGGCGCACCGACTCCAGCAGCCGGTCGTACTGCACACCCGACGGGCACGCCGTCACGCAGGCCATGCAGCCCAGGCAGGCGTCGACGTGGTCGGTGAGCGCACCCGCGAGCGGGATCTCGCCCTTCTCGGCGAGGTCCATGAGCAGGATCCGGCCACGCGGCGAGTCCATCTCCTCGCCCCACAGCTGGTAGGTGGGGCACGTCGGCAGGCAGAACCCGCAGTGCACGCAGTCGTCGAGCAGCTCCCGCTCCGGCGGGCGGTGCGCGTCGAACGCCGAGCTCCGGATGTCGAACTCCGTCACATCCACTCCCTGAACCGGCCGGAGCCGAATCGGTCCTGCGGGTCCAGCGCGGTCTTGACGGCCTTCAGCACGCCGAGCGCCGAGGGTGGTGGTCCCCACGCGGGGACGTCGGCGCCAGCCGGGCGGGCCCGCACCACGGACGTGCCGCCTGCGGCGTGCACGAGCGCGTGGGCGTCGGCGACGGAGCCGGGTGCGAGCGCGACGGTGGCCACTCCGGTGCCGAGCCCCGCGGTGATCGACACCACTCCGGGCAGCGACGCGAGCAGCGCAGGGAGCCGGGAGGGTCGGGCACCGACGCGCAGCACGGCGGCTCCGGTGGCGCCACCGGTGAGTTCGACGTGGCGGGCGAAGGCATCGGCGCCCGAGCGAACGGCACTCTCGTCCACACCGGGTGCACCATCGTGCCGCTCGCTCGAACCGAGCAGCCGGCTCACCCGCTCCGCACGCTGTTCGAGAGCGCCTGCGGAGCCCTCGAGGCGCACGAGGAGCTCGCCGTCGACGTCGCTCTCGCCCACCCACTCCAGTGCTGCGGGTTCGAGTGGCTGCGCCAGTACTCGCACGGCGTGCTCGGCGGCCTCGGCGAGGGAGCAGGGCAGCACGATCGTCACCGACCCGCGGGGGAGCGGGTGCAGCCGCAGCACGACCTCGGCGATGACGGCGAGGGTGCCGTAGGAGCCGTGCACGACCTTGGTCAGGTCGTAGCCGGCCACGTTCTTGATCACGTGCCCCCCGGTGCGGGCGACCGTGCCGTCGGGCAGCACCAGCGTGGCGCCGATGACGAGGTCGCGCAGCGAGCCGTGCACCAGCGCGCCCGGCCCCGCGTCGGCCGTGGCCAGCAGGCCGCCGACGGTGGCGCCGTCGCCCACCCGGGCCGCGTCCAGGGCCACGTACTGACCGTGCGACGAGAGCTCGTCGCACAGTGCACGCAGCGGCATGCCGGCGTTGACCGCGGCCGTCATGTCCCCGGGGTTGTGGACGATCACGCCGGTCAGGCCGGTGGTGTCGAGCACGGCGTCGACCGCGCCGAGCCGGCCCGCCCAGTCGGCTGCCGTGCCCGCGCCGGCGATCGCGATCCGGCCGGAGGTGTCCAGCACGGCATCGCGCACCGACCGCAGATCGGTGGGCGCCAGCCTCGTTGTGGTGCTCGCGAGCTCGCTCATAGCCGCTCGATCACCCCTGCTTCCTCGAGCGGATGTGCCTTGTACTTGCCCGGACGCTCGCCGCACAGGCGCGGCGTCGGGATGATCTTGCCCGGGTTGCAGAGCCCGTGGGGGTCGAACGCGCCGCGCACCCGTCCCATCACGGCGAGGTCGTCCTCGCTGAACATCTTGGGCATCGAGCAGGCCTTGTCCATGCCGATGCCGTGCTCGCCCGAGAGCGAGCCGCCCAGCTCGACGCACAGCTCGGCGATCTTGCCCGACAGCACCTCCGCCTGCTCCGTCTCGCCCGCCGCGGCGCTGTAGAGCACGAGCGGGTGCAGGTTGCCGTCGCCCGCGTGGAAGACGTTGGCCACGCGCAGACCGGCGTCGACGCCCATGGCCGCGATCCGGTCGAGCACCTCGGCGAGCCGCGTGCGGGGCACCACGCCGTCCTGCACGAAGTAGTCCGGCGAGATGCGCCCGACGGCGGCGAACGCCGCCTTGCGCCCGCGCCAGATGGCGGCGCGCTCCTCGATCGAACCCGCGATGTGCAGGCGGGTGCATCCGTGCTTCTCGCAGATGGCCTTGACCTGCTCGAACTGCAGGTCGCACTCGGCGTCGGGGCCGTCGAGCTCGACGACGAGCGCGGCCGGAACGCCCACCGTGTAACCGGCGTGGACGGCCTGCTCGGCGGCCTCGATGGCCAGGGTGTCCATCATCTCGACGGCCGCGGGCACGATCCCGGCGGCCACGATGTCGGACACGACATCGCCTGCGGCGCCGATGGAGGGGAAGTCGGCGAGCAGCGTGCGCACCGACTCCGGCGTGCGCAGCAGCCGGACGGTGATCTTCGTGGTGATGCCGAGCGTGCCCTCGGAGCCGAGGAACACCCCGCGCAGGTCCGGCCCGGCCTGCTCGCCCGTGTCGCTCCCGAGCGTGACGATCGAGCCGTCGGCGAGCACGACCTCGGCCGAGAGCACGTGGTTGGTGGTGAACCCGTACTTGAGGCAGTGCGCCCCGCCCGAGTTCTCCGCGACGTTGCCGCCGATCGTGCAGACCTGCTGGCTCGACGGGTCGGGCGCGTAGTAGAGCCCGTAGGGCGCGGCCGCGGCCGTGATCTCGAGGTTGGTGACGCCCGGCTCGACAACGGCACGGCGGTCGACCGGGTCGACGTCGAGGACCCGCTTGAGCCGGGTCAGGCTGATGACGACGCCGTCGGCGACGGGCAGCGCACCGCCCGACAGGCCGGTGCCCGCGCCCCGCGCGACGAACGGAACGCCGTGCTGCGCGCAGACGCGCACGGCCGCGGCCACCTGCTCCGCGGTGCGGGGGAGCAGGACGAGTCCGGGCACGACGCGGTACCCGGTGAGCCCGTCGCACTCGTAGGCGCGGCAGCGTGCGGGGTCGCTGATGACGTCGCGGGGCTCGAGCGCCGTCTCGAAGGCGCGCTGCACGGTGGCGCCGAGCGTCATCGAGTCCTCCTGAATGCCGGGCTGAACAACGGGAAGCCTACGTCGAGAGACTCCGAGATGCGACCGCAAGTTTTCACGATGTGAAAAATGTAATCCGCCTGATAGAAACTTGCCCCCACAAGGGCATGCCGAGGAAGGTAGGGTCCGTGACCGAGGAACTCCAGATCGCCCCCGCGCTGCGCGCGTTCGTCGCCGAGGAACTGCTGCGCGGGCTGGACCTGGAGCCCTCGTGGTTCTGGGACACGTGCGCCGCGTTGCAGGCGCGGTTCGCCCCATCGATCGCCCGCCTGCTCGCCCGCCGCAACGAGCTGCAGGCGCAGATCGACGCCTGGCACCGCGAACACGGCGTCGGCGACCTCGACGCCTACGAGGAGTTCCTCACCTCGATCGGCTACCTGGTGGCGCCCGCCGAACCGCGCGTGCACATCGGCGACGTAGACGCCGAGATCGCCACCGTCGCAGGTCCACAGCTCGTGGTGCCCTCCACGGTGCCGCGCTACGCGCTCAACGCGGCCAATGCGCGGTGGGGGTCGCTGTTCGACGCGCTCTACGGCACGGACGCCCTGCCGCCCCGAGAGATCGACGCGAGCCACGAGCTCGCCCGCGGCTACGACGAGGCCCGCGGCGCGCAGGTCATCGCCGAGGCCGACCGGCTGCTCGACGAGCTGTTCCCGCTCGCACTCGGCAGCCACGCCGACGCGTCGGGCTACCGGGTGGTCGACGGCGCGCTCGTGGTCGACACGGGCGACGGCGAGCAGACCGTGGCCGACTCCGGACAGTTCGCCGGCTCGGGCGACGGGGTGATCCTGTTGCGCCGCAATGGGTTGCATGCCGAGCTCGTGATCGACCCCGCCCATCGGGTAGGCCGCCAGCACCACGCGGGGATCGCCGACATCGTGCTGGAGTCGGCGGTGACCACGATCGTCGATCTCGAGGACTCGGTGTCCACCGTCGATGGGGCCGACAAGACCGAGGCCTACCGGACGTGGCTGGGGCTGATGACCGGAACGCTGGTCGCCAGCTTCCGCAAGGGTGGCGAGACCGTCGAGCGCACCGTGCACGGCGACCGCGACTACACCGCACCCGACGGCGCGGCGCTGACCCTGCCCGGGCGCTCGCTGCTGCTGGTGCGCACGGTCGGGCACCACATGACCACCGACGCCGTCACCGTCGGGGGCGCCGACGTCGCGGAGGGCGTGCTCGACCTGCTGGTCGCGGCCACGGCGGCGCTGCACGACCTGCGGGGGCTGGGCCGCTACCGCAACTCGCGCGCCGGCAGCGTCTACATCGTCAAGCCGAAGATGCACGGGCCTGAGGAGGTGGCGCTCACCGTCGAGCTCTTCGCGGCCGTCGAGGGGGCGCTGGGCCTCGCCGCCAACACCCTCAAGCTCGGGATCATGGACGAGGAACGCCGCACGTCGGTCAACCTCGACGCGTGCATCGAGCAGGCCGCCGAGCGCGTCATCTTCGTGAACACCGGCTTCCTGGACCGCACCGGCGACGAGATCCACACCGACTTCCTGGCGGGTCCGGTGGTGCGCAAGGACGACATGCGCGCCACCGCGTGGCTCACCGCCTACGAGGACCGCAACGTCGACGTCGCGTTGCGTGCCGGCTTCCCCGGCCAGGCGCAGATCGGCAAGGGCATGTGGGCCAAGCCGGCCGCCATGGCCGCGATGCTGGAGCAGAAGGGCGCCCAGCCGCTGGCAGGAGCCAACTGCGCGTGGGTGCCGTCGCCGACGGCCGCCACCCTGCATGCGCTGCACTACCTGCGCATCGACGTGCACGCCCGCCAGCGCGAGCTCTCCGGCCGCACCACCGACCGGCGCGAGCTGCTGCGCGTGCCCGTGCTCGACGTCGAGCTCACGGAGGAGGAGAAGCGCCACGAGCTGGAGACCGACGCGCAGTCGATCCTCGGCTACGTCGTGCGCTGGGTGGGGCTGGGCATCGGCTGTTCCACCGTGCCCGACCTGGAGGGCGTCGGGCTGATGGAGGACCGCGCCACGCTGCGGATCTCCAGCCAGCTGCTGGCCAACTGGCTCCACCACGGGCTCGTCGACGAGGCGACGGTGCGCGACGCGTTCGCGCGGATGGCCGCCGTCGTCGACGAGCAGAACGCGGGGGAGCCCGGCTACCCCCCGATGGCGAAGGACCTGGAGGGCAGCGAGTCGTTCCAGGCCGCACTGGACCTGGTGTTCAGCGGCCGCGCGGAACCGAACGGCTACACCGAACGCGCCCTCACCCAGTGGCGCCGCAAGGCCAAGCACTCAGCGTAGCCAGAGCCCCGTCGAGACCGACGTTGTGATGATCAAAAGGCTCTGTTGATCATTGTAACGTCGTTCTCGACGGGGTGCTGTGACCTAGCGTGATACCTGCTTCCAGCCGTCGGTGAGCTGGGTGCGCAGGGTCGGCAGGTCGATCTGGTTGCCCAGGTAGCGCTGCAGGGCCGGGGTGGCGATCTGGTCCTTCCACTGCGGGTAGCGCTCCACCGACTGGAACGGGGCCGTGGTCAGGTGCTCGGCACCGGCCAGCGTCGCGGCCCAGCCGTCGGCGCCGCCCGTGGCCGACGCGACGGCGGTACGGGCCGCGCCGGACGTCGGGATCAGCCACTCACCCTGCGCCACCGCGGCGAGGTTCTGGGCCTGCAGGTAGTACTCGATGAACTGCGTGGCCTGCGCGACGTTCTTGCTGTCGGCGGGCACCGAGAGCGTCTGTGGGTTGGCGGCCTGGTTCGCCGACGCCCCGGCCAATGCGGGCAGCACCGTCCAGGAGAACCCGGCCGGCGCGGCGGCCTTGATCTGCTGCGCCGCGAAGCTGCCGGCGACGATCATCGCGTAGCGGCCGTCGAGGAACGCCTTGACCACGTCCGAGCCGCTCTGGGTGAGCGACGTCTGGTCCAGCGACTTGTCGACCCACGCCATGTCGTGGATGCGCCGCGGCACCTCGAGCTCGGCGTCGCCGATCTGCACGGCCGTGGCGGGCCCGGTGCCCGTGAAGAACTGCGCCCCGAAGTTCACGCCCATGCTGACGACGGTGGCCGTGGGCTGGCGCAGCCCCCAGCCCAGCCCCTTGGACGTGGCGGTGGTCGCCGCGCGCGCGGCCGCCGCCAGCTGGTCCCACGTCCAGGTGGCGCCGGTCGGCGGCGTCACCCCGGCCTGCGCGAGCAGCGCGGTGTTGGCGAACACGACGTAGGACTGCAGCAGCGTCGGTGCCGCCACGGTCTTCCCGTCGACGGTGACGGTCTGCCACACGCCGTCCGGGATGCTCGCCCGGGTCGTGGGCGAGAGCGCCGGACCCAGATCGGCGAGGTAGCCCTGCCTCGCGAAGCCGGTGATGTCGGCCGACTCGTCGTGGATGACGTCCGGGGCGGTGCCGCCCTGGAACTGCGTGACGAGCTGGTCGTGCACCGCGTCCCAGCTGCCCTGGGTGAGGTCGACGTGGATGTCGGGGTGCGCGGCGTTCCAGCTGTCCACGATCTTCTTCGTGGCCGCGACGCTGGGCTCCTGGAACGCGAGGCTCTGGAACTTCAGCGTGACCGGCCCGCCGCCACCCCCGTCGGGCCCCGACGGCGCGGTGGCGCAACCCGCCACGAGCAGCGCGGCGGCCGCCGCAGCCACGAGGCCGAGCCGGCGTCCGTTCATGATCGCTCCCTCATCCCTTGACGGCACCACTGAGCAGCCCGGACGTGAGCCGGCGCTGGACGGCGGCGAAGAACAGCAGGCTGGGCACGGTGGCCAGGAGCGCGCCCGCCGCGAGCGCGCCGAGCTGCACCTGGCCCTCCGCGCCGACGAACCGGGCGAGCGTGAGCGGCAGCGTCACCTTCGCCGGATCCTGGATCAGCACGAGCGCGAAGAAGAACTCGTTCCACGACGAGATCAACGTGAACATCGCCGTGGCGACGAGCCCCGGCACCAGCAGCGGCGCCACGATGCTGGCCAGCACGCGGACGCGGCCGGCACCGTCCATCGTGCCCGCCTCCTCGATGTCGCGCGGGATCGCGGAGATGAAGCCCTGCAGCATCCACAGCGCGAACGGCAGCGCGTAGACCGCGTGCACGATCGTGAGCCCGACGAGGCTGTCGACCAGGCCGAACTGGCGCAGGATCAGGAACAGCGGGATCACCACGAGTATCACCGGGAAGACCTGGCTCACCAGCACCCAGCCGTTGGCCACGACCTTGAGCCGACTGCGGAACCGCGCCAGCCCGTACGCGGCGGGCAGGCCGAGCACCAGCACGAGCACCGTCGCACCCAGTGCCACTCGCAGGCTGTTCCAGGCGGCCACGGCGAGGTCGGCACGATCGAGCGCTGTGGCGAAGTTCTGCAGCGTCGGCGCCGTGGGAAGCAGTCCCGAACCGGCGACGTCGAGTTCGGCGGGCGACTTGAGCGCGCTCGCGAGCAGCCACAGCAGCGGGAAGCCGAGGAACACGACGTAGCAGGCCAGCGCGACGTACTGCCCCGTCCTCCTCACGGCTGCCGCCGCAGCTGGGAGCGCAGGTAGAACAGCAGGAAGCCGACGATCAGCACGACCAGCACGCCGCCCATGGCCGACGCGTACCCGAAGTTCCCGTACCTGAACGCCTCGTTGTAGGCGAAGAGCATCGGCAGCATCGTCTGCCCGCCCGGACCGCCCGCGGTGAGGACGTAGACGAGCCCGAACGAGTTGATGTTCCAGATGAAGTCCAGCGTCGTGATCGCGACGATCACCGGCCGCAGCCCGGGCAGCGTGACGTGCCAGAACCGCCGCCACGCCCCGGCACCGTCGACGGCGGCGGCCTCGTGCAGCGACGCGTCGATCGACTGCAGCCCGGCCAGCAGCGTGATCGTGGTCTGCGGCATCCCCGCCCACACCCCGACCACGATCACCGCGGGCAGCGCGGTGCTGAACTCGCCGAGCCAGTTGACGTTGCCCGCGATGCCGTAGTTGGGGTTGAGCAGCAGCCGCCACATGATCGCGATGATCACCGGCGGCATCGCCCACGGGATCAGCGCGAGCGTGCGGGCCAGCCCGCGCAGCCGCAGGTCGGCGTCGAGCAGGTGCGCGAGCCCGAGCGCGGCGACGAACTGCAGGATCGTCACCGCGAACGCCCAGATCAGCCCGATCCGGAACGACGACCAGAACAGCTCGTTGCCCAGCAGCGCGGCGTACTGGTCGAGTCCGACGAAGTGGGTGACGACGTTGCGGCCGGCTCGGCTGTCGGTGAAGCCCAGGTAGAGACCCTGCAGCAGCGGGTAGACGCTGAAGAGCGCGACGGGGATCAGCGCCGGCAGCAGCAGCGGCCATGCGTCGCGGTCGCGGCGTCGGCGTCCCGGCGCGCGCGGTGCGGACGTCTCGCGCTCCCCGACGGCCGCACGGGTCATGTGCGCCCCCCGCCCCGTTGCCCCGGCCGCCCCCCGGCCGGAGACGCGACGATGGCACGCCGCGCGCCGTCGGGCAAGGTCGAGCGGCGGGTCTCGTAATCTCGAACCGTGCTCGAGCTTCGCCCCACGTCCTTCGATCACCCCGACGCCGTCCGGCTGCGTGCCGAGCTCGATCGGTACTACGTGGCTGTCTACGGCGAGGGCGATGCTCACACCGTCGGCGCGGAGGTCTTCGCACCGCCCCACGGTCTGTTCGTGGTGGGCTTCCTCGACGGCGTCCCGGTGGCATGCGGCGGCTGGCGGACCGTCGGCCCGGACCATCACCCCGCACTGGCGCCGGGGGACGCCGAGCTGATGCGGGTCTTCGTCAGCGCAGCGCACCGCAGGCTGGGATGCTCCCGCCTGCTGCTGGCCGAGCTGGAGCGCACGGCCGCGGCGGCCGGGCGCACCCGCATGGTGCTCGAGACCGGCACGCCGCAGCCGGCGGCCATCGCGCTCTACACGGCCACGGGCTACGTCCCGATCAGCGGATTCGGCCACTATCGCGACTCCCCACTGACCCGCTCCTACGCCAAACGGCTGTCGTCCGCTGCACCCGTCAGCAGCACCGATCGGAGGGACTCGGCCACGGCTCGGTGACACCGGCGCGTCAGCGCTGGCGTTCCCGCCCCCGCGGGCGCAAGATCCCGCTACCCGCGGGCGCGTCCTCGCGGATTCGGCAGTGTGGGCGGGGGTCTCGATGACGACGGTGTTGGCGCAAGCCGACGTTCGGCTGGACACGGCGTGGTACGACTACGTCTTCATCGTTTTCTACTTCGTGCTGGTGCTGGGCATCGGGCTGGCCGCGCGCCGCTCGGTGTCGTCGAGCCTGGACTTCCTGCTCTCCGGGCGCAGCCTGCCGGCATGGGTCACGGGCATCGCGTTCATCTCGGCGAACCTCGGGGCGCTCGAGCTCATCGGCATGACCGCCAACGGGGTCAAGTATGGCGTTCCGACGGTGCACTACTACTGGATCGGCGCTATCCCGGCGATGGTGTTCCTCGGCATCGTGATGATGCCGTTCTACTACGGGAGCAAGGCGCGGTCGGTCCCCGAGTTCCTGCGGAAGCGGTTCAACGCGACGACCCAACGCGTCAACGGCATCACGTTCGCGCTGGCCGCCGTCCTGATCGCCGGTGTGAACCTGTTCGCGCTCGGCCTGATCATGGAGGCGCTGCTGGGCTGGTCGTTGGCGCTCGCGATCCCGGTCGCCGCGCTGGTCGTGCTCGCCTACACCTTCCTCGGGGGCCTGTCGGCGGCCATCTACAACGAGGTGCTCCAGTTCTTCGTGATCCTCGCGCTGCTGGTCCCGATCACCGTCGCCGGGCTCGCCCGCGTCGGCGGCTGGGACGGGTTGAAGGAGAAGATCGCGGCGGGCGGCTACCCGGCCGATCTCCAGTCGTGGCCGGGCACCTCGCTCACCGAGATCCCCAACGGGTTCCTCTCGGTCGTGGGGATCGTGTTCGGGCTCGGGTTCGTGCTCTCGTTCGGGTACTGGACGACGAACTTCGCCGAGGTCCAGCGGGCCCTGTCGGCGAAGAGCATGTCCGCCGCGCGCCGCACGCCGATCATCGGAGCGTTCCCGAAGGCGCTCATCCCGCTCGTCGTCGTCGTGCCGGGCATGGTCGCCGGGGTGCTGGTGCCGCAGCTGGTCGCCGTCAAGGCGGGCGACATGAGCAGTGGGGTCACCCCCAACGACACCCTGACGCTGTTGATGCGCGAGGTGCTGCCCAACGGCCTGCTCGGCGTGGCACTGGCCGGTCTGCTGGCTGCGTTCATGGCCGGTATGGCGGCGAACGTCAGCTCGCTCAACACGGTGTTCACCTACGACCTGTGGCAGGACTGGATCCGCCCCGGTCGCGACGACCGCTACTACCTGCGGGTCGGCCGCGCGGTCACGGTGGTCGGCTGCATCCTGGCCATCGGCACCGCGTTCATCGCGAGCGGCAGCCAGAACCTGATGGACTACATCCAGACGCTGTTCAGCTTCTTCAACGCGCCGCTGTTCGCGATCTTCATCCTCGGGCTGTTCTGGAAGCGGATGACCGGTCCGGCCGGCTGGACGGGCCTGGTCTCGGGGACCATCGCCGCGGTCGCCATCGACCGGCTGGTCGCGGGTGGTGCCATCGCGGTGTCGAGTCAGGCCGGCAGCTTCATCGGCGCGTCGGCCGCGTTCGTCGTGGGGATCGCGGTCGCGATCGTGGTCTCGACCTTCACCCAGCCCAAGCCCGACGCCGAGCTCGTCGGCCTCGTGTGGTCGCTCACGCCGAAGTCCTCCCGCGAACACAGCACGACGGGCGAGGACGCGGGCTGGTACCGCCAGCCCGTGACGCTGGGCGCCATCGTGATCGCGTTGACGGTCGCGCTCTACATCGTTTTCTGACCTGGATCCGTTGGCCCGGAGAGGAGTCCCCATGTCCGAGGAGACAGGTACCGAAGAGGTCCACAGCGCGGCGTCGACGCTGTTCGACCTGCGCACCGTCATCGCGTTGCTGTTCGGGGTCTACGGCGTGCTGCTCGTGATCATCGGCATCGTCAACAGCACGCCCGAACAGCTGGCCAAGTCGGCCGGGATCCACATGAACCTGTGGGCCGGGATCGTGATGCTGGTGCTGGCCGCGATCTTCTTCGCCTGGGTGCGGCTGCGCCCGACGGTGGCGGCGAAGGGGTAGATCGCCCCCGGATTTTCATCGGGCGCTGAATGGCAGGAAAGCCACTTTCCCGCAACCACGTTGCGGGAAAGTGGCTTTCCTGCAAGGCGAGGGCTTGCCGGGTCAGCGGTCGCGCGAGGGCGTGGGGTAGCGGGGGTTGAAGGCCACCAGCGTCCAGTCGTTCACGCGCTGCAGTGCGCGCAGGAGGCGGGCCGTCAGGGCTGGGTTCCTGTTCTCTCGAGTCACGTCAGGTATAGCGCGTTGATCTTCTGTATCGTTCCAGAAGTGGGTCGTGAGGCTGCTCACCCGCGCGCTACTAGAGTTCCCGAGTGCCTGTTTACGCGCTCGGAGACCTCGAGCCCGACATCCATCCCGACGCCTACGTCCACCCGGACGCGGTGGTCATCGGCAACGTGACGATCGGCGCGGAGGCCACCGTGTGGCCCACCGCCGTGCTCCGCGGCGACGACGGCCGGATCGAGGTCGGCCCACGCACCAGCATCCAGGACGGCTCGATCATCCACTGCACCCCGCACCAGCCCACGATCATCGGGGCCGAGGTCACGGTCGGCCACAACGTCCACATCGAGGGCGCCACCATCGGCGACAACGCGCTCATCTCGTCGGGATCGGTCGTGCTCAACGGCTCCACGGTCGGCGCGGGCGCCGTGGTGGCAGCGGGCGCGGTCGTCTCGCCCAACGCGCAGATCCCGCCCCGCACGATGGCGCTGGGTGTCCCGGCGCGGGTGCGCGAGGGCTACGAGGTGCCCGGTGGCGCGTTCGACTACGCGGTGCAGAGCTACATCCGGCGCGGGAAGCGGTTCCGCGCCGAGCTTCGTCGGTTGGGGGACTGAGCATCATGGCCAAGCCGTTGGAAGAGGTCGTCGAGGCCGGGTGGGCGCGGGCGCTCGCGCCGGTGGCGCAGAACATCGCCGACATGGGGGAGTTCCTCCGCGCCGAGAACGCCGCCGGGCGGCGCTACCTGCCCGCGGGCGCCAACGTCCTGCGCGCCTTCACCCAGCCGTTCGAGGACGTGCGGGTGCTGATCGTCGGGCAGGACCCCTACCCGACGCCGGGCCACGCCATCGGGCTCTCGTTCTCCGTGGCGCCCGACACGCGGCCGGTGCCGCGGTCGCTGGGCAACATCTTCAAGGAGTACAGCGACGACCTCGGCCACCCGACCCCGTCCACCGGCGATCTGACGCCGTGGGCCGAGCAGGGCGTGCTGCTGCTCAACAGGGTCCTGACGGTGGCGCCGGGCTCACCGGCTTCGCACCGCGACAAGGGCTGGGAGGCCGTCACCGAGCAGGCGATCAAGGCACTCGTCGAGCGCGACAGCGAGCCGCTCGTGGCCATCCTGTGGGGCCGCGACGCCCGCAACCTGGTGCCGCTCCTGCAGGACGTGCCGTGCATCGAGTCGGCGCACCCGAGCCCGATGTCGGCCGCGGGCGGCTTCTTCGGGTCCAAGCCGTTCAGCCGGGCCAACGAGCTGCTCGACGAGCTCGGCGGCGATCCCGTGGACTGGAAACTTCCGTAGCGATCGTCACGCCGCGCCTGGTCACAGGGATGTGCCAGGCGCGGTGAGCGTTCCGCACTGGAACCTCGGGAGAGTGGGTATCCAGGCGGCGCTGCCGGTGCTCCCTCTGATGAGGCGATCGGGCGGATGTCCCGCGCCACCGGAGGTGGATCATGGACGAGGACTTCGACGTCGTCGGCTGCCCGGAGTGCGGCGGCCCCGCCGAGATCGTGGACCGGATGGTCCTCGCGAGCACGAGCGGGCCGGTGGACCACGTCAAGGTGCGCTGCCTGCACCGGCACTGGTTCCTGCTGCCGGTCGACCAGTGCCCCGGATGGGATGCCGCCGCCGTGGCCCGGCCGACCCCGGCGCAGGATCGCGGCTTCTGAGCGGACGCACCAGGGCCCCCGTCCGGAATCCGGACGGGGGCCCTGGTGAACAGTCCGTGCGTGGGTCGCGTGCGCTCAGGCGCGCGCGACCTTGCCCGCCTTCAGGCAGGAGGTGCACACGTTGAGACGCGTGCGATTGCCACCGTTGATGCGAGTCCGAACGGTCTGGATGTTCGGGTCCCAACGGCGCTTGGTACGGCGGTGCGAGTGCGAGACGGACATGCCGAAGCCCGGACCCTTGCTACAGACGTCGCAGACGGCAGCCACGTCGAACTCCTCGAGTAGATGTGTACAGAAGCCGGGAAACACCCGGTCGCAATGAGTCAGAGTACCTGCGCCTCCAGCAGGGGCGCACACCACCCGGTCACCGCGGCTCCCAGTAGCCTCTCGCGGGTGCACTTGACGCTCGACGCCGCCCTGCTCACCGCCTGGGCCGACGCGGCGACGCAGGCGCTCGAACGCCACTGCGCGGAGATCGACCGGATCAACGTCTTCCCTGTGGCGGACGGCGACACGGGCACCAACCTGCTGCTGACGATGCGCTCGGCCACCGACGCGGTGCGCCGCGGGGTACGCGAGGAGAGCCTTCCCGACGACGTCGCCGCGGTGGCCGTCGCGCTGGCCAGGGGTGCGCTGTTGGGCGCGCGGGGCAACTCCGGCGTGATCGCCTCGCAGATCCTGCGGGGGGTCGCGGAGGCGATCGGCGCGTGCGCGGGCGGCCCGCGGCTGGGCGGCGCCGTGCTCGCCGACGGGCTGGCCAGGGCGTCCCGGCTCGCCACCGCCGCCGTCACCCACCCGCGCGAGGGCACGGTGCTCACGGTGCTGACCGCCGCGTCGGTGGCGGCGGCGGCCGTCGCGTCCGACGTGATCAGCGAGGTCGCCATCGCCGCTACCGACGCCGCGGCCGCCGCGCTCGCGCGCACCACCGCGCAGCTGCCCGAGCTGGCGCGGGCCGGGGTCGTCGACGCCGGCGGGCTGGGCCTCTACCTCGTGCTGGATGCGCTGGTGGGGCTCACCACCGGACGTCCGCCGGTGGCCCGGCTCCCGACGACGGGCGCGGCGGTCCGCCCGCCCGCCCGCGGCCGGGACGCGCTGACGGCCGAGCGCGAGTCCGGCTCGCCCGCGTTCGACTACGAGGTGATGTACCTGCTCGACGGCACCACCGACGCCGCGGTGGAGCGGCTGCGCTCCGAGCTCGACGCGCTGGGCGACTGCGTCGCGGTGGTCGGCGACGGCGACATGTGGAACGTCCACGTGCACTGCGCCGACGTCGGCGCGGCGGTCGAGGCCGGGATGGCCGCCGGTCGCCCGCACCGGATCACGGTGATCCGGTTCGCCGATCAGCCCGGCGCCGACGTCACGGCCGAGGCGGGCGGGCGGTTCGCGAGGTCGCGCGCGGTGCTGATGATCGTCACGGGTGCCGAGGTGGCCGAGCTGGCCCGGTCGGCGGGCGCGTCGGTGCTGGAGGTGGGTCCGGGCGGCCCGCTCGACGAGGCCGAGCTGGTGGCGGCGCTGGCCGGCACGCGGGCGCGCCACGTCGTGCTGCTGCCCGATGACTCCGAGCTGACCGCCGTGGCCGAGCGGGCCGCGCAGGTCGCGCGCCGCGACGGGCAGGACGTGCTGGTGGTGCCCACGGCCTCGGTGCTGCAGGGCCTCTCGGCGCTGGCCGTGCACGACCCGGAGCGCCGTCCCGGCGAGGACGTGGTCGCGATGGCGGAGGCCGCGGCCGGCACCCGCACGGCGGGGCTCATGGTGGCCGAGTCCGAGGCGCTGACGTGGGTGGGCCGTTGCGACCCCGGTGACGTGCTCGGCATCTCCGACGGGGAGGTCGTGCTGATCGCCCCGGATCTTCCTGTCGGTGCGCTGTGGTTGGCTCACCGCATGTTGCTGGCAGGCGGTGAGCTCGTCACCGCGCTGCTGGGCGAGGGCGTCGACGCCTCGCTCGGCGAGGGGCTCGCGGCCGATCTGCGCCGCACCCATCCCGAGGTCGACGTCATCGTCCACCGGGGCGGGCAGAGCGATTTCCCGCTGGTGCTGGGGGTGGAGTGACCCGATGTCCGAGTTCGACATGTTCAGCCCGCTGCTGCCGATCGTCGGCAAGAAGACCGCCGATCTGCTGGCGGCGCAGCTCGAGGCCCACACCGTCGGTGATCTGCTGCGCCACTACCCGCGCCGCTACGTCGATCGCGGCAAGCTCACCGACATCTCGGGGCTGGTGGTCGGGGAGCAGGCCACGCTGATCGCGGTGGTGCAGAAGGCCACGCTGCGCGAGATGCGGGCCCGGCGCGGCAAGCTGCTCGCCGTCGAGCTGCGCGACGAGAAGGGCTCCGTCCTCAAGTGCACGTTCTTCAACGGGCACAAGGTGGGTCACCTGATCTACCCCGGGGTGCGGGCGATGTTCTCCGGCAAGGTCAGCATGTTCAACAGGGAGCTCCAGCTCACGCACCCGCAGTTCGAGCCGCTCGACGAGGCCGACGAGATGCGCCCGTTCCTGTCCGTCTACCCGGCCACCGGCAAGATCACCTCCCAGCAGATCGCCTTCTCCGTCCGGCAGGTGCTCGAGGTCCTCGTCGAGGGCGGCCGGGTCGATCTCAGCGATCCGCTGCCCGAGGCCATGCGCAAGCGCGAGGGCCTCGCCGAGCTCGGCAGCGCGCTGCGGCGCATCCACGTGCCGGAGACCGAGGCCGATTACCACGCGGCCCGCAACCGGCTGGTGTGGGACGAGGCGCTGGGCGTCCAGCTCGCACTCGCCCAGCGCCGCCACGCCACGGCGGCCCGGCCGGCCGCGGCCTGCCCGCCCCGCACCGGCGGCCTGCTGGCGGCCTTCGACGCCCGCCTGCCCTTCACGCTCACCGCGGGTCAGGTCGAGGTGGGCGCCGAGATCGCGGCCGACCTGTCGCGCGAGCACCCGATGAACCGGCTCGTCCAGGGCGATGTCGGGGCCGGCAAGACGATCATCGCGCTGCGGGCGATGCTGCAGGTCATCGACGGCGGTCGCCAGGCGGCCCTGCTCGCGCCCACCGAGGTGCTCGCCGCCCAGCACGCGCGCTCGCTGCGGGCGATGCTGGGTCCGCTCGCGCGGGCGGGGGAGCTCGGTGGCGCCGAGGAGGCCACGAGCGTCACGCTGCTCACGGGCTCGCTGGGCACCAAGGCCAAGCGCCAGGCGCTGCTCGACGCGCAGTCGGGCCACGCCGGCATCGTCGTCGGCACGCACGCGCTGATCCAGGACACCGTCGGCTTTGCCGACCTGGGCCTCGTCGTCGTCGACGAGCAGCACCGGTTCGGCGTCGAGCAGCGCGACGCGCTGCGCAGCCGTGGCGAGCTGGCCCCGCACATGCTCGTCATGACGGCCACGCCGATCCCGCGCACCGTCGCCATGACGGTCTACGGCGATCTCCAGATCTCCTCGCTGCGGGAGCTGCCCCGCGGGCGCTCGCCGATCGCCACCACCGTCGTACCGCTGGCCGAGAAGCCGGCGTGGTTCGCCAGCATCTGGCGGCGCGTCCGCGAGGAGGTGGCGGCCGGGCACCAGGCCTACGTCGTCTGCCCGCGCGTCGGCGACGTCGACGGGGCCGCCAAGGGGGCCGAGCAGGATCCCGACATCGACCTGATCGACACCGACGATCCGGACGAGGGTGCCGATTCCGACGACGGCACGGCCCGCCGGCCCCCGATGGCGGTGCTGGAGGTGGCGCCCAAGCTCATCGAGGGGCCGCTGGAGGGCCTGCGGATCGGCATCCTGCACGGCAAGATGTCGCCGGAGGAGAAGGACGCCTCCATGCGCGGCTTCGAGCTCGACGAGCTCGACGTGCTGGTGGCCACCACCGTGATCGAGGTGGGCGTCGACGTCCCCAACTCCACGTGCATCGTCATCCTCGACGCCGACCGGTTCGGGCTCTCGCAGCTCCACCAGTTGCGGGGCCGGGTCGGTCGCGGCTCGGCGCCCGGCGTCTGCCTGCTGGTCACCGACATGCCCGCGGCCACGGCGTCCCGGGAGCGGCTCGACGCCGTCGCCGGCACCACCGACGGGTTCGAGCTGGCGCGCCTCGACCTGGAGCTGCGCCGCGAGGGCGACGTGCTGGGCGCCGTGCAGTCGGGCCGCCGATCAGGGCTGCGGCTGCTGTCGTTGCTGCGCCACGAGGAGATCATCGCCAAGTCGCAGGTGTACGCGGGCGACATCGTCGAGCAGGATCCCGCCCTCGAGGCACACCCCGGCCTCGCCGCGCTCGTCGCCGAGACCGTGGGCGACGAGGAGCGCGCTGCCTACCTCGACAAGGTCTGAGCCGAGGGATGTGAGCGGGGGTCAGGCGGTTTCGCGGGCTGGCGGCAGCGCGCCCTGGGCGGCGTTGTCGAGTGCGGCCTGCGCGGTGCGGGGCAGGTGGATCACACCGGCGCGGTCGAGTTTCGCGAGCTCGGAGCGGGCGCGCGCGTAGGCGGCCAGTCGTTCGGGGTCGCTGTCGGAATCGCGGGCGGTGGTGAGGAGCTTGATCACCCGCTCGACGGTGCCGCGCTCGGCGGGGGACAGGCCCGACAGGCGGATGCGCTCCGCGGCATCGCGCGCAGCCCGCCAGGCCCGCTCGGCCTTGTCGGCGGCGGCCACGAACTGCGCCCCGTGCGGGTCGTGGGGGTAGGCGTCGGTCTCCAGCGCCTGCGCTTCGGCGAAGGCGTCGACGAACCGGGCCGTGCTCGGCACGGACACGTCGGCCAATGCCGGGAGGCGCAGCACCTGCATGGTGTCGCACTCGAACGCGGCGTACTCGCCGCGCAGCGCGTAGAAGCGCTGCCGGGCGGCCACCCACACCAGGTCGGGACGGGGCGGTGCCGCCGGCCGCGCGGGCAGGGGAGCGGTGCCAGCGGCGCCACGGCGCAGGGCCCGGCGACGCTGGCGCTGGTTGACGGCGTACACACCTGCGCCGACCACCAGTACGGGCATGATCATGGCAGTGATGAAGGCGCCGGCGATGGCGATGCCGATGAAGCCGGCCCCGATCGATCCCACCGCGGGCACCACCATGACCACGAAGATCAGCAGCAGCAGGGGCGGCAACGGGGTGGGCCGCCGCGGCTGCCGTGAGTACATCCGTGCGGACCGCCGTCTCATCCGGGCCTCCTCCCGCATCCGGCGGCCCTCGGCGAACGCCGCGGCCTGACTCGGCCGCTGGGGCGGTACCGGGGCCGCGAAGGCGGCCTGGTGATGGCGATGGTGTGGTCGCACCCTTCCTTGGTACCGGAAGGGTGACGGCTGCGCACGGGGCCGATCGAGTACGAGGCCGGGTAAAGGGGTCGATCCGCGGACGCCGAGGTCAGCAGCACGGCTGCGGGAGAGGTCCGACTTCGCACACGGCGTCCCGACTTCGCACGCCGTGACCCGTGTTCGCACGGGTTGGAACGCGTGCGAGGACCGCAGACGGTGTGCGACGTCGGCGATCGCGATCCCGATGCAGCAGCCCGGGATCGGCACCCCGATCACCGCATGTGTCGCGCCCGTACCGTCGCACAACTCCCTCGTATCACCGCCCTGGACAGCGCCGGCGGCAGTTCTTGCACAGGCCTGATCGGGCGAGCGCCTGTACGGTTCCCGAGCCGGGTGGTCGCAGCGCAGCGAGGTGCCCGTGACCGTCGGGGTCGATCATCCAAGGAGGACACGTCGTGTTCCGCAAGCTGCTCGTCGCGAACCGCGGAGAGATCGCCATCAGGGCCTTCCGTGCGGCCTACGAGCTGGGCGTCTCCACTGTCGCGATCTTCCCGTACGAGGACCGCAACTCGTTGCACCGCGCGAAGGCCGACGAGTCCTACCAGATCGGCGAGCCCGGGCATCCCGTCCGTGCCTACCTCTCGGTCGACGAGGTGATCAAGGCGGCGCGCAAGGCGGGTGCCGACGCGATCTACCCCGGCTACGGCTTCCTGTCGGAGAACCCCGACCTCGCGGAGGCGTGCGAGGAAGCGGGCATCACGTTCGTCGGCCCGCCCGCCTCGGTGCTGCACCTGACCGGCAACAAGGCCCGGGCCGTCGCCGCGGCGCGCGAGGCCGGCGTTGCCGTGCTGGCCTCCTCCGAGCCGTCCGACGACATCGACACGCTCGTGGCGGGCGCCGACGAGATCGGCTTCCCGATCTTCGTCAAGGCCGTCGCCGGTGGCGGTGGGCGGGGCATGCGGCGCGTCCAGGAGCCCGCCGACCTGCGGGAATCGATCGAAGCGGCGATGCGTGAGGCCGAGTCGGCCTTCGGTGACGCCACCGTGTTCCTCGAGCAGGCCGTGGTGAACCCGCGCCACATCGAGGTGCAGATCCTCGCCGACGCGAGCGGCAACGTCGTGCACCTCTACGAGCGCGACTGCTCGGTGCAGCGGCGCCACCAGAAGGTCATCGAGATCGCGCCGGCCCCCAACCTCGATCCCGAGCTGCGCGACCGGATCTGCGCCGATGCGGTGAAGTTCGCCACCCACATCGGCTACGTCAACGCCGGCACCGTCGAGTTCCTGCTCGACGAGCGCGGCAAGCACGTGTTCATCGAGATGAACCCGCGCATCCAGGTGGAGCACACGGTCACCGAGCAGGTCACCGACCGCGACCTCGTGATCGCGCAGCTGCGCATCGCGTCGGGCAAGACGCTGCCGGACCTGCGCCTGACGCAGGACCTCGTCACGCTCAACGGCGCCGCGCTGCAGTGCCGCGTGACCACCGAGGACCCGTCCAACGGCTTCCGCCCCGACACGGGTGTGATCAGCGCGTACCGCTCGCCGGGCGGCCCCGGGGTGCGGCTCGACGGCGGCACCACGCACACCGGCGCCGAGGTCAGCGCCCACTTCGACTCGATGCTGGTGAAGCTCACCTGCCACGGCCACGACTTCCCCAACGCGGTGCGCCGCGCGCGGCGCGCGATCGCGGAGTTCCGCATCCGCGGCGTCTCCACGAACCTCCCGTTCCTCGCCGCGGTGCTGTCGGACCCCGACTTCCAGGCAGGTCGGGTCACCACGAGTTTCATCGACGAGCGGCCGGAACTGCTGCACGCGCGCCAGCCGGCCGACCGCGGCACCAAGATGCTGCACTACCTCGCCGAGACCACGGTCAACAAGCCCAACGGTCCGCGCCCGGTCGTCGTCGAGCCCGTCGACAAGCTGCCGCTGTGCGACGTGGGCGCGCCGGCGCCGGACGGCTCGCGGCAGCTGCTGCGCGAGCTGGGTCCCGAGGGGTTCGCCGCCCGGCTGCGCGCCCAGACGGCCGTCGCCGTCACCGACACGACCTTCCGCGACGCCCACCAGTCACTGCTGGCCACCCGCGTCCGGAGCCGGGACCTGCTGGCCGTCGCGCCGTACGTGGCGCGCACGGCACCGCAGCTGTTGTCGTTGGAGTGCTGGGGTGGCGCCACCTACGACGTCGCGCTGCGCTTCCTCGCGGAGGACCCGTGGGACCGGCTCGCGGCGCTGAGCGAGACGGTGCCCAACATCTGCACGCAGATGCTGCTGCGGGGGCGCAACACCGTCGGCTACACGCCGTACCCGACGGAGGTGACCGACGCCTTCGTCGAGGAGGCCGCGCAGACCGGGATGGACATCTTCCGGATCTTCGACGCGCTCAACGACGTCGAGCAGATGCGTCCCGCGATCGACGCCGTGCGTGCCACCGGCACCGCCGTCGCGGAGGTGGCGCTCTGCTACACCGCCGACCTGTCCGACCCGGGCGAGCAGCTCTACACGCTCGACTACTACCTGCGCCTCGCCGAGCAGATCGTCGAGGCGGGCGCGCACGTGCTGGCGATCAAGGACATGGCGGGCCTGCTGCGCCCGCCTGCCGCCCGCACCCTGGTCACGGCGCTGCGGGAGCGCTTCGACCTGCCGGTGCACCTGCACACCCACGACACCGCGGGCGGCCAGCTCGCCACGCTCGTCGCGGCGATCGACGCGGGCGTCGACGCCGTGGACGCGGCCGTCGCGTCGATGGCCGGCACCACGTCGCAGCCCTCGCTGAGCGCGCTGGTCGCCGCCACCGACCACACGGAGCGCGCCACCGGGCTGTCCCTGCAGGCCGTGGGCGACCTCGAGCCGTACTGGGAGGCGGTGCGGAAGGTCTACGCGCCGTTCGAGTCCGGGCTCGCGTCCCCGACGGGGCGGGTCTACCACCACGAGATCCCCGGCGGGCAGCTGTCCAACCTGCGCCAGCAGGCCATCGCGCTGGGTCTGGGCGACCGGTTCGAGCTGATCGAGGACCTCTACGCCGCCGCCGACCGCATGCTGGGCCGCCTGGTGAAGGTGACGCCGTCGTCGAAGGTCGTGGGCGACCTCGCGCTGCACCTGGTCGGTGCGGGCGTCGAGGCCAAGGACTTCGAGGCCGAACCGGGCAGGTTCGACGTACCGGACTCGGTGATCGGGTTCCTGCGCGGCGAGCTGGGCGACCCGCCCGGCGGCTGGCCGGAGCCGTTCCGCACCCGTGCCCTGGAGGGCCGTTCGGCGAAGAAGGAGGAGCCCGAGCTGTCCATCGACGACCGGCGCGGGCTGCGTGAGGACCGCCGGGCGACGCTCAACCGGCTGCTGTTCCCGGCGCCCGCCAAGGAGTACGCGCGCCACCTCGACGCCTACGGCGACACGTCGGTGCTCTCCACGAAGGACTTCCTCTACGGGTTGGAACCGGAGCAGGAGCACACGGTGGTGCTCGAGCAGGGCGTCACGCTCCTGATCGGGCTCGAGGCCATCTCCGAGCCCGACGAGCGCGGGTTCCGCAACGTGCTCGTCACCCTCAACGGCCAGATGCGCCCGGTCTCGATCCGCGACACGTCGGTCGCCACCGACGTCAAGGCCGCGGAGAAGGCCGACCGCTCCGACCCCCACCACGTCGCGGCGCCCTTCGCCGGGGTCGTGACGCTGCAGGTGGAGGAGGGTGCCTCCGTCGACGCGGGGCAGACGGTGGCCACCATCGAGGCCATGAAGATGGAGGCCTCGATCACCGCGCAGCAGGCGGGCACCGTCGGCAGGCTCGCGATCGGCAAGGTCCAGCAGGTCGAGGGCGGGGACCTGCTGATCGAGCTCACCTGATCGGCACGTCCGCGGTGGGGCCCGGCGCCGGGAAATCTTTTCGGCGCCGGGCCCCAACCTTTTCGGCTCCGGTTGCGTCGTAGGAAGTGTCCGGCGGATGGGGACACACTTCGGGGCCGCACTGCTGATCTCCGGGGGGCTGAACAGCATGACGGCCCCGAAGTGCCGTCCGCCGTCGACGATGGGACAGACTCCAGGCGTGACACGGATCGTCGCGGGCAGCGCGGGGGGCAGGCGGCTCGCCGTGCCACCGTCGGGGACCAGGCCCACCTCCGACCGCGTGCGCGAGGCGCTGTTCTCGGCGCTGGTCCACGATCCCGGGCTCGTCGGCGCGGCGGTGCTCGACCTGTGCGCGGGCTCGGGCGCGCTCGGGTTGGAGGCGCTGTCGCGGGGTGCGACGCACGCGCTGTTCGTCGAGTCCGACCGCCGCGCTGCCGGCGTCCTGCGCCGCAACGTCGCCGACGTCGGACTGCCCGGCGCCACGGTCCGCGCCGCCACGGCCGCGTCGGTGCTGGCCGGGCCGGCCGACCGCGCCTACGACGTGGTGCTCATCGACCCGCCCTACGACGTGCCCGACGCCGAGATCGCCGGCTGGCTCACCACCGCCGACGGCAACGGCTGGCTCGCCCCTGAGGCCGTGGTGGTGGTGGAGCGGGCCGCGCGGACCGGGCCGTTCGCCTGGCCGGAGCCGCTGCAGCCGGTGCGTGAGCGTCGTTACGGCGACACCGTCCTGCACACCGGCGGGCGGTAGTGTCCCGGCTCGTGAGGCTTTCGCGATGAGGCGGGCAGTCTGTCCAGGTTCGTTCGATCCACCGACCAACGGCCATCTCGACATCGTCGGCCGGGCGTCCGCGCTGTTCGACGAGGTCGTCGTCGCGGTGCTGGTGAACAAGAACAAGAAGAGCCTGTTCAGCGTCGACGAGCGCATCGCGATGCTCACGGAGATCGTCGAGCCCTACCCGAACGTCACGATCGGGTCGTTCCACGGGCTGCTCGTCGACTACTGCCGGGCCAACGACATCCGGGCCATCGTCAAGGGCCTGCGCGCGGTCACCGACTTCGACTACGAGCTGCAGATGGCGCAGATGAACCAGCAGCTCTCGGGCGTGGACACGCTGTTCATGTCCACCAGCCCCGAGTGGAGCTTCGTCGCGAGTTCGCTGGTCAAGGAGGTCGCCACCTACGGCGGCGACGTCGCGCACCTGCTGCCGGAGTCGGTGCACCGGCGGCTCGTGGAACGCATCGCCGAGCGGGCCTGAGCTTGTAGCAGCTCCGAGCGGTCCGTGCCGGGTGGGACGCTCAGCGTCACCCGGTCGGAACTTGACACGCGGGCGCCGTGCCCAATACAGGGCCAGACCACCGCGCGGTGAGAGGATCGCTCTCGTGTACCGGGTCTTCGAATCGCTCGACGCGCTGGTCACGGTCGTCGAGGAGGCACGCGGCGTGCCGATGACGTCGAACTGCGTGGTTCCCCGCGGCGACGTGCTCGAGCTGCTCGACGACGTCCGGGAGGCGTTACCGGGGGAGCTCGACGACGCGCAGGACGTGCTCGACCGCCGCGACGAGCTGGTGGACGACGCCACGCAGGAGGCCGAGCAGACGCGCTCCAGCGCGCAGTCCGACGCCTCCGACGCGATCGCGCAGGCCAGGGCGACGGCCGAGCGGCTCGTCGCCGACGCCCGCGCCGAGGCCGAGCAGACGCTGGCCCAGGCCCGCCACGAGGCCGAGCGGGCCGTGGCCGAGGGCCGCCGGCAGTACACCGAGTTCACCGACCGTGCCCGGGCCGACGCCGAACGGTTCGCGCAGTCCGGCCGGGAGGCCCACGACCGGCTGCTGTCCGACGGTCACGCCGAGCAGGCCCGGCTCGTGTCGCAGTCCGAGGTGGTGCAGCAGGCGCACGCCGAGGCGTCCCGGATCCTCGACTCGGCAGGTGCCGACACCGAGCGGCTGCGCCGCGAGTGCGACAGCTACGTCGACGCGAAGCTCGCCGAGTTCGAGGACACGCTCTCCAAGGCGTTGCGCACGGTCACCCGCGGGCGCAGCCAGCTCTGGCGCGGTGGGTCGCCCAACGGATCGCCGGTCGGGGCGCCCCTGAACGGGCGCACCGGAACGGGCATGGACCTGATCGACTGACCGGCCCCGTCGAGATCCGTGAAGTGATCACCTTGTTGTGCCGAACGCTCAGCTCACGGCGCCCGTACGGGGTATTCTCGCCCGGTGGTGCGGCGCCAGGTCGAGCCTGACCCTTCGACATGGTGGGACCGGTATGGACACCGGCTCGAGTACGCGGAGGAGGGTGCCGATGCGGGTCCAGCAGAACCGAGGAGTGCAGTGAACCGACCGGGCCCTCCGGCCGACCCGCGCGCACAGCGGGCCGAGCCCATGAGCGCGGCAGAGCTCAACAGCGAGACGATCCTGCGGGCCCGTCCCGACGAGCCCGGCCACGGGTGGCGTCGCGCCGTCCTGCGCATGTCCGGCGGCAAGATCAACCCCGGTCCGAGCGACGACGAGCTGCGCCGCCGGGAGATCCTGCACCGCATCCGCCGTCCGCTGCTGCAGTCGCACCGGATCGCCGTCACGTCCATCAAGGGCGGCGTCGGCAAGACCACGGCCTCCACGCTGCTCGGGCTCGTGATGGCGGAGAACCGCGGCGACCGCGTCGTCGTGCTCGACGCCAACCCCGATGCCGGCACGCTGGCCGACCGCCTCACCGGCGAGTCGTCGGTCACGGTGCGGGAGCTGCTGCGCGACCTCGACCGGATCCACTCGTGGACCGAGGTCTCGCGCTACACCAGCCTCGCGGGCCGGTTGCAGGTGCTCGCGTCGGAGCAGGATCCGGCCGCGGGCGACGCGTTCAGCCGCGAGGAGTACGAGCACATCTGCGCGCTGCTCGACCGGTTCTTCAACGTCATCATCACCGACTCGGGCACCGGGCTGGTGCACTCGGCGATGGAGGGCACGCTGAAGCTGGCCGACAGCGTGATCATCGTCGGGGCCCCGACGGTCGACGGTGCGGGCCGGGCGAGCAAGACGCTCGACTGGCTGCACGCACACGGCCACGGCGTGCTCGCGTCCCAGGCGGTGGCGGTGCTGTCGTGCGACCGCACCAGCGCCGACGTCGACCTCGGGCGCATCCGCGAGCACTTCCTCGCCCGGTGCCGCGCCGTCGTCGAGGTCCCGCACGATCCGCACCTGGCCACCGGCGGCCGGGTGGAGCTCGCGCGCCTGCGCCCGGCCACCAGGGATGCCGCGTACGAGCTCGCGGCGCTGATGGCTGATCGATTCGGCACGTGACGTCGCTACGGCGAGTTCGGGGGAGCACGAAGTGAGCAGGGGGAGCCGGTCGATGATCGGCCAGCACAGCACTGACGGGGAGCGCCGGTGACCAATCACCAGCCCACCGATCCACGGGGGATCCCGGGCGTCCCGGTTGCGCCACCGCCCGCACCTCCGTCGCGGCCCGCACCGCGGCCGGGTGCCACGAGCTCAGCAGAGCTCACCGAGGACGCGATCGTCCGGTTCCGCAGCGACCGCCCGCAGCACGGGTGGCGTGGTGTCCTCTACAAGACCACCGGCGGTCTGATCAACCCGGGCATCGGCCCGCTCGAGAAGATCCGCCAGGACCAGCTGCGGCGCATCCGCAGGCCGCTGCCCGGCTCGCACCAGATCGCCGTCAGCTCGATCAAGGGCGGCGTCGGGAAGACCACGGTGGCCGCGTGCCTCGGGTTGGTGCTGGCGGAGAACCGCGGCGATCGGGTGATCGCGCTCGACGCCAACCCCGACGCTGGCACGCTCGCCGACCGCCTGACGTCGGAGACGTCGGTGACGGTGCGCAACCTGCTCGACAACCTGGCCTCCACCCACTCACTCACCGACGTCGCGCGCTACACGAGCCTCGCCGGCCGGTTGCAGGTGCTCGCCTCCGAGCAGGACCCCGCGATGAGCGAGGCGTTCAACCGCGAGGAGTACGAGCAGGTGTGCGAGGTGCTCACCCGCTTCTACAACGTGGTGATCACCGACTCGGGCACCGGTCTCGTGCACTCCGCGATGGAGGGCACGCTCGCGCTCGCCCAGAGCCTCGTCGTGGTCGGCGCCCCCACCGTCGACGGCGCCAGCCGCGCCAGCAAGACTCTCGACTGGCTCATCGCCCACGGCTACGCCGCGATGGTGGCCGACGCCGTGGTGGTGCTGAGCTGCGACCGCACGAGCAAGGAGGTCGACACCGAGCGCCTCCGCGGGCACTTCGAGGCCCGGTGCCGCGCAGTCGTCGAGGTGCCCCACGATCCGCACCTCGCCACCGGCGGGCGCATCGAGGTGGCGCGCCTGCACCAGGACACCCACGACGCGTTCCTCATGCTGGCGGCGCTGCTCGCCGACCGGTTCGGGGTGCCGCGCCTGCCCGCTCCACCGCCGCCGACGACGGTGCCGAGCCTGAGCTGAGCCGGCCTCCGGCCGGACACAACGAAGCCGGGTGCCACCACCCCCGGAGGTGGAACGCACCCGGCTTCGTCGACGGCGCAGACGTCGCCAGACTTCTTGCCGTCGAACTCGACAGTAGCGCCTCGGTGCTAGCTCTTCGAGGTGTTCGACTGCTTGGCAACCGAACCGGAACCGCCGGATCCCTGCCCGCCCGAGCCACCCTGCCCGCCCGAGTCACCCTGCTTGCCCGCGTCGTGCTGCTTGCCCGTGTTGCGATCGCCGCCCTGCGCACCCTGACCGGCGCCGTTGCCGTCCGAGCCGCCCAGCCGCTTGCCGATCTCGTCGCTCGCCTGCTTGACGACCTCGGCGGCCTGGGCGCGCTGCGCCTTGGTGAGCGGCTTGGAATCGCCCTTGCCGCGGTGGTCGCCCGAGTGATCGTTGCCCGTGTGGCTGTTGCCGCCCTGGTTCCCGCCAACGTTCCCGTTCCCGTTCCCGCTACCGTTTCGGGACGGGTCGTTCTGCGAACCCGGAGTTGGGGATCCCGGCTTCTGGTTGCCGGGTTTCTGGTTGCCGGGCTTCTGGTTGCCGGGCTTCTGGTTGCCGGGCTTCTGGGGATTCCCCACGCCCGCATTGCCGGGGCCGTTCTGGTTGCCCCTGCCGACGATGCCACCCACGACGCCGCCGATGATCCCGCCGCCGTTGTTGACACCGCCGTTGTTGCCCTTGCGATTGACCTTCCCGACCGGGGTGCGCTTGTGCTCGTGGGAGTCGCCGCCCCGCTCGCCACCGCCCCGCTCGTCACCGCCCCGCTCGCCACCGCCCAGCACACCACCGACCGTGTCGGCGACCCGGCTGATCGGGCGCGTCACCGTCTCCACCGGGTTCGACCCGTCATGGGAGCCGGCGTTGCCGGAGTCGGGGTTCCCGGGGTCGCGACCGCGGGAACCGCCGTCGCCCGCGTCCTCGTCGTGGGAGCTGCCGCGATCGGACGCCGACGGCCCGGACACGACGTCGGCCACGGTGTCGACCGTCTGGCCGACGGCCCGGACCACACCACCGACGGGACCGGACGGCTTGTCGGCGACGGCCGGAGCACTGCTGCGGGCGGTGTCGGCGGATCGCGCGGGAGCCGGCGTGGCGGCTGCCGCGTTGTCCCGACCCGACGGCGCCGACCGTGCCGTGTCCGGAGCGGGCGCCTGCGCGAGCACGGCAGGCGGGCGGTCGGGGGTGTGGTGATCGTCGATCAGGGCCTGCACCTGCCGGACCACCGGAGCGCTCTGGTCGGTGGTGTCGGGCAGCGGCGCGGCGAGCGCCTTGTCGACCCCCGCACGCAGGTTCGTCAGCTGCTCCACCGAGTGATCGCGCTGCTGGACCCGCAGCTCCCGCTGAGCGTTGAGCGCCTGCACCGAATCGGGCGCGCCGGCCGGGGCGGTGGCGAGCGCGCGCTCGATCGCGCTGAGCTCGTTCTGCGCCGCGGTGAGGTCGGTGGTGGCCTGCGGGAGCGACTGCAGGGCCGCCAGCTGCGAGCGCAAAGCGGCCTGCTGCTGCTCCAGCAGTGACTTGCGGGCCTGCAGTGCCTGCACGGCCGCGGGCGGCTGCGCACCGCGGACGTCGGCCGGGAGGTTCTGCCACGCCGACTCCGTCTGCGTGACGGAGTTGAGCTGCTTGGTGATCGACACCAGCGCGATCTGGGCGCGGTTGGCCCAGTCGCCCGCATCGACCGGTGCTTTGGCCTGCTGCGGCGTGGGGTCCTGCGGGGTGCTCAGGGAGGCGTTGGTGACGACGTAGCTGCTGCCACCGATGACGAGGCTCGCGACAGCGATGCTCGCCACCGCGCGCTGGCGACGCAGCACGGCGGCCAGCTTGCGATCGCGGGGCTGCTTCTTCTTCGCGGGGCGGGTGACACTGCGCCGCGAGACGATCGTGACGACGGGACCGTCGGCCAGCGGCGAGCGCGCGGGTGCGGCGGCGGGGCCGGCCACCGTGGCGGCCGGTGCCGGGAGCTGGACCGTGCGCTCCTCGGACGGGACGCGCGGCGCGCGACGGGGCGTGGCCACGGGCGGCGCAGCCGGGGTGTTTGGCGCGGTCGGGGCGGCATCGGTGCGGCCCGGATCGGTGCGGCCCGGATCGGTGCGGCCCGGATCGGTGCGGCCCAGCCGCGGGGGTGCGAGCGGCGGCACCGGGAGCCGCGGTGCCGAGATCGGCGGCGGGGTGGCGGACGCCGCGGGTGCGACCGGTGTCGTGACAGCTGCTGCCGCTGCCCCCGGGAGGCTGATCGGAATGGTCGCCTCGGCCGGGCCGGACGGGGCGGCCGGCTTGGCGGCAGGCGAGGTGGGCGCCGCGGAGTCGGCCCGCGCGACGTGCCGGAGCTTGCGCGCGGCGGCCCGGTGGGCCGCGGTGCAGTACAGCCGGGGCGGCCCGCCGTCCTGCGGCTGTTCGATGACGGAGGTGCAACCCGGAAGGGCACATCTCGTGGGTTGGTCGGTCATGCAGTCCCCCTACACAGCCCCAGCTGCCACGCCGCGATCACGCACTGCCGCCCCACCCGTGGGGCGACCGCGGTGCTCAGCAGTCGTGGCTACCCGGATCCACTCGTGGGCCCGAGTTGTCGCGGGCCCCCTGCACATCGCCTATCGCCTGCTGATGTCCCCCCATTACGGCGGAATGTCCGCATCAAGACTCGGCGATCAGACTACGGACCGCCTTACGCGCGCGCGAGCAGGATTCGAAGATCGTGAAAGCCTTGTCGCGGTGAGTGTTCGAGCCGGTGCCCACGGTGATCTGGACTGGCGGAAACGGCCGATTTCGCCACCCCATTGTTGCGCCGACAAATTGCGGCTGCGGTCTCCGCTGTGGTCACGTCGGGGAGCTCCGACACCTGACCGTTGTAGGATCCGTCGTCAGGACGGTACCGGCGGAAGCGAGGGTGATGGAAGGGCTCGCGGCCGACCGGGCGCTGCTGGTGCGCACGAGCACGGCGGAGCGCGTGGCCGGCATCCTGCGGGGCCGCATCCTCGAGGGCTACTTCCCACCCGGCACGCGACTGGTGGAGGACAGCATCGGCGCGGCGCTCGGTGTCTCGCGCAACACGCTCCGGGAGGCCTTCCGGTTGCTGTCGCACGAGCGCCTGCTCGTCCACGAGCTCAACCGCGGGGTCTTCGTCCGGACGCTGACGACGGCCGACGTGGAGGACCTCTTCCGGCTCCGACTGATCATCGAGGGCGGTGCGCTGCGCGGGATCCGGCGTCGGCCCGCCGGCTGCGACCGGGTCGCCGCTGCCGTTGCCGAGGGCGCCGCCGCGCTGGCCCGCGACGACACGGCCGGGCTCGTCACCGCCAATCTCCGGTTCCACCAGGCGCTCGCCGCGCTCGCCGGGAGCCGCCGCGTCGACGAGCTGATGGACGGCCTGCTGGCCGAGGTCCGGTTGGTGTTCCACGCGATGGCCGACCCGCGCTCTTTCCACGTGCCGTACCTGGCGCGCAACCGGGAGATCCTCGCGGCGCTGGAGGCGGGCGCCGGCGACGAGGCCGCGATGCTGCTGGACCGCTACCTGAACGACGCGCGCAGCGAACTGGTGGCAGCGCACCTCTGAACCACGCCGCGCGCCGATGCTCGGAGCGGGTGGCGCGGGCGGTGAGTGCGTATGATCGCCGAACGCGACAACGCCGCCGAATTGTGCCGGCCGAGAATGCGAACCGGGGGAAGTCGAAAGTGGCCATGCAGGTGAGCGACCATGCCTAAGAAAGCACGCGGAACGACGCAGACCATCCCGTTGCGTCCCGGCGCAAGCGGTCGTGTTGCGGTCGTCGACCCCGGTCCGGTCTCGGAACTGACCGATTTCACGATCGTGCGGCCCCGGCCGGCCGAGCCGGTCGGGGGCTGGCGGCGCGCCGTGTTCACGGCCAGCGGCGGCGTCATCAACCCCGGGCCGGGCCCGGCCGAGGAGCGGCGCCACGAGCTGACGCTGCGGGCCCGGCGACAGCTGCCGGGCGCCCACCAGATCGCCGTCACGTCGCTCAAAGGTGGGGTCGGCAAGACCACGGTGTCGGCGGTGCTGGGGCTGATGCTCGCCGAGCACCGCGGTGACCGGGTGGTCGTGCTCGACGCCAACCCCGATGCAGGCACCCTCGCCGACCGGCTCACCGGCGAGATCGACGTGACCGTCCGTGATCTGCTCCAGCACATCGACGACATCGAGGCGCTGCCCGACGTCGCCCGCTACACGAGCCTCGCGGGCCGTCTCCAGGTCGTGGCGTCCGAGCAGGACCCCGCGATGAGCGAGGCGTTCAGCCGCCAGGAGTACGAGCAGGTGTGCGCGGTGCTCACGCGCTACTACAACATCGTCATCACCGATTCGGGCACCGGCCTCGTCCATTCCGCGATGGAGGGCACGCTCGCTCTCGCCAATGGATTGGTCATCGTCGGTTCTCTCACCGTCGATGGTGCGGGCCGCGCGAGCAAGACGCTGGACTGGCTCGAGGCGCACGGCCATCACGAGGCCGTCGCCCGTGGTGTTGTCGTCCTTTCCCGCGACCGCACGAGCAAGGAGATCGACGCGGTGCGCCTGCGTGAGCATTTCGAAACGCGGTGCCGCGCCGTGGTCGAGATCCCGCACGATGCGCATCTGGCCACCGGCGGTCGCATCGAACTGGGCCGGTTGCGCCCCGCCACCTCCGATGCGTTCCTCGAACTGGCGGCACTGGTCGCCGACGATTTCGGGATCGCCGGATCGGGTCCGCTGGGCGGCTGAGACCGAATCGGGGGTCCGGTTCGACGATCATGGATCGGGATCGATGGGTCGGGCATTCGGGGTCGGCGGCCCGCTGTGCTGCACCGATGCCGGAGCTTGCCGGGCGGGCCGCTGCGTGCGTCTCCGGGTCTGCCGCATCTTGATCGTGGGAGAGCGAAGAGTCGGCGCGAAGGGGAGGACAACCGGGCCGCCGCTCTGCTAGCGTTCGAACCGGTTGATCCTCCGGGGTCGGCCACGGCGATCGGTCCACCGCGTTGCTGACGTAGCGCAACACGGTTCTCCGGACGCCGGGAGCAAGGTGTACCACCGCTGGAGCAAGGCCGAAGGACCGTAGGACCGCCGGGCGTGCAGACGACCGTCCGGCTGCGGGTCGCTGCCGCTGGCGCGACGCGCATTCACCAGCTGCCTTCAGGCATGTCGACTTCAGCTCTCGCGGCCGGTCCGGCCGCTGAACGAGCCTCGATCACGCGAACCCGGGAGATCCTGTGTTTCGGCAATCCGCACACGACGGTGAGGGCCTCAGCCCTGCCGTGTGCGTTGCCGTGCGCCTGCGGATGTCTCTCGCCGAGCGGATCTGGTGGGCGCTGCGGTGCCTGCTCGGCACCGCAGGCGCGGTGGTCGTGATGTGGGTCGGCGCGGTGTTCCTCGCGACGCCGGCATCGGCCTCCGTGGTTGCTCCGGTGGCTCTCGTGTCCCAGGGCGCGTCGAAGGGAGGCAAGGACAAGCCCTCCGGGAATGACAACAAGCCCTCCGGCACGGACACCAAGAAGACGCCCGTACCGACGAGTGGCGGCACCACGGATCCGGTCGAGAAGCAACCGGTGAAGAAGGAACCCGCGAAGAAGGAACCGGCTACCACGCCGGCCACGAATGCGGCGACCACGACCGCTACGGATACAACCACTACGGATACGAAGAAGACCGACACGACGAAGGCGCCCGCCGCGAAGCCCGCGGAGAAGAAGGCGCCCGCCGCGAAGCCTGATGAGAAGAAGCCCGCCGAAAAGAAGCCCGCCGAGAAGAAGCCCGCCGAGAAGAAGCCCGTTACGAACACCCCCACGGCGAAGCCCGCTGTCGATTCCGACGCGCTCGCCCGCGACATTCGCACGAAGACCGAAGCGGCTGTGGCAAAGGCCCAGGCGGCTGCGGCAAAGGCCCAGGCGGCGGCGACGAAGGCGGTCGACAAGGCCAAGGCAACCGTTGCCGCGGTGACCGACAAGGTCAGCAACAAGGCCGGCACCAAGGCCGGTGACAAGACTTCGGCCGCCCGGATCACGGACTCGGTCACCGAGGCCGTGCGGAACGCCGCCGGCGGCAAGGACGTCGACGCCGATGCTCTCGAGAAGGTGATCCGGGACGCCGTCGCGGATCGGACCGGAGCGGCGTCGGCCGTCACGCAGGGTGATCGACGGTCGGCGGCACAGGCGGCGGCGAAGGTGCCCGCCGCGGTGCGCGGAACCGTCGAGAAGCTCGTGCGCACCGCGACCGCCGCGCTGCCCGCCGAGGTGCGGCAGCAGGCGGACAGGGCCGTTGCCGGCGCACTCGACAAGGCCCCGAAGCCGGCCACGGGCACGGCCGGAACCGCGAAGGTCGCTACTGGGAAGGCTGCCGCCGCGAAGCCGGCCGTCGCGACCACGTCGCCGAAGGACGTGGCCCGGCTCGTGGCGGCGCTGCCCGCGCCCGTCCGGCAGGCGGCGCAGAAGCTCGCGAAGAACGCGGGATCGGCGTCGCAGGAATTGCTCCGCACCGTTTCGGATTGCCGTGGCGCGGATTGCGCCGCGGATGTGGAGCGGCTGGCGAAGAAGGCGGCGCCGGAGTTGCAGAAGGTGCTGTCGAGCAAGAGCGCGCCGAAGGCCGCAGTCGATCTGGCGGTCGCCCTGCTGGGTGGTGTGAAGGCCACCGGAACGGCAGCGGGAACGACTGCCCCGAAGGGCACCGCAGCCGCCACCCGGCCGGGCACCGGCCGCACCACCGCCTCGCGTGGACCCCCGCGGGACGGCTCGCTGATCGCCGGATCCATCACGGACGACCCGCGCTACGCGGGCTACCGGTACGGCGGTTACGGCGACGACCCGGCCGGAACCGAGAAGCTCCTCACCGACCGGATCGCGTCCGACAAGGGCGCGAAGGATCTTGCGGCCGAGAAGAAGCAGGTGGCCGCCGGGAAGGTCACCGAGGCGGACTACGCCAAGCACGAGGCCGCGCAGAAGAAGCGCGAGCAGCAGCTCGCCACCGATCGGCAGGCCGTTGATCCGCAGCGGGCGGAGCTGGTCGACCAGGTCGTCGACGGGCAGGCCGCCCTGGACAAGACGCAGGCCGCTCTGGACGCCGAGAAGAAGCAGGTCGCCGCCGGGAAGGTCACCGCAGCGGCGCACCAGAAGAACGTGGCGAAGTACGAGGACCAGAAGGCCGACGTCTACGCGGCCACCGACGAGCTGCGCCAGGCCACCGACCGCAGCGCTCCGAACACCGTCTCGCAGGACGGCCCGCACGGCGACGGTTCGGTCGCGGGATGCGGGTCGAGCGGGGTGTTCGTCGAGTGCGGCTCGGTGAGCGCGACGAAGAGCGGCGAGCAGAGCGACCGGTGCGTCGCGCTGGCCGGGGTCTCCTCCGGATGCGGGGTCGAAACCGGGTCGGGTGACACGAAGGGCTCGGCGTCGTGCGTGCTGACCGGCGCCGACCGGGGCTGCACGAGCACCACCAGCAAGGGCGACATCACGGCGAACGCGTCCTGCACCCTCGGCACCGGTGCCGGCGACTGCGGTCAGAACAGCCAGGCCACCACCAACGGCGCGGGCATGGCGTGCGCCACCGACTCCGGCGGCTGCAAGGGCGCCACCAGCGGGCCGGTGGCACCGGGCTCCGCGGACAAGACGTCCACCACCGTCTCGTGCACGGGCCGCTGCAGCGTGGACGGGGTGTCGGACCGCGCGGGTGCCGACGCGGGCTGCCGCACAGCCGACGGGGTCTGTGACGCGGCGAGCACCGGCGCGTCCCGCAACACTCCACCGCCCGCGGCGAAGCAGGCGGCGAACCGCACACCTGCCGCTGACGACCAGCAGGCCCCCGACAACCAGCAGGCCACGGGGAGCGGCACCGGCCACTGCCAGGCCACCACCGGCGGTTGCGACCTCTCGACCTCGGTGCGGCTCGACGAGGGTCGCCAGGCCGTTGCCGACGCGCAGGCCCGCTGCGGCGACGGCGCCACCGGTTGCTCCGGTGCGGCCACCACGAAGTCGGGCGCCACCAGCACGACGGTCCCCGCCACCGCTGCCAAGGCCGCCACCAAGACCGCCACTGCCGACAAGGCGCCCGCCGCCCCGGCCCGTACCACCGACGGTGCGGCCGACTGCACCGTTGCTGCGGGCGGCTGCCGGGCCCACTCCGGCTCGGCCGCGGGCGAGGGTGGCGACGAGGGCCGCTCCGACACCACGGTCCAGGTCGACTGCGGATCGCAGCAGGGCTGCACCGGCAAGGGTGACGCCGCGACGAAGGCGAACGCCACCGGCGTTGCCGCCGACACGGCGCGCGCCGGCTCGGGCACGGCCACCTGCGCGGTCACCGCAGGCGGGTGCGACGCGGCCAGCAGCACCGTCGCCGAGAACCCCGTGACCGCGCAGCAGGCGGCCCGCCGCTCGTTCTTCGACACCACCCCGGTGAGTGCCCCAGCCGCCCCGACCGACGGTGCCGGCGGTGCGCGCAGCACCACCTCGGCGCACGTCGACTGCGGCGACACCGCGGGCTGCACCGGCACGGCCACCACGGCCACCACGGGCAAGGTCACCGCGCCTGCCGCGAAGGCGGGCGACGCCGCGGCCGTCCGCGAGACCAAGGCCGACACGCGCTGCACCGCGACCGCGGGCGGCTGCTCCAGCGAGTCCACCTCCGAGGTCGGGGACAGCCAGAAGGCAGCCGAGCAGGTCGCCTACGCCGCCGACGGCACCGCGAAGCCCGCCGTCGCGGCCGGTCGCGACCTGACGGCGGCGAGCACCGCCGCTGCCGCTGTCGACTGCGCGAGTGCCACCTGCACGGGTAGCGGTTCGGGCACCACCTCGGGGTCCGCGTCCGGCGACATCACGGGCGTCCGCGACAGCACGGCGACGTCGGACTGCACCGCGCACGGCACCGGCGCCTCCTGCCGGGCCGGCACCACCACGAACGTCGCCGACCGGGCCGCTTCCACCACGGTCGACCCGGTCACCGGGGTCAAGGCGGTGTCGGGCCCGGCCAGCGTGTCGGAGGCGACCGCGAGCGTGCAGTGCACCGGTGGCACCACCGCGTGCGGTGGCTCGACGACGACCGCCACGAGCGCCCGTGACACCGCGGTGTCGCCGGCGGCGCGTGGCACCTCGTCGGCGTCGGACTGCACGGTGACCGGTGGCGGTTGCCAGGGTGCGTCGTCGTCGAAGGCCTCCAGCGCTGCGGACTACATCGTGATCGACCCGACCACGGGGAAGCCGGCGGCGGGTCAGCCCACCAGTGGGCCGACGTCGATGTCGAGTTCGAGTGCGAGCGTCGACTGCGCCGCGGGCGCGGCCTGTTCGGGCACGGTCCACACCTCGACCACCGCCTTCGACGGCGCGGTTGACGGCGGCAGGCCGCGCACGTCGGAGGGCACGGCGAGCTGTGCGGGTGGCACGGGTGGCTGCCAGGTGCAGTCGGTGTCGAACGCCTCGACCGGTCCCGGTTCGGCGCTGGCGATGGCGGGCCCGGAGCAGAAGACCAACGTTGCCCGGCTGGGTACGGGCCCGTCGGCGGCGTCGGCCTCGGGTGCGGCGTTGACCTGCGAGGGTCAGAGCGCGTGCTCGGGCAAGGTGACGAGCGCGGCGACCGCGACCGATCCGTCGGTGTCGCCGGATCCGCGCGGTTCCCACAGCGAGGGCTCGTGTGAGGGTGTCTCGGGTGGTGGGTGCCAGGCGGTGACGAACTCCGGTGCCTCGTCGGGGCCCGACGCCAACAGCATCGCCCCGCTGGTGCAGGCCCGGTCGACGCAGAACGCCACGGTCACCTCCGGCACCACCGGCGACCAGCCGCAGGAGCCCGCCGACCAGGGCAAGAAGGCTCCCGGCCCGGACCAGCCCGCGACCCCGCCGGCCCCGACGGCCCCGGGTTCGAGCGCGAACAGCGGCGGCCCGACCGTCGCGGGGGCCTCCTCGTGGACGATGGCCAACGCCACGCTCGACTGTGCGGGCGACGCCGCCGGCTGCACGGGCACCGCACGCACCACCGCAGCGGGCAACGACGGCCCGACGTCGACGAACGGCGCCAACGGGGCCCGCGGCCCCCCGGGGCAGGGCACCTCCACCACGTCCGGCAGCTGCTCGGGGACGAGCGCCTGCCATGTCCAGACGGGTTCCACCGCAGGATCCGGCCAGGTCGTCGCCGACATGGTCGCCGAGCAGCAGAACACGAACGCCACGCAGCTGGCCGAGCAGGCCGCGCAGGCGAAGCAGGACGCAGACCAGGCTGCGCAGATCGCCGCCCGCACGGGTGCGACGGCGCAGGAGAAGAAGCAGGCCACCGACGCGGCTGCTGCCGCGAAGGCGGCCGGGACCGCGGCCACGGACGCGGCGGCACTGGCGCGCAAGCCGGTGACGGACGCCCCGGCCACGATGACGCAGTCCTCCGCGGCAGCGCAGTGCGCCGGCGCCGGCTGCCGGGCCGCCACCACGGGCGACACGGCCGGTGCCCCCGGTGCCGCACACACCACCGCCGCCTGCACATCGACGGCCGCGGGCTGCGGCGTGGCGAGCACGGCCACCACCGCAACGGTGCGCAACGCCGGCCAGACGCAGGACAAGGACCCGAAGCCGATCCCCGGGTTCTCCGGCAGCGCGCAGGCCTCCTCCCGGGCCGACTGCCCCGAGGCCGGCTGCACGGCCACGCTCACCGGATCCGCCGATGTCACGGCCGGCCCGCGCGGCGAGCTGAGCCACAGCACGGCGAAGGGCGACACCCGCTGTGCCCGCACCACCGCGTGCCAGGCGCAGATCAGCGCGGGCACCACCTCGGCGATCACCGCGCCCGGCACCGACAAGGCCGCGCGGTTCGCGACGACGAGCGCGTCGGTCGCGGCGACCTGCACCGACGGCAGCACGGCCGGCTGTGCCACGCGGGCGTCCTCGCAGACCGAGGCCACCGGCGCCGCGAAGGTGACCGCCACGGCCACCGCGGCCTGTGCGACCGCAGGCGCCTGCCAGGCCGGCACCGGTGGTTACGCGGGCCCCGACGTCGCCGAGGTCACCGCGGGCTGCACCGGCACCGCCTGCACGACCCACACCGAGGGCACGGCGAGCGCCGCGGGTGTGGGCGGCAACGGCACCAACACCGCGACGTCGCGCACCGACTGCACCGCGGGCGCCGACGGCCAGTGCGCCGGGTCCGGCCGGGTCGGGGCGTCGAAGGACGGCACGCAGGTCACGGCCGCGTGCGCGGGCACCGACGGCTCGACGTGCACGCACAGCTTCTCGGCGAAGAGCGAGATGGCCAGCACCACCGGTGGCAACACGGCCACCGCGAGCGCCTCCTGCGGTGCAGCGGGCGCTGCGGGCTCGGGCTGGTGCGGCACCAACGCCGTCGCCGACACCACTGCCGACGGCGCCATGGCGTCGGCGGCCTGCCAGGGCAGCGCCGGCTCCGGATGCCACTACGCGTACCGGGCGCACAGCAGCGCGTCGGCCCCTGGCGCGAGCGCGACGGCCACCGGGCACGGCGAGGGCGCGATCGGCGGCGGCTGGGCGGCCACCAGCGCCATGGCCGCCGGTGGCAACGGGTCCGCGCAGGCCGGTGCCTCGTGCGCCGGTAGCGAGGGCTCGAGCTGCTCGTACTCCTACCGCGCCGAGAGCCACGCGAGCGCGCCGGGAGCGCGGGCCGATGCGGTCGGGCACGGCGGGGGCACGTTCGGCGGCGGCAACGTCGCCACCAGCGCCAGCGCGAGCGGCGGTCCCGGCTACGCCGCGGCCTCCGCCTCCTGCACGGGATCTGCCGGCACCAGCTGCAGCCACTCCTACTCGGCATCGGCCTCGGCGTCGGCATCCGACCCCGCCACCGGCTCGTGGGCCCACGCCGCCGCGCACGGCTCCGGCGGTGGCGGCATGGGTGGCGGCGGGGTGTCGGTGTCCGCGCAGGCCTTCGCCAAGGGCAACCAGGCCTACGCGGGGGCGTCCTGCTCGGGTGCCGCGAACTGCAGCGCGAGCTACACCGCGCACGCCGAGGCCGACGACGTCGGCGCGAACTCCGCACCGACGATGAACGCGCCGGGCGGCTACTACCGCGCCCACGGCGAGGGCACCTGCTCGGGCAGCGGCAACGGCGGCTGCGGCGTCATCGCCTACGCCGTCGCCAAGGACCCGAGGGACGGCGGCGGCGCGGGTGCGCGCTGCTACACCGGCAACTGCGCCAACTTCAACCAGGACGGCACGTCGTTCGGCTTCGTCCGGACCGCGGCGTCGCTGCACGACCAGTACGTGGCCGCCGGGATCATGACGCCGGACGGCAAGTGGATCGACCAGAAGCTGGGCGAGCACCAGGTCGGGGCCGAGGGCAACTGCGACAAGGGCACCTGCACCTTCTCGCTGCGCGACCCGACCGACAAGGCCCCGGTGGCCCAGGCCCCGTGCGCGGCTCCGTGCAAGATCGACGGCAAGAACGGGCAGACGATCGCCGCCGACAAGAACGGCAAGGTCACCATCACCGTCCCGACCGAGGGCGCCGACGGCAAGCCGAGCAAGGACGTCGTCGTCGACCCGAAGGGTGGCGGCAGCTACCGCGACGACAAGGGCCATGGCCGCGGCTGGGTCGACTCCAGCGGCACCATCACCGACGGCTACTCGGGCAGCACCGTCACCTACGCCGACACCTCCGGCCCGTTCGGCCGGGTGAACCCGCCGTCGGACACCGGTCCGCACCACGCGAACTACGGTGACGCGAGCGGTGGCCGGTTCAGCACCACGTGCCCGGACGGGTGCTCGGGCTCGCTGAGCAACGGCAAGCAGACCGACCAGTTCAAGATCTACGGATCGCCCGGGACACCGGCCGACGCCACGCTCGTCGCGCGCAACAACCAGGGCACCCCTGCCATGGTCAGCTTCAACGGCGCCGGGTGGTTCAAGTCGGCCGAGGGTGTCGAGGTCAAGGCCAACGGGGACGGCCTGCCGGGGCAGCCGACGTTCGGCACGCTCAACCTCAACCCCCAGAAGCCCGCGCCCGGGCAGACCGCAGGCCGCACCGAGCTGACCACGCCCGGTATCGACACCGCCGGCACCATGCAGCAGGGCCGCTACAGCGTGAGCGGGCAGACCGGCTACATCGCCTTCCCGGACGGTCGGAAGATCGAGAACCAGCTGCTGCTGCTCGGCTACGACAAGGACGTGGCGAGCAACCGGCTCGTCGCGGTCACACCCACTGCCGAGGGCAAGGGCGGCAGCTTCAGCTGCGTCGGGCACTGCGTCGAGACCGTGCCCGGCAACGCGAAGGTGAACCTGGCCAACTGCAAGGAGGTCTGCACCAACGGCCTGCCCGGCGCCTACAACCAGCTCGACCCGACCAAGAACCAGTGCAACGGCCGGTGCGAGATGACCGACGTGTTCGCCGGCAACCCGGGCAGCAAGACGCCCAACGGCTACTTCGCGGCGCACATGCTGACCGATGGCTCCGTCACCAGCATCACGCCGCAGGGCGATGCACAGCAGTGCACCGGCAAGGACTGCTCCTTCACCCAGGGCTACCGCGACGCCGACGGCAACGGCGGCTTCGCGGTCTGCCACCCGGGATCGGCCGGTGGCACCTGCTCCGGCGAGAACCGGGAGGGCGACACCCGCGGGGGCAACGGCGTCGCCACGGTGCTGCTGTACCGCAACGCCGACGGCTCCAACCGGGGCGGGGCCTGCGGTCCGGGCGGTGCCGGCTCCTGCGTCACCAATGACGCGGCGCACACCACGAAGTGGCGCGGCGACGTCGACGCCTCCTGGATGCTGCTGATCGACCCGACCTACCAGCGGCCCTCGCTCGGCACCGACACGGACAAGAAGATCGCCGCCAACCTGCCCGGGTACCAGGAGGGCGACTCGCTGCCGCCGCTGACCCCGCGGCAGTACGCGGCGCTGTCGCCCGACGACAAACAGCGCTACGACCGCTCGCTCCCCACGCTGACCCAGGTCGACAAGGACTTCGCGACCGCGCGTGCCGCCAACGCGGAGGCCGACCTGCAGTTCGACAACGTCCGGTCCAACGGCGATCGGCAGAAGCTGCTCGACGCGGTCGACAAGGTGGACGCGGCGAGCAAGGACGGTGGCCTCAGCGATCGAGACAAGGCGGCGCTAAAGCCCGAGCTCGACCTGATCGCCGCCCAGCAGGCCCGGGCCCGGCGCATGGACGTCAACCGGGGCATCGTCAACGGCCTCGACCAGATGGCGGGCGGGTCGCCGCTGGTCGATGCGAAGAACCAGGGCGTCGGGCTCGAGCCGGGCCTGCCCGGCAAGCTCGGTGCGTCGGACCTGCCGGGTGCGCGCACCAAGCTGCAGACCGACCTCGGCGTCGACAAGGACGGCTCGGCCGTCGACGCGTACGGCAACAAGGTGAAGCTCACCGCCGACCAGCAGTCCAGTGCCGACGCCGCGGAGGTCCTGTCGCTGAGCGTCGTGGGACGCAAGAACGCGATGCTCGCCCCGAACGAGGCCCTGGACCGCGACATCGCCTCGTTCGAGGCGAAGAAGAAGGCGGGCACCGCGACCCGGGCGGATCTGGACGCGTTGAAGGCCGAGGCCAAGCCGCTCGACGACGGCAACAAGGCGATCAAGGCGATCAACGAGAACGTCGTGGCGCTGACGAGGGACCTGCCCGGCGCGCCGAAGGCCGGGTCGGAGGTCCTGCGCAAGGACGACGCGGCGTTCCTGGCCTACGCGAACGACCCGAAGATGGCGCAGCAGGCGAAGGACTGGAACGACTTCCAGACCCGCGTCGACGCGGTCGCGGGCCGGCTGGCGAACTCCAGCAACCCCAACGACAAGGAGGTCGCGACGCAGCTGGGCACGCTGAGCGTGCTGGGGGAGTTGAACTACCAGACGGTCACCCGCGACATCGGCTCGCGCAGCCCGGACAACCGTCTCGGCGAGCTCGCGCTGCCGTCGTCGGGCCGGGCGGACATGGTCCGCGTGCTCAACTCGGCGATCAACAAGCCCGCCTACGACCACGTCACCGACGACCTGCAGAAGAAGTTCTTCGACCAGGGCGGCCTCGAGGGCGACGTGCCCAACGGGAAGACGGCGGCCGACCGCCGCGCCGACTTCGCCTCCCGCGGCACCCCGGACGAGATGGTGCGCGCCAGGCTCGGGGGCCAGCCGCTGACCCCGGAGGACGTGAGCAAGCTCGACGGCAAGATCAAGGATCGCATCGGCGACGGCAAGGCGACGCAGTTCATCGTCATGTTCGAGGACCCGAAGACGCACGAGGCCGCCGGGACGCCGATCTACCGGGTGGAGAAGGACGGCAAGACCACCTACGTCGACCAGAACGGCGACTACTACTCCGACCGCAACGACTTCAAGAACCACAACGAGCTCTTCAACGAGGACACCAGGATCCTCACGCCGTCGGACTGGTCGGACACCACCGGCGACTTCGCGCTCGATCGCGACAACGGGCGGCACATCTCCGGCTGGGACAAGGCCAAGGGCTGGGTCGCGGCCGGCGCGATGGTCGTCGGCGGCATCGCCATCGCCGTCGGCACGGCCGGCACCGGCACGGCGGCCACCGTGGCGCTCATCGCCGGGGCGACCGTCGTGGTCGGCACCGCGGCCTACACCACCGTCGACGCCGTCCAGACGTTGAACGCGCGGTCGGATCACGGCCAGAGCACGAGCTTCTCCGACCCCGCGGCGCGCGCTGCCTACATCACCATCGGCGGCAACATCCTGACCGTCGCCACGCTGGGCCTCGGCGGCATCGCCTCGGGCGCGGCGAAGGGGGCGACCACCGCTGCGGAGGCGGGCAACGTGGCTTCCGCGGCGTCGCGCACCGTTGTCGCGGCGCGGTTCGCCACCGCGGGCCGGGTGGCCAACTGGGGGGCCGTCGGCACCTTCGGCGGCGGGATGGTCGACTCGGGTGTGCAGCTGTGGCAGCACCGCAACGAGATGAGCGCCGGCGAGAAGTGGGCCGCCGGCGGCATGCTGGCGCTGAACGTGGCGATGCTGGGGCAGGGGCGCATCCAGGGCGTCGCGCTGAAGAGGTTCCCCGGCATGTGTCCCGGTGGCTGCAAGACGGTGGGGTCCGCGGGCGCCACGACACGGCCGATGTCGGAGCCGGCCACCGCGCCGGGTGCGACCCCGCGCCCCGGCGGCCTGCCCGAGGCGCCGATGACACCGCAGCTCCCCGAGGTGACCGGGGCCACCCGTGGCCTCGGTGGCCTCGGTGGCAAGCCTGCTTCCGGAGAGCTCGGTACCGGTCCCCGCACCGGCGCCGAGCCGGTGGCGGGCGAGGGCCGGGCCGCGGCCGGGCCGCCGCGTCCGGACGCACCCGACGCCGTGGCGCCGCAGCGACCCCAGACCTCCGCGGAGCGTGCCGCCCAGAACCGCGAGGTCGCGGCCCAGCGCGCCGCCGCGGCGCGGCAGGGCCAGACCGATCAGCTCGCCGAGACGCAGGCGCGTGGTCAGGAGCGGGTGACGGCCGCGGAGCGGCAGGCGGCGGACAACCGCGAGGTTGCCGGTCAGCGGGCGAACGACGCCGCGACCGCTTCCGGCGACCGCGCCGCGGCAGCACGGCAGGGTCAGGCCGATCAGCTGGCCGAGACGCAGGCGCGTGGTCAGGAGCGGGTGACGGCGGCGGAGCTCCCGGCCGAGGGCAACCGCCAGGCTGCCGGGGAGCGGGCCACCGAGGCCGAGACCGCTGCGGCGGCCCGGGCTGCGGCGGCGCGGGACGGTCGGACCGACCGGCTCGCCCAGAACCAGGACCGGGCGACCCAGGACCGGGCCGGCCAGGAGCGCGTGGCCGAGGCCGACGAGCCGGCCGTAGTGACCGACCCGCAGGCCGGCAACCGGATCGCCGACGCCGGTGAGCAGCGGGCGGTCGAGAACCGCACGGCGGCAGGCGACCGGGCGACCGACGCTCGTACCGGTGCCGAGCAGCGGGCCACGGAGGCCCGCACGGCCGCCGAGCAGCGGGCCACGGAGGCTCGCACGGGTGCCGCCCGCTCCGGCATCGTGGCGGCACCGGGGGAGGGTGGCGCCGGTGCGGGGACCCGACCGGGTGCGGCGATCCCCGAGGCGGCGCCGCAGGCAGGAGGCCGGCAGCTCGGTCAGGTCGTCCCCGTCGACCCGACGTCGCCGATCACCGAGAACGGCACCGGCGTGCCGCCGGCAACGGGCAGCGGGCGCGATGTCGCGCCGGCCCCCCGTCCCGCAGCGGTCCGGCCGGCAGCCCCCGACGTCGGGCAGCCGCGCCCCGGGACCGAGCCGGTCCGGTCCGGCCCGATGACCGCGGCCCGCCCGAACGCGCAGCAGGCGGGCGCCGAGACGGGTACGCCGACCGGCACCCCCGACACCGGTCGCCCCGGCGCGCCGGGCACCGGCAACGGTGGCCGGGACGGCGCGTCGCGCAACACCGCACGCGGCGCCGAACCGGAGACCGGCGGGCAGCCGCAGGGCCCCGACGCACCGCCCGCGCCCGAGACCCCGCAGCCGCCTGCCGACCCGCCCGTTCCGGGCAGTCCCGGCCACGAGGCGCCGCCCGTCGAGTCGTACGGCAGCGGCCGCGCGACCGGATCGTCGGAGCCGCACGGCGGCGGCGGCGAGCCGGGCGCGGGTGACCCCCCGGGTGGCGCGGCACGCGGTGCCGGCACCGTCGAACCGACCAGCGACGGGCACGCCGTCGCCACCGAACCGATGTCCGGCGCCGGCAGCCGCGGGCCTCCGCCCGTCGAGAGCACCCCGACCACGTCCGCACCCGGCGAGCTCGCCGGTGGTGTCGGGCACGACGGAACATCCCACCCGCGCAACCCGAACGCAGAGGAGACCAGGCCAGGAACCGGCACCGGACGAGGTACCGACACACCCGCTCCCACCGGGCGGCCCGAGACCGGGCAGACCGGGCAGACCCGCACCGACGAGGGGATCCGGGTCCACGAGGAGGGAAAGCGCGCCCGCGAGGACGCGCAGGCCGCGCTCGAGGCCGAACGCGCCGGCACGCGCCCGCAACCGCGGACCGAACCTGCCGACGATGCGGTGCGGCTCGACGGCAAGGCCGACGAGGCGCGCTACGCCGAGACCGGACGGGTCTACCGCAAGGACCTCAAGGCGATGCGCAAGAGCGCATCCGGTGGGGAGATCCGCGACACCGCGCTCGCGCGGAAGATCAGGAAGGCGCTGCGCGGGGCCGACCCGTACCCGAAGGTGATCGGTCTCATCAGCCGTGCCGCCGAGAGCCACCCCGAGCTGTTGGCCGGCCGGACGGTCTGGGACGGCCAGCTCGTCATGGCGCTGGCGCTCGCCCGCGACGAGGCGGTCGTCCAGAACCTGACCGGGCAGGGCAAGGAGATCGGCGAGGTCCTCGCCGTGGTGGCCCGCATGGTCGTCAAGGGCGACCACGTCAAGTGGATCACCCTCGACGAGGGTGCCGGGTCATCGGCCGTGCGCTCGGTCCGCCCGCTGCTCGACCGGCTCGGGCTCCGGGTCGAGCTGAACACCCCCGAGCTGAGCGCGAAGACCAAGGCGACGGTCGACGAGGCCGACCTGGTCGTCAGCACCCTCGACGAGTTCCGCTTCGACACGATGCGCGGCACGACCGGTGAGCAGAAGGCGCCGCGCGACGCCGACTTCTGGTTGCTCGACGAGGTCGACTACGCGCTGTTCGACCAGGCCCGCTCGCACGGCAGGCTCGCCCGGCCCGCGCCGGACACGGCCCCGCCGCTTGCAGAGCTGCGCAGCGCCACCGGCATCGCCGAGCAGCTGACGCCCCCGTCCGACGGCAGGCCCAACGGGCACTTCGAGCACGCCGGCGGCACCACCTGGCGGATCACCGACGCCGGGGTCGAGCACATCAGGACGACGTACGGCATCGACCTCGCCGCCGAGGCCCACACCGGGCTGCGGCAGTGGGTGGACGCCGTGCTCACCGCCAACCACGGGCTCGAGCGCGGGGTCCACTACCTCGTCGAGAACGGGTTCGGCCCCGACGGGCGGCCGCTGCCGTCCATCCGGATCGTCGACCAGCCGCGTGGCCTCGCCCGCCCCCAGCAGCGCTGGGACCTGGGCGTCATGGAGGCCGTCGAGTTCCGCGAGCTCGGCGAGGCCGGGGTCGGGACGCCGTCGCTGACGATCGCCTCGATGAGCACCCCGGAGTTCATGAAGGGCAAGACGTTCGCCGGTGCGACCGGCACCGTCGGCGGTGCCGAGGGCGTGCGGGCGCTGCGCGAGCTCTACGGCAAGGACGTGGTGTTCATCGCCCCGGAGACCGCCGTCAAGCGGGTCGACGAGACGGTGGACCTGCCGACGATCGCCGCCGAGCACCAGCGCTCCCTGCACGACGTCGAGCAGGCCCACGCCGCCGGGCTCCCGGTGGTCGTCGGCGCCCGGTCGGTGCGCGAGGCCCACGAGTACTCCGCGGAGCTGACGCGGCGCGGCATCTCGCACCAGCTGATGACAACGGAGGGTCAGCTGCTCGGCCTGCGCGACCACGTGGTCGCCACGGCCGGCATGCCGGGCCGCGTCACCGTCACGACCAACATGCTGGCCCGCAGCGTCGACATCAAGCTCGGCGGCGACCCGACGTGGCTGGCCGAGCGGGTCCTCATGCGGCTCGAGTACCCCGGCCTGCGCAAGGGCGACCCCGAGTACGACGCGGCGCTGCGCGCGGTGACGAAGCAGGCGAGGACCGAGACCGCGCAGTACAAGGCGCTGCTCGACACCGAGGGCGGCGGCCTGCAGGCCTTCTGGCTCGGCGCGTCGGACCTGCGCACCGAGTTCCAGTGGCGCGGGCGCACCGGGCGCGGCGGCGAGAACGGCGTCTCCCGGCTGTACCGGTCGCTCGAGGACGCGGGCGCCCCCCGTGCCGCCGGCACCGACTACGTGGTCGAGGCCCGGTCCACCGCGGAGCTGCCCAACCGCGGTCCGGTCGCGCTCACCGGTGCCGACGCCGAGGCCGCCCGCCTGCTGTTCGCCGCGACGCAGGACAGCGCGATCCCGACCGGTTCCGCCGCCGAAGCCGCCCGGTCCACGCCCGGTGCGGTGGCGCTCACCGAGGCCGAGACCGCCGCGCTGCCGACCATGGCGCGCAACGAGCTCGACGTCGACCTGCCGTCGCTCTACGCGGCTCGCGACGGCCGGGACGTGGCCTGGCTGACGCCGGTGCAGAACCAGGAACTGCAGGCCATCGCCGAGTACCGGGTCGAGGGCGAGCTGACCGACCCGGACGTGCGGGCCGCCGCGGAGCTGGTCGCCGAGCTGATCCCGGCCGGCCGGGTGCGGGCGCGCAGCTTCACCCCCGCCGATGTACTGGCGATCCAGGAGCAGTCGACGCGGGCCGCCGAGGCGTTCCACCGGACGTCGGAGCTGGCCCAGCGGCTCGGTGTGGACCCGGCCGAGCTGGCCACCGTGCTCGACGTCGCCGACGCGATGGACCAGGGCCGCACGCCGTCCGCCGCAACGGTTCCCGACGAGCCGGTGCAGTCGGAGCAGCCGCGCCTGGCCGGGCTCGACGACGCCGAGCTCGCCGCGCTCGTGGCCTACGGTCAGGGCTACGCGACCCAGCAGATCGCCGCGATCCTCGGCACCGACGGGCCTGCCGTCGACCGGATGCTGAGCCTGGACACCGACCACCCCGGCACGGTGATCACGGCACTGCTCGACGCCGGTGCGGGGCGTGCGCTGCGTACCGAGCAGGCCGCCCGCGAGGCGTTGCTGGCGAGCACCGACCTGACCGAGCCGGGGGCGTGGGAGCGGGTGCGCGCCGGGCTCGACGCGATCGAGGCGGGCCTGCACCCGGCCGAGCGGGCGCGCCTGTGGAACGGCACGAACCGGATCGAGGTGCTCGTGGCGCGGCTGGCCCCGGAGCTGCGCGACCGGGTCTACCTGCGCCTCGCCACGGCCGGGATCACGTCGATCACGCAGCTCGCCACCAGCACCGTCGAGACCCTGCGCGGAGCCGGGCACACGCGCAAGGACCTGGCGGCGGTACGCACGGCGCTCGGTGCGGTCGACGCGCCCACCCGGACCGGGCCGGTACGCGGTGATCGCGACCTGCGCGCCGCGCTGGCGGCGAACCCCCGCTGGGGCCACCGCGAGCTCGCCGGCGCGCTCGCGCTCGCCGCCGGGCGCCCGGTGCCCGCCGCGGGCGAACCGGTCACCGCCGAGCTCCTCGACGAGCTGCGCGTGGCCAACGGCCTGCACCGGCTCACCGTCCTGCTCGGTGACGTGGACCTGCCGCTGTCGCCCGCCGCGAACTTCGCTGCGGTGCTCGCCGCGCACGCCGGGGTCGGCCCGGCCGCCATCCCGGCAGCACCGACCGCGCGCACGACGGCGTTGCTGCTGCTCGACGCGCTGGTGTGGAGCCGACACGGCGACGCCCCGCACGCGCCCGCGGCCACCCGGCGCGATGCCGACCGCACCGCAGGGCCGTCGCGCGGTCGCACGGTCGCGGCGACCGGGGTGGCGCTGACCACCGCCGCGGTCGTGGCGGGCGGGCTCGGGCTCGCCGGTGCGCCGATCGGCGCCGCCGCGCTGGTGGCGGCGGGGCTGGTGGCGGCGCTGAGCACGGTGGCACACCGACCGGCCCGCTCGGCGAACCAGGCCCGCGCGCCGCCGGCAGGTCGCCTGCTCCTCCTCGCCGGCGCCGTTCTGGCGTTCGGGTTCGGACTCCCCACCGCCATGGTGGGTGCGACAGGTGCTCTGCTCGGCATGGCCACAAGCGGCCTCGCCACCCGGCCTGGAACGACCCTGCCGCGAATGACCCTGCCGCGAATGACCCTGCCGCGAATGACCCTGCCGCGAATGACCTTGCCGCGGGCGGTCCTGCGCGCAGTCGCCGTGGTCACTGTCGTCGCCGCGCTCGTGCTCGGCCTCGCCCCGGCCGCGTTCGCCACCGGAGCGACGGCGGCCATCGATCACACGGGCACCGCCGCCACGACCGCTGCGGTGGCCGCGCTGCCGACCACCACCGACCTGCTGCTGCAGGTGGCAGGCGGCGTCGGGATCATCGCCGGTGCCGCCGTCGCGGTGGTCGCGCTCCGCGGGCTGGGCCGCGTGGTGGGTCGGGTGCTCGGCCGGTGGTCGGGTCGCCTGCGCACCGGCGTGGCCGGCGCGGTCGCGATGGTCGGTGGCGGGCTCTGGGCCGCCGTCGCCGACGGTGGTGTGCCCGCGCTCGCGGTCGGTGGCACCGGGCTCGTCGTGGCCGGGGCCGCTGCCGCGGCGAAGCGGCTCTGGACGCCCGCGCAGCCGCGGGCGCCCACGTCGCGGTTCCAGCGCGCCGTGATCGGGGCGGCGTTCCTGCTCGGGGCGCGCGGCCTGGTGTTCACGCGACCGCTCACGGCGCTCGCCCGGCTGGCCGGCTGGCTGCACGGCAGGCCGATCCGCACGGCGCTCGCGAAGCCGGTGGCGGCGCTGACCCGCCTGCCGGCGGCGGTGCGGGGCATCGGCCTGGGCTGGTGGCCGGTGCGGGTGGACTACGAGGTGCGGCTCTACACACCGGTCCTGCAGGTGGTGCTGTTCGTGGTGCTGCAGGCGATCGGCGGGCCGGTGCTCGCCACGCTGGTGACGACCTACGTCTCGCTGTTCCCGCACGGGAAGCTGACGTGGCGCCGCAACCGCAACCCGGACCGGCTCGTGGAGTGGGCGGGCGCGTTCGCCGCCACGGTGAACCTCGCCTCGGCGCCGTCGGTGCCGCTGTGGACCACGCCCTACGGGCAGCTGTCGTTCCGGGCGAGCGCCGACCTGCTCCTCGGGCAGGTCGTCGAGTCCGTCGGCACCTTCCGCGAGATCACGGACCCGAGCCAGTGGCCGCTGGGCGTGCTGCCGGTCGCGCGCGCCAACGTCGAGTTCACGACGCACTTCGGCCTGCGCTTCGCGGTGTTCGCGCAGAAGTACGCGCTCGGTGGCAAGCAGGCCGTGACCGGGCTGACCTCACCGAAGGTGGTCGGCCTGCACCCCGTGCGGCGGGTGCTGAACTGGCTGCGCGCCCACGACCGGGCCCTGTCGACCGTCTCGATCCTGCGGTTCTTCACGGTGTGGCAGCTCGGCTTCGGCATCGGGCTCGCCGGCCAGCCGTGGAACGCGTTCGAGGTGCGGCTCTCGCTCAAGGGACTCGTCCTGCGGTGGAAGCGGACCGACCACCCCGTCAACCTGATCGAGGGGCCGAGCCTGTGGCTGCGCAAGTGGGTGCCGGCGCTGGGACGGCTCGTGGGCCGGGCACTGCCCGCGCCGGTGCTGCGCCCCTTGCGAGCCGTCGGCGCGTGGTGGCGGGCACGGGGTGACCGGGCCCGGATCGAGCACCTGACCCGGGCGATCGGTGGCCTGCTCGCCGAGCGCGTCCGGCAGGAGGACACGCTGGCATCGATCCGGGCGACGCTCGCCGGTCCGCGACGCACCCCCGGCGGCCGCCTGCGGGCGCTGCTGAACCCGATCACCGGGAGCCGGACCCGGAAGCGCATCGCGGCGCTGGAGCGCCGGTGGGAGCGGCTGATCGCGGCACGCATCGTGAACCGGCAGCGGATCAGGGCGCTCAAGGCCGAGATCGCCAGTATCGGGTCGGGCGGGTCCGGTGGACCGCTGGGCTACCTCAGCGGCAAGGACGCCGACCTGCTCGGTCGCGCCACCACCCAGCTCGCACGGGCGACGGCCGCGCAGCCACGGACCCAGCAGCCGGTGCGCAACCGCGGGCCACCGCCGGTCCGGCTCCTCCTGACTCCACGCGACGAGCTGATCGGCGCGCTGGTCGACCTCGGCGTCCGGCGCAAGCGGGCCGCCCGGATCGCCGACCGCTTCGTCGCCTACGCGGCCGTCATCGACGGTGTCGACGTCATCCTGATGGTCGACGCCCGGCACGCCGAGCTGTCGGCACTGGGGCGCGGGCTGCTCGCCGACGTGCTCGCGCACGAGCGGGACTTCCACCTCACCGGGGCGCGCGCGCACACCGACACCGAGCACGCCGCGCACGCCGCCGAGCTGCTCACCCGGATCGAGGCGGCGCGCACGGCAGCACGGGGCGCGCTGGTCCCGGCCCGTTCCCCGCAGCGTGGCCGGATCGCGCGCGAGCTCGTCGACCGGGCCCGTGTCGCCTGGACCGAGACATGGTCGGGCTTCGCACTCGCCCGCGCCTGGGCGGCGGGCGAGGTGCCCGGCACGGTCGTCGCCCAGCCGGACGTTGCCGTCACCGTCGCCCCCGGGCCGGTGCGGATCTGGCTGCGGGCGCGCTGGTACGGCCTGCCGTTCCCGGTGCACTACGGCGTCGCGGTGCTGCGGGCGGTGCCGGGACGGGTGGCGGGCATCGCGAAGGCCCTGTGGACGGGGTCGGCGTCGGCGCTCAAGACCCGGGTGCGGGTCAAGGTCGAGCACCGGATCTACCCGACCTACGTGCAGGCCCTGATCGCGGAGATCCCGATCATCGGGCCGGTCGTCGCCGAGTTCGTCACGCAACTGCTGCACCTCAAGCTGCGCGGCGAGCTGACGAAGGCGCTCAAGCGGCTCTTCGGGCGCGGGGAGGCCCGCTCCGCCACGGCCGGGCCCCCCGGCGCGGCCCGCTCGGTGTGGCAGCGGATCAGGGACGCGGTCACGCTCGCGGCGGGCATGTCCTACAACCGCGCCTTCACCGGCGGTGTCCCACCGGTGAAGGAGACGGCCGGGATCGCGTTCCCGATGCTGCCCGTCCACGGCCACACCGTCCGGGTGCGGCTGAAGTTCACCGGCGCGAGCTACGGCCCGCTGACCAACCTCGATGCCGCCACGCTGGCGCAGAAGACGCAGACCACCAACTGGATGTGGGGGCTGTTCCTGCTCGGCCGCTTCGACGTCTTCGTCACGATCGACGAGACGGTCCGGCTGAACTTCTTCCTCATCTACTTCGTCGTGGTGGGCAAGAAGGTGGCGCCGCTGGCATCGTCGCCCAAGCTCGTCGGGTTCCACCCGGTGCGGCGGCTGGTGAACCGGCTGCTGGCGCTCGACCGGGCGGTCCTGCACTGGAGCTGGCAGGACTGGATCCAGCAGCTGCAGGCGGGCAGCGGGATCGGGCTGCCCGACGAGGTGAGCCCGAACATCGGCGAACACCGCGTCTCGGTGCAGGCGCTCGAGGTGAGCCCCGCGGGCGGCCCGACGACGACGACCAACATGGTCAAGGGCCCGCCCGGCCGCGTGCTGCACCGGGTCGCCGGGTTCGTGGTCCGCACGGTCGCGCGGGTGGTCCCGGGGCCGCTGCGCCGGATGCTCGGCGCGCTCGCCGCCCGGATCGCGGCCAACGGCGCGGGCTCCGAGCGGCGCGCGAAGCTGCGGATGCTGCGCCGCTTCGACGCGCAGATGCAGCGCGAGCGGGCCGAGATCCTGGAGCTGACCGGCGAGCTCACCGGGCTGCGCGGGTGGCTGGCGACGCTGCGGACCGGCGGTGCCGACGCGGCGCTGCAGCACACCGGGATGGCGACGTTCGGCGGGGCGTCGATCGGGCCGGTCGCGATCGTGCGCGGCCGGATCGCGCGGGTCGAGAAGCGGCTGGCCGCGCTGATCGGCGCCAACCGGGACAACCACCAGCGTCGCCAGGCGATCATCGAGTCCACGCTCGGCGGTGCGGCCGCCCCCGCGCTGCCGCCTGCCGCCGCGCCCGGCATCACGGTCCGGGGCGACGGGGCACTGGCCACCGGGACCGCACAGGGCCGCGGACCGCGCAACAACGACGCCGTCGACGGCGTGGTGTTCCCGCAGCGGGTGGTCGCCATGGTCGCCGACCAGGTGGGCACGCCCGTCGGTGCCCGCCCGGCGTCGGAGATCGCCGTCGAGGCCGGCATCGGGGCCCTCACCGGTATCCCGGACACCGCCACCGGGGCGGAGGTCGCGCAGGCCCTCTTCGCGGCGGCCGACGCGGCGACCGCACCGGCCCCCGACGCGCTCGTCGCCGACGCGACCAGCGCGCTGGCCGCCGTCGTCACGCAGTCGACGGCGGCGGGCGGCGGGCTGGTCAGCCGGGCCGACCTGATCGGGCTGGGGGACAGCCAGGCGCTCCTCGTGCGCGCCGACGGCACCGTCGAGCAGATCACCACCGACGACACGCTCGCCGCCACGCGCACCGCAGAGGGCCGGGCCCCGGCGGCGCCGACGTCGGTCAGCACCCGCTGGCTCGGCTCCGGGCACACCCTGCACGCCGGCACCTGGACGGTCGAGGCGAGCGGGCCGGCGCTGCTGATCCTCGTCACCGACGGCGTGTCGGACCTGTTCCCGACGCCGGAGTCGCTCGGCGCGGTGATCGACTTCACCGCCGGGCTGCGCCACCCGGCCGTCGTGGTGCGCCAGCTCCTCGACGCGGCCAGGGAGCTGGGCGGCACCGACGACACGACCGTGGCCGTCATCCCGCTCAACACGCGGCGGATGGCGCCCCCGGCCGGTCCGCAGGCGGGCACCCCGACCAGGGCGCTGCCGGCGAAGCCGGCCCCGGCCAAGAAGCAGCGCGGCGGCAAGCGGCGGGCGCGGGCAGCGGGCGCCCACCCCGACGCGGGGACCGCGACGGGTGGCACCGCCCCGGTCGCGACCCTCGAGACGGTTCCGGCCGGTGCGCCCGCCGCCGCCGCCAGCTCGACGGAGACCGGCCCGGCGGCGCCCGTCCGGTCCGTCCCGGTCGTGCGGGCGCGCGGGCCGCC